>JAEYTW010000445.1 GCA_023433835.1 Pseudomonadota bacterium | reverse complement strand
AGGTGAAGAAGACCCAGCGCAGCTGGGTCAACACCGAACTCTCCGAGTTCGTCGACCGGGCGAAATCGGCCGGTTACTGACCCTTCCTGCCGACGATGGCAAACATCGCCCCCTGCGGGTCGAAGCCCTGGACGATCCAGTCTCCGCCCGGCACTTCCATCGGGCCGTTCATCACCTGCCCGCCAGCCGCCTTGATGCGCGCGGCCGCCGCGTCGATGTCGCCGACGGTGAAGTAGTAGAGCCAGAAGGGTTGTGGGCTTTGCGGCATCTTGGTCATCATGCCGCCGCCCTGGATCCCGTCGGCCATGAAGATCTGGTAGAAGCCCATCTCGCCCATGTCGACCTTGTCGGGCAAGGTCCAGCCGAACAGCTTGGTATAGAAGGCCGCCGCCTGCTCGCGGTCGCCGGCATGCAGCTCGCGCCACCCGGTATGGCCGGGGGTGCCGTGCGGCGGGTTCGGCGGCGCCTCGCCGATGCCGCGCATGATGCAGAACGACGCGCCGTGCGGATCGGTGACCACGGCAAAGCGGCCGACACCGGGAATATCTTCCGGCGCCCGGGCGATCTGCCCGCCCTCGTCCTTGATGCGCCCGGCCATGGCGTCGACGTCCTCGACGGCGACATAGCCGATCCAGCCGGGCTTGGCCTGGTCGCAGATTTCCTTGGGGATCGCCATCATCCCGGCGACCGGCTGGCCCCCGGTGGTGAACAGCGTGTAGTCCATGCCTTCGCCGAAATCCTGGGCACCCCAGCCCACGACCTCGCCGTAGAATGTCCGCGCGGCGGCGGTATCGCTGGTCATCAGTTCGTACCAGATGAACTTGGACGACATCTCGGGTCTCTCCCTTACTTGTTACGTCGATAGTCGGCGGACATGATCTGCTTCCAGCCGCCGTCGGGCTGCTGCTGGCGCGAGGTCAGCGTGCGGACATCGTCGTCGACGAAGGTGACGATGTCCTGATAGCGGGCGCGACGGCCCGGATTGCCGAAATCCGGGCCCTCGGTATCGAGGGTCAGGATCTTGCGCGCCTCGTCCAGCACGCCGTCATAGACCCACATATGGTCCATCATCGAGCCGACCCAGGTCCCGACGAAGCGCCCGCGCGCGCCGTCATAGCCCAAGGTCATCATCGTCGCCGCCCGGTTGCCGCCGGGCATCGCGGCGTCGGTCTCGGCCACCACCCAGACGCCGTACATCGTCCGCACCCGCTCGGTCCAGGCCGGCATCGGCCGGCCGTCGGGCCCGGTCATTTCGGACGTGACGGTCCAGTCGCCCAGCAGCTTCTCCAGCCAGCGATGGGACGGCGTGATCTCGACTTTCATCATGCCCTTATCCTCCGCGGCAGCAGGATGCCGCCTTCGGCGCGTCCGCGTATTCGTCGTGGCGCCGGACCCAGTCCATGATCGTGCGCTCGTTGCGGCCAAGCGGGGCGCGGTCGAGCAGCATCAGCGTGCCGATCAGTTCCTCGGGCCCGCGGGCATAGCTCGAATAGGTGTGGAACACCTGCCCGTCCGGGTCGCGATAGAACGCCGACAGGCCGGGCAATTCGTCGTGGGCCTGGGCGGCGTCGACGGCTTCGAAGTTGTAGCCGACCTTGGGCCCGGCCAGTTCCTGCGGCGTGAACGAGACGTGGAAGTCATGGTTGAAGTCACCGCCATGCGACGACACCCAGGGAAATCGCCAGCCCATCCGCCGCTTGTAGGCCTCGATCTCCGGCAGCGTGCCCCGCGACACCGCCATCAGGGTGACGTCGTGATGTTCGAGATGGGGCAGCATGCCGTCGAGATGGTCGGCCAGGAACGAGCAGCCGGGGCAGCCGGCCTCCCAGCCCGGCCCCAGCATGAAATGATAGACCATCAGCTGGCTGCGGCCGGCGAACAGTTCGGCCAGCGTGCGCCGGCCCCGGGGCGTGTCGAACATGTAAGTCTTGTCGAGCCTGACCCAGGGCAACGCCAGGCGCGCCGCGTTCACGCGATCGCGCAGATGGGTCGCCTGCTTTTCCTGGGCCAGCAACACGCGGCGGGCTGCGAGCCATTCTTCCCGCGAGACGACGGGGTGCGGCAGGATCGGCTGGTTCAGCATCCGGTATCCTCCATAACCTATTTTACTGGCCTTATCGGGGTGGCCTTGATAGGATGGATTGATATCAACGTTATTACGCCATGTCAAAGCATCAGACCGTACCGTTCGAGACCACCCTGATGGTGCGCGACACCTGCCTGTGCCTGCATGTCCAGCGGGCGGCCCGGGCGCTGGCCCGCCGCTTCGACGACGCGCTGCGCCCGGTCGGGCTGACCAACGGCCAGTTCTCGCTGATGATGTCGCTGAACCGCCCCGCCCCGCCGGCAATGGGTTCGGTGGCCGACCTGCTGGCGATGGACCGCACCACGCTGACCGCGGCGCTGAAGCCGCTGGAGCGGCGCGGCCTCGTCGCCATCGCGATCGACCCGGCGGACCGGCGCAGCCGGCTGCTGTCGCTGACATCGGAAGGCGCGGCGCTGCTGGCCCGCGCGGTGCCGATCTGGGAAGCGACGCACGGCGCCCTGGAAACCCGCATCGACGGCGACAGCTTCCGCGACGCGCTTGCCGCCCTCGCCTAAACGACGAGACGGCGCAGCTTGTCCGGATTGCGGGTGATGTAGATGCCGACGATGCGGCCGCCCTCGATGTCGAGTGCCGTGGTCTGCAGCACGTTGTCGCGCTCGCGGCTGAGATAGCCGGGCAGGCCGTCGATCCAGGCCGGGCGGATCAGCACCGCCGGGCGGACGGCGAGCTTGCGGTGCAGCCCGGCGAACAGCCTGACGACGCGATCCAGCCCGACGATCGGGTTGCGCCAGGCATTGACCTTGCCGCCACCGTCCGACTGCAGCACCACCGCATCGGCCAGCATCGCGCGCAGCCCGGCGAGATCGCCGCTGGCCGATGCGTCGAAGAACGCCAGGGCGATGCGGTCACCCTCCTCCCGCCCAACCGGATAACGCGGCCGGGCCTCGCGCACATGGCGCCGCGCCCGCACCGCCAGTTGGCGCACCGCGGCCGCATCGCGCTTCAACGTGGTCGCCACCTCGTCCAGCCCGACGTCGAAGACGTCGTGCAGCAGGAACGCCGCGCGCTCGAGCGGCGACAGCCGTTCCAGCGCCAGCATCAGGGTCAGAGTAAGCTCATCGAGCCTGAGATCGTCGCCGTCCGGCTCGACGATCGGCTCGGGCAACCAGGAACCGACATAGGTCTCGCGCCGCGCCCTGGCCGACTTCATCGCATCGAGGCATAGCCGGGTGACGGTGCGCGTCAGGAAGGCACCGGGCTCCCGCACCTCGGCATGGTCGACGCGGCGCCAGCGGATCCAGCCGTCCTGCACGATATCCTCGGCCTCGCTCATCGAGCCGAGCATGCGATAGGCGAGACGCACCAGCCGCGGCCGATGCGCCTCGAAGATCGTGGTGGCGTCGTCAGGCCGCGTCATCGGGATGGGCCGAGCGGAAGCCGACTTTCAGTCGGTTCCACACATTGATCGCACCGATGGCAAGCGTCAGGTCGGCCTGCTCGGTCGGGGTGAACCGGGCCTGCAGCAGCGCGTAATCCGCATCCGGCGCGCCCGTCTCGGCCAGCCTGGTCAGCGCTTCGGTCCAGGCCAGCGCCGCACGCTCGCGGTCGGTGTAGAGATGTGATTCGCGCCAGGCATTGAGCATGTAGAGCCGCATCTCGCTCTGGCCGGCCTTGCGGGCGTCGGTTGCATGCATGTGGATGCAGAAGGCGCAGCCGTTGATCTGCGAGGCGCGCAGCTTGACCAGATGCAACAGGCGGTGGTCCAGCTTGGCATGCAACGCGGTCTCCAGCGCGAACATGGCCTTGATCACCTCGGGCGAGGCCGCCCTGACCGGATCTTCCAGACGTGGGGTCATCGTCATTTCCTCAGCATGTCAGTTCGAATGCCCCTTTGACGAGATGGCGGGCGAAGGAGTGACATGGGTCCGCGAAGTTTTTGAATTTTCCGTGTGGCGGCCCGATCACGGCGGCGGTCGCCACCGTCTTGTGATAAGCGAGGATGTCATGAACGATTCAATCGACCCGACCACCCTCGCCGAGCAGGCCGAAGCCGAATTCAACGCCGGCAATTTCACCGGCGCGGTGCTGCTGGCCGACCGGGCGCGTGCCGCCGGCGACACCCGGGCCCTGGTCACCCGCGCGCACGCCCTGCTGCTCAGCGGCGATTTCGGCGGCGCCGCCCAATCGGCCTTCACCGCCCAGCATCTCGATGCAAGCCTGGGGGCAGCGCCCTACCTTCTCGCGGCCGCGGCCGGCCGGCTGCAACTGGTGGGCGCGGACGGCGCGCCGATCACCCAGGAAGGATTGCTGGCCGAGGCGCGGCGGCTTCATCCGGCCGAATACGAGCGCCACGCCCATCTCTACGGAGACTTCGAAGCCTATGGCCATGTCGGCGCGGAGACGCTGGAGGCCGCCCTTCGCCGGCTCAGGTTCCGCGCGGAGGATTATTACCCCGCCATCGCCGCGGTGGCGCGCCGCGATGCCGACTGGGCCGCGCTGCTGAAGCGCGCCGGGGCCACGGCGCTGACGCCGTTCACCCTGACGCCGGCCGATATCGGGACCCTGAGCCGCCAGCGCCCCTGGCTCGCCTACTGGACGATGCAGATCAATACGGATCTGGTGATCGAGGCCATCATCGGGGCCGCCCGGCGCTATTACGGCAACTGGCTGGCGCAACGGTCGTCGGCCGCCGGGCCGCCGCACCCCGAGGTATTGCTGGCCATCGCGGCGCAATGCTACCTGAACGAATTCATCTGCGAGGAAACCGGGCCGGAAACCGCGCTGGCCGCCAAGCTGGCCGAGCGGCTCGGCCAGGGCGACCGGCTCGACGACGCCGAGCTTCTGGTCCTCGGCAGCTATCGCGACCTCGGCGCCATCGGGCAGATCGATCGCACGGGCCTCGGGCCGGCGGCGCTGCAATTCCTGGCCATGTCGGTCGACGATGCCGCCGCGCGCCACCGCATCGCCCAGGATATCCCGACGGTGACGTCGCTGCCTGAAGGCGTCTCGCACGACGTGCGCGCCTTCTACGAAGCGACGCCCTACCCACGCTGGCACCAGTTCGCGCGCCCCCCCAGCGCCGACCGCAGCTTCGACGAAATGATCGCGGCCGATGCCCCGTTCCTGCAGCCGGGCAGCCGTCCGCTGGGCGAGGCGATCGAGGTATTGATCGCCGGCTGCGGCACGGGCAGCGCCATCGTCCCCGCCTTGAGCTATCGCGGCGCCCGCATCACCGCCTTCGACCTCAGCCTGACCAGCCTCGCCTATGCCAGGCAGCGTCTGGCGGCACTCGGCCATGACGAGATCCGCTTCGCCCACGGCGACCTGCTGGCGATCGGCGAGATGGGCCGGCAGTTCGACCTGATCGAATGCACCGGCGTGCTGCACCATCTCGACGATCCCTGGGCCGGGATCGCCGCCCTGGCGGGTATCCTCAAGCCCGGCGGACGCGCCATGCTGTCGGTCTACAGCCGGCCGTTCCGCCAGATGATGGCCCCGTTCATGGCGGCGAGCCGCGAGATCGAGGCGCAGGCGCCCGGCCCGGTGACCGCCAAGGTGCGGGCGGCGCGGCGCGACCTGATCCGCCAGCGTCTGGCCGGGGCGCAGTCGGGTTTCCTGTTCAAGGGCAGCGATCTGTTCACCACCTCGGGCTTCCGCGACCTGCTGCTGCATCCGGTCGAGCGCCCGCTGACCGTGGCCGAGTTCGCCCAGGGCTGTGCCCGCCATGGCCTGAAATGCCTCGGGCTGATGCCGACCAACGTCGACCAGGCGCGCCTGCTGAGCGAACGCGGCCGGCCGGCCGACATGGCCGCCGAGATCGCCTTCTGGGCCCAGGCCGAGGCACGGCAGCCCTTGCTGTTCTCGACGATGATCTGCCTGTTCTTCGAGAAAATGGGGTGAAGCGGCGGCTGGCGTATACTAGCCCCGTCTGCTATCCGCCCAGGATCAAGCCCGCCGCCACGAGCGGGCGCGCGTGAAGTCTTAGGGAAGCGTCCATGTTCGTCAGCGTCTTCGACCTGTTCAAGATCGGCATCGGCCCGTCGTCGTCGCACACCATCGGGCCGATGCGCGCGACCGAGCGGTTCGCCGCCGGCCTCGGCGCGGCCGGCCTGCTCGACCGCGTGGTGCGGGTGCAGGTGACGCTCTACGGCTCGCTGGCCTGGACCGGCAAGGGCCATGCGACCGACAAGGCCGTCCTGCTGGGCCTGGCCGGCCAGGCGCCCGACCGCATCGACCCCGACGAGGTCGAGCTGATCCTGCAGACCATCACCGAGGAGGGGCGCCTCAGGCTTGCCGGCCAGAAGATGATCGGCTTCGACGCCGCAGCCGATGTCGTCTTCGATTTCGAGACCGTCGAGCCGCGCCATTCCAACGCCTTGCGCTGCGCGGCCTTGACCGCCGACGGCCATGTGCTGGCCGAGCGCCTCTACTTCTCGATCGGGGGCGGTTTTGTCGTCGATGAAGATGAAATGGCGGCGGGTGCCAGCGGTGCCGCGGCGCAGACGCCGGTACCCTACCCCTTTGCCTCCGGCGCCGAACTGCTCGACCGTGCTGAGGTGGCCGGGCTGTCGATAGCGGGGCTGATGCGGGCCAACGAGACGGCGCTGCGCCCGGCCCACGAGGTCGACGCCCATATCGCCCGGGTCGCCGCGGTGATGAGCGATTGCATCGATCGCGGCGTAAGGGCCGAAGGCATGCTGCCCGGCTCGCTGAAAGTGCGGCGCCGCGCCCGCGGCCTGATGCAGAAACTGAGCCAGGGCGCGAACGCCAAGCCGGCCCATGAGCTGTTCGAGTGGATCAGCCTGTTCGCCATGGCGGTGAACGAGGAAAACGCCGCCGGCGGCCGCGTCGTCACCGCGCCGACCAACGGGGCGGCCGGCGTGGTACCTGCAGTACTGCGCTACTTCCGGCAGTTCTGCCCGGAATACAGCGAGGCGCGGGTCGCCGATTTCCTGCTGACGGCCGCGGCCATCGGCGCGCTGTTCAAGCTCAACGCCTCGATCTCGGGCGCCGAGGTCGGCTGCCAGGGCGAGGTCGGCGTCGCCTGCTCGATGGCCGCGGCCGGGCTGACCGCGGCGCTCGGCGGCACCAACGCCCAGATCGAGAACGCGGCCGAGATCGGCATGGAACACCATCTGGGCATGACCTGCGACCCGGTCGGCGGCCTGGTCCAGATCCCCTGCATCGAGCGCAACGCAATGGGCGCGGTCAAGGCGATCAATGCCGCCTCGCTGGCCCTGGCCGGCGACGGCACCCACCGGGTCAGCCTCGACCAGGTGATCGAGACCATGCGCCAGACCGGCGCCGACATGGCGACGAAGTACAAGGAAACTTCGCGCGGCGGCCTTGCGGTCAACGTGGTCGAGTGTTGAGAGCGGCTACTGTTCCCCGCTGCCATGACCGCGTGAATTAGTTTAAAATCCCAGCCATCACTGGGGTCGAGGATGACGGGTACGGGGGATTTCGAACAGACGCGGCCGGCGACCGCCGGCCCGGCCAGGGGCCGGGTACTGGCGCCCGCGGTGGTGACGCCGGTGTTTGGCAGGGGCTATTGCG
>JAEYTW010000405.1 GCA_023433835.1 Pseudomonadota bacterium | reverse complement strand
GGGCCGCCCCCCCGGGCCGGCCCCGCCCACCCCCCCGCGGGGGCGGGCGGGTGCGGCGCGGGCCTGGGCGGCGCTGCGCCGGTAGGGGAAGACCAGCGCCTGGTAGTCGACCTCGGCCATGGCGGTCAGCCTTCCAGCGCTTCCCACATCTCCTTGTCGCGCTGCGCCGTCCAGATGCGGGGGTCGCGATGGCCGGTCGCTTCGTCATAGGCGCGGCTGACGTCGAAGGGCATGCAGTGATCGAAGATCACCCAATGGCCGTATTTCGGCTTCAGCCGGTCGTAGGTCGCGCGATAGACGGCGCGCAGGTCGTGGCCGGCCTTCGCCCCTTCCTGCACCGAGGCGTAGACGTCGGCGATGAAGCCTCGTGTCCCCGCCAGCCCGGCCTGCACCTGCTCGGGCGTGGTCAGCGCCTTGCCGCGGCCGGGCACCAGCTTTTCCGGCTTCAGGGCGGCGACGGCATCGAGCGTGGCGGGCCAGTCGGTGAAATAGGCATCGCCGCAATAGGGCGTCGCGTCGAACTCGACGAGATCGCCGGAGAACAGGATCTTCTGCTGCGGCAGCCAGGCGACGGTGTCGCCCTTGGTGTGGCCGCGGCCGAGTTGCAGCAGCTTGACCTCGAGCCGGCCCAGCCACAGCGTCATCTCGCCCTTGAAGGTGATGGTCGGCCAGGTCAGGCCGGGCACCGATTCGACGGCGCGGAACAGCCGCGGAAAGCGCTCGATCTCGCTTTTCATGTCGGCCTCGCCGCGTTCGACGATGAGGTCGCGGGTATCTTCGCTGGCGATGACGTGATCGGGCCGGTAGGCGGTCGCGCCCAGCACGCGGACGGCGTGGTAGTGCGACAGCAGGACATATTTGATCGGCTTGTCCGTCACCTCGCGGATGCGGCGGATGACATCCTGGGCCATCACCGGCGTCGCCTGGGTATCGAGCACCATGACCGCATCGTCGCCGATGATGATGCCGGTATTGGGATCGCCCTCGGCCGTATAGGCGTAAGCGTTTTCCGACAGCCGGTCGAAGGAGATGGTCTTCTCGGCGACGTCGGCGTGGCTCGCGAACTGCTTGCTCATGCTCTGGCTCCCTAAGATTAGTTACGACTGTAACAGATTTTAGATATTGCGCAATCAACTCGATAATGACGAAATCCGGATATGGAGAAGGACCGGCGCGGCATCCAGTCGATCGAGGTGGGCGGGGCCCTGCTGCAGGCCCTGGCCCGCGACGGCGCGCCGATGATGCTGCGCGATCTGGCGCGTGCCGCCGACATGCCGGCGGCCAAGGCCCATCCCTATCTGGTCAGTTTCGGCAAGATCGGCCTGATCGAGCAGGATGCGGCGACGGGGCGCTACGGCCTCGGGCCGCTAGCCCTGCAGCTCGGGCTGGCCAGCCTCAGGCATCTCGATCCACTGCGGCTGGCGACACCGGCGATCGCAGGTTTGAGCGACCGCATCGGCCATGCCGTCGCGGTGGCGGTGTGGGGGAATATCGGGCCGACGGTGGTGCGGCTGGAGGAATCGCGCCATCCGATCCACGCCAACCTGCGGGTCGGCACGGTGATGGCGCTGGCCGACACGGCGACCGGCCGGCTGTTTGCCGCCTACCTGCCGCCCGAGCGGCTCGACGGCCCGATGGGCCCGCCGCCGTCGTCAAAGGATCTGGAGGAAATCCGCCGGCGTGGCCTGGCCCGCGCGCAAGGCCAGCCGATACCCGGCATCAACGCGTTCAGCGCGCCGGTCTTCGATCAGTTCGGCCGCATCGTGCTGGCGCTGACGGCACTCGGGCCGGCCGCCAGCTTCGATGCCGCCTGGGACAGCCCGATCGCCGCGGCGATCGCCGACTGCCCCGCGGCGCTGTCGGCGCGACTCGGGTTCGTCAGCCGCGCGCCGGCTTCTTCTTGAAGACCTTGCCGCCGCCCTCGTTCTTGCGGAATTCCTTCCTGAACGGCTTCTTGAAGGCTGGGCGGTCGCCGGCCGGTGCCGGCCGCGCATCGCGAAATTCGCGCCGCTCGCCGGGCGCGCCGGCCGGATCGATGCGGATCTCGCCCGGCGGGGCCTGGCGCACCGCCTCGGCGAAGCGGTCGGCCACGTCGCGCACGATCTCGAACTTGGTTTCGCGATCGAAGACGCGGATCGCGCCGATCTCCTTCTTGGTCACATGGCCCAGGCGGCAGATCAGCGGGATCAGCCATTTCGGGTCGGCATTGGCCTGGCGGCCGACAGCCATGCGGAACCAGGACATCTCGCCCTCGGGCCGGCCTTCGTAGCGCTCGCGCGGCGGCCGCTCGCCACGCTCGCGATCGCGGAACGACGGGCGCTGCGGCGTCTCCTCGATCAGGTCTTCCGGCGCCGGCAGGCGGGCGCGATGCAGGCGGATCAAGGCCGCGGCGATCTCCTCGGCCGAACGACCGCCGAGCAGGGCGCGGCCCAGCGCCAGGTCCTCGGCCGTCGCCGCCTCGGTCAGCAGAGGGTCTTCCAGCAGGCGTTCCTGGTCGCGGGTGCGGATCTCGTCGGCCGTCGGCGGCCGGTCCCAGTGCGCCTCGACGCCGGCGGTGGCGATCAGCTGCTCGGCCTTGCGGCGGCGGGTATAGGGCACGATCAGCGCCGAAATCCCCTTGCGGCCGGCCCGGCCGGTCCGCCCCGACCTGTGCAGGAGGGTCGCGCGGTTGTTGGGCAGGTCGGCATGGATGACCAAAGCGAGGTCGGGCAGGTCGAGGCCGCGGGCGGCGACGTCGGTGGCGATGCAGACCCGGGCGCGGCCGTCGCGCAGCGCCTGCAGCGCGTGGGTACGCTCGTTCTGGCTCATCTCGCCCGACAGCGCCACGGCGGCGAAGCCGCGTTCCATCAGATTGGCGTGCAGATGCCGCACTGCCTCGCGCGTGGCGCAGAACACCAGGGCGGCGCGCACCTCGAAGAAGCGCAGCAGGTTGACGACGGCATGCTCGACATCGTTGGGCGCCACCCGCACCGCGCGGTATTCGATGTCACCGTGCGGCTCGTTGCGCACCAGCGTGTCGATGCGCAACGCGTCGCGCTGATAGCGGCGGGCGAGATTGGCGATGTCGCGGGCGATCGTCGCCGAGAACAGCAAGGTGCGGCGTTCGGCCGGGGTGGCGTCGAGGATGAATTCGAGATCCTCGCGAAACCCTAGGTCGAGCATCTCGTCGGCTTCGTCGAGCACGACGACGCGCAGACCGGAAATGTCAAGCTGGCCGCGCTCCAGATGGTCGCGCAGGCGGCCCGGCGGGCCGACGACGATGTGACAGCCATCCGCCAGCATGCGGGCCTCGCGCCGCGCATCCATGCCGCCGACGCAGGAAAGGATGCGGGCGCCGGTCTCGGCATAGAGCCAGGAGAGTTCGCCATGCACCTGCATCGCCAGCTCGCGGGTCGGCGCGACGATCAGGGCCAGCGGCTCGGCGGCCTGGGCGAAACGCTCGGCGCCGTCCAGCAGGGTCGCGGCGAAGGCGAGGCCGAAGGCGACCGTCTTGCCCGAGCCGGTCTGGGCCGAGACCAGCAGGTCGCGGCCGGCGGCATCGTCCTGCAGTACCGCCGCCTGCACCGAGGTCGGTTCGGAATAGCCGCGCGCCGCCAGGGCACGCGCGAGGGCGGGGTTGGTCTCGGGGAATGGCATGGTCGCTTGCGATCGTGGTTGGCGCGGGGGCCGGTTTCGAGCCCGGGCGAGATAACGGCGGCGGCCCGTCCCGGGCCGGCCCTGCCGGAAAGGCGATCAGATAGTGCAGCCGAGCCGGTTTGGCCAGTGCGAAGATGAGGGGGCGCCCATGCGTGCGAGTTCTGCGCGCACCCGGGCGATCACGCCGTCCCAGTCGCCGGGTGCCGTCTGGCGGAACTGGCGCAGGGTCGGATACCACGGGCTGTCGTCGCGGTCGCGCAGCCAGCGCCATTCGGCATCGAAGCGGTTGAGCAGCCAGACCGGCTTGCCCATCGCCCCGGCCAGATGGGCGACCGCGCTGTCGACCGCGATCACCAGGTCGAGATTGGCGATCAGCGCCGCCGTGTCGGCAAAATCGCGCACGCCGCCCATCAGGTCGATCATGCCGGCCGGAGGCGCCGCATCCACCTGCAGGCTGTAGAAGGCAAAATCGGTGCGGGCCAGCAGCGGCGCCAAGCGCTCGACCGGAACCGAGCGGCGCTTGTCGGTAGGCTGCTGCGGATTGCCGGCCCAGGCCAAGCCGACCTTCGGCCGATGTTCCGGCCCCAGGCGCGCGGCCCAGCCGGCGACATCCTCTGGGTAGGGCGACAGATAGGGGATTTCGGCGGGAATCGCCTCGAGCGTGGTCCCGAACACGCCCGGCAAGCTCATGAGCGGGCAATAGAGATCGCATGCCGGCAACGGCTCGCCCTGCGCGACGATATCGGCAACACCCGCCAGCCGCCGCATCAGCCTGAGCAGCGGCCGATGCACCTGCAGGACGACGCGGCAGCCGCGCGCCACCGCCAGCGGCACATAGCGGCTGAACTGCAGGACGTCGCCCATGCCCTGCTCGGCGTGGATCAGCAAGGTCCGCCCGGTGCCATCCTCGCCCTGCCAGCGGGTGGCCTGCGGGAATTGCGGCCAGGATGCGGCATGCTGGGCGGTACGGCTGCGCGCTTCGTATTCCGGCCACGCCTCGGCCAGCCGGCCCTGCGACAGCAGCGCCAGGGCCAGGTTATGCCGCACCTCCGCATCCTCCTGCCGGGCGAGCGAGGCGCGGAACGCCGCCACGGCTTCGGCATCGCGCCGTTCCTGATGCAGGGCGCCGCCGAGATTGTTGATCAGCTGCCCGTCGGCCGGGTTGACGGCGATCGCATGCCGATACTGGCGGATCGCCTCGGGCAGCCGTTGCAGCGTCCGCAGCACGTTGCCGAGATTGTTGAAGCTGGCGCCGTCGCCGGGATGGCGGGCGATATTGCGACGCTGGGTGACCATGGCCTGGTCGAGATGTCCGCCGAATTCCTGGGCCACGCCGAGATTGGTGGCGACGATCGGGTGATCGGGCGCCAGCGCGGCCGCGCGCTGCAGCACCACGACCGCGACCTCGGGCCGGCCGAGCTGGAGCGCCAACCGGCCGTATTCGACCAGCGTGGGCAGGTGGTCGGGGTCCCGTCCCAGGATGTCGCGATAGATGGCCTCGGCCTCGGCCAGCCGCCCGGCCTGATGATGTAGAACGGCCAGCTCGAACATCCTCGGGCCGCCTCAGCGACGCAGGAAGGTCAGGTAAATCGGCTTCAGGCCCTTGGCCAGGGCCTTGGCCTCGTAGCGGGTCTCGGGCTCCTCGGCCGGACGGAGGCGCCAATCGTCGGCGCGCGCCGCGGTCCAGCGGAATTCCGCATGGTCGAGCAGATGGCGCAGCATCCAGACGCCGTAGTCTTCATGGTCGGTGGCCAGCCGCAGCATCGCACCGGGCTTCATCGCCCGGGCCAGCTGGTCAAGTACCGCCGGCGACACGATGCGGCGGCGGTTGTGCCGCTTCTTGGGCCAGGGATCGGGAAACAGAATATGGACGCGGTCGAGCGAGCGGTCGGGCAGGGCCGCCAGCAGGAGCCGGGCGTCGTCCATCAGGATGCGGACGTTATCGAGCCTGTCGCGCTCGATCGACACCAGCAGCGAGGCCATGCCGTTGATGAACGGCTCGCAGCCCATGAACGAGACGTCGCGATGACGCGCGGCCAGGGAGGCGAGATGCTCGCCCCCGCCCGCCCCCCCCCCCCCCCCGCGGGGCGCGGCGGCCGGCCGCTGCGCAAAGGCCGCGCCGCGGCGCTGGAGACCACGCTGCCCGTCCATGAGATCGTGCTGCCCGCCGCTGGCGGGCAGCTTGATTTGCAGGCCCTGTTCGGACGGCAGGCATCTGAGACCTGGCTCGAGATAGGGTCTGTGTCTTATACAAATA
>JAEYTW010000336.1 GCA_023433835.1 Pseudomonadota bacterium | reverse complement strand
GCCTGGGGCGCTGGGGCCATCGACGGCCCGCGGCGGCGCTGTTCCTGGCGGATATAGGCTTGGCGCAGCACGTCGTCGGCGATCTCGTTGCCCTCGCCCAGGCCCAATGTCTCGGTCCAGGCGCCATCGGCGCCGATCAACCGGTCCAGCGCCGGCTGGGGCAGCGCGCCCAGCCGCAGCCAGAAATCGGCAAGGAAGGCCATCGCCTGGCCCGACAGCTCGGGCGCCCAGGGATTCTGCAGCCCGCTTTCCAACACCAGCCGGGTGGTCGGCTCGACCGGCCCCTCCCGCATTGCGACGAAGCAAGCCGGCATCAGCTTGTTGCCGGTCTTGCCGAAGAATTCCCCCTGGGCGAGGTACATCAGCGACAACAGGCGCTTCAGGGTGACACTCGCCCCTTCCTGGCCGGCCCGTTCCAGGAACCAGAAGGCGATGTCGATGGGGGATCGCGCCGCAGGGATCATCAGGGGTGCTCGTCGTCAGCCGGTAGACGGGATCAGGGAACGCTGTTGCCTTCTTACATCGCCCTGGATTAACAACCGGTATGCCCTGTCCCAGCTTAACGCCCGGATTGGAGGAAAGTCGATGGAGATGACCACGCCGCCCGCGGCCCCGGCCGAGCCGCCGCGCGGCAAGGTGATCCCGGCATGGCTGTGGTCGGGCGTGCTGGTGATCGCCACCCTTGCTTTGCTGCTGGTATTCGCCCGTGGGTGATGCCAAGCGCCGCAAGCAACAGTTGCAGAACGGCGCGCCGGATCCGCGCGACGCTGACCGGCTGATGGACGATTTTCCGCTGCCGCCGCCCCGCACCAGCGCCGATCCGGGGGCAGTGGCCGAGCAGGCGCGCGAAATCCGCCGGCTGGCCGGGCTCCTGCGCCAGGACGGCGCCGGGGTGCGGGCGGCGCCGGACAAGCTCGCCGCCCTCGGCGAGGTCATCACCCGCCTCGCGTTGCCGCGGCTGGAGGAAGGCATCGCCTCGTTTACCGAGGCGATGGACGATATCCCGGCCGTGCCGATCGGCTGCGCCAAGGGGTGCGACTGGTGCTGCCGCCAGCCGGTCGAGGCCACGATTCCGGAAGCGATCGCCGCCGCCCGCATCCTGCTGGCCCTGCCCGCCGATGCCCGCCGCGCCAAGGCGGCCGAGGTCGCCGCCTTCGACGTCGAGCGCCGCGCCGCCGGGGCCGAGGTGCCGATCCGCCCCTGCCCGTTCCTGGGGCCTGACGACGGCGCCTGCACGATCTATGCGGCACGGCCGATGGCCTGCCGCAGCTATCTGGCGCCGGAACCCGAACGCTGCCGCCTGGCCTTCGCCGCGCTGGCCGAGGGCCGCATCGCCGACGAGGCCAATTCCTACATCTGGCCGCGCTATCTCGGCCACGCCTACCTGGCGGCGGTCTGCGGCATCGCCAGGGATGCCGCGCTGCAGTCCGACCCGGTCGAGCTGAGCGCGGCGGTCGCCGCGATCCTGGCCGATCCCGGGCTGGTCGACCGCTGGCAGGCCGGCGAGCGGGTGTTCACCCCGATCCGTTGAGGTCGGGCCTCAGAGATTGCCGAGACCACGGATGACGACGTACAGGCCCGTGGCCGCGACGACGAATGCAAACAACCGCGACAGGAGCGCCTTGCGCGCGGCAAGGCGACGGGCCAGCGCCGCCCCGCCGAGTCCGCCGATGGCACCGCCGGCCACGAACAGGGCGACCAGCCGCCAATCGACCAGGCCGGAGACGGCATAGCTTGCCGCCGTCGTCGCACCGAACGCGGTGACGGCAACGAGCGACGAACCGACTGCGGTAATCAGCGGCATCCGGGTCGAGGCCAGCAGCCCCGGCACGACCAGGAAGCCGCCGCCGATACCGAAGAAGCCGGCCAGCATGCCGACGGCGGTCCCGAATCCGACAAGACGCGGCAGCAGGTGACCGGCGGAGCCGGGCGTCAGCCGGACGTCGGGATCGCCGCCGTCGTCCCGGCGCAACAGCATTGCCACAGCGACGCCCGACATCAGCAGGCCGAACAGCAGCAGCAGCCTGGCCCCGTCGACGGCCTTGCCGAGTTGCGAGCCGAGCGCGGCCCCGACAATCCCCGCCCCGGCGAAGACGAGGGCGCAGGGCCATTTGACGTTGCCGGCGCGGGCATGCCCGGCGAGGTTCACCGCCGCGCTGACCGCGACCGCCACCGCGCTGGTGCCGATGGCGACATGGGTCGACGGCACGCCGACCGCATAGACGAGCAGCGGAACGGCCAGGATCGAACCGCCGCCGCCGATCAGCCCGAGCACGAATCCGACGAGGCCGCCCGAGGCAAACCCCGCCAGGTCCGATAAGTCCGTCACAGCGCGTTCAGCGGCACCTTCAGGAACCGCCTGCCCCGTTCGTCCGCCGCGGGCAGGCTGCCTGCCCGCATGTTGACCTGGATCGACGGCAGGATCAGCCGGGGCATGTCGAGCGTCGCGTCCCGCACCGTGCGCATCGCGACGAAAGTGTCCTCGTCGATGCCGTCGCGGACATGGATATTGCCGGCGCGTTCGGCGGCAACCGTCGTTTCCCAGGCGATCGCGCGATCGCCGGGCCCGTAGTCGTGGCACATGAACAGCCGGGTTTCCGGCGGCAGGTCGAGCACGCGGCGGATCGAGCGGTAGAGCGTCCGCGCGTCGCCGCCGGGAAAATCCGCCCGCGCCGTGCCGCCATCGGGCATGAACAGCGTGTCGCCGACGAAGGCGGCGTCGCCGATGACATGCGTCATGCAGGCCGGCGTATGGCCCGGCGTATGCAGCGCCCGCGCTGCCAGCCCGCCGATCGCATAGGTTTCGCCGTCGGCGAAAAGGTGATCGAACTGCCGGCCGTCGCGGGCGAAATCCGGCCCTTCGGCGAACAGCGCGGCAAAGGTGTCCTGAACGACCGTGATGCCCTGGCCGATGCCGATCCTGCCGCCCAGCACGCTCTTGACATAGGCGGCGGCGGAAAGGTGATCGGCATGGACGTGGGTCTCGATCAGCCACTCGAGCCGCAGGCGACGCTCGCGGACGAAGGCGATCAGCGCGTCGGCGGAAGCATGGCCGATGCGGCCGGCCGCGTAGTCGATGTCGAGCACGCTGTCGACGATCGCGCAGGCCGGCGAGGCGGGATCCTGGACCACGTAGCTGATCGTGTTGGTGGCGCCGTCGAAGAAGCCGGTCACCAGGGGGGCATTTCCGCTCACCACGCATTCCTCGTCGAAAGCCAGCGGGCAACGGCCATGCCGGCAAGCATGGCGGGGACGAACATCAGCGTGCCGGGCGCAGCCAGCGTCAGCGAGGTCAGGGCCGGCCCCGGGCAGAACCCGGCCAGGCCCCAGCCGATGCCGAAGATGGCCGGGCCGGCGACGATAGGGAGATCGATCGCGGTCCTGGCCGGCAGATCGAAGGCTGGGGCGCATAGCGGGCGCGCCCGCGACAGCACCAGCCGATATCCCGCCATGGTCACCGCGACCGCCCCCGCCATGACGAAGGCGAGGCTGGGATCCCAGGTGCCCGCGAGGTCGAGGAAGTTCAGGACCTTGGCCGGATCGGCCATGCCGGATACGACGAGGCCGACGCCGAACAGCAGGCCTGACAGCAATTGCAGCACGACACCCATGTCAGCCTCCGATCAGGTGGCGGGTGACGAAGACGGTTGCCACCGCTGTCGCCATGAAGGTCAGGGTCGCGACCAGCGAGCGGGGTGACAGCCGGGCCAGGCCACAGACCCCATGGCCACTGGTGCAGCCATTGCCCCAGACCGAGCCGAAACCGACCAGCAGGCCGGCCACGGTCATCAAGGCCGGCCCGGCGCCGACCGTCTGGGCGATCGGTTGCCCGGTGGCCGCGGTGTAGGCGAGCGGCGCCGCGACCAGGCCGGCGACGAAGGCGAGACGGCCGGGAAATCCGGCATCGCGATAGGGCGGCAGCAGCCGGGCGGCGATGCCGCTGATGCCGGCAATGCGGCCCGACGCCGCCATCAGCAGCACCGCGGCAAGCCCGATCAGGGCGCCGCCGGCCAGTGCCGACCAGGGCGTGAAGAGGGTCGTCGTCATCGGGCTGCCGCTCCGTTCCGGGTCTGGTATAGGGTGTTCATGTCGAAGGCCTCTCAATTCAGTATATTTTTATATTCGAAAATACTAATATACAGGAGATGAAAATACAAGCCCCTGCCCTGCGGCCCGATATCGCAGCCCTCGAAGAACGGGCGGAAGAAGCGGCCACGCTGCTCGGCGCGATGGCGAACGCCAAGCGCCTGCTGGTGCTCTGCCATCTGGTCGACGGCGAAAGATCGGTCGGCGACCTGGCCGGGATCGCCGGCATCAGCCAGTCGGCCCTGTCCCAGCATCTGGCCAAGATGCGGCTGCAGGGCCTCGTCGCCACGCGGCGCGAGGCCCAGACCATTTACTACAGCCTCGCCAGCAGCGATGTCCGGGTGCTGATCGAGACGCTCTACGGCCTGTTCTGCGCGCCGGAGATCAAGCCGATAGCGTGAAGATCTCGACGCCGTCCTCGGTGACGCCGACCGAATGCTCGAACTGCGCCGACAGCGAGCGGTCGCGGGTCACCGCGGTCCAGCCGTCCGGCAGGATCTTCACATCCTTGCGCCCGGCATTCAGCATCGGCTCGATCGTGAAGATCATGCCGGGCTCCAGCCGGACGCCCTTGCCCGGCTTGCCGTAATGCATGACGTCGGGCGCGTCGTGGAACACCTGCCCGACGCCGTGGCCGACGAAATCCTCGACGATCGAGAAACGCTCCTTGCGGGCGATGGTCTCGATCGCATGGCCGACATCGCCGAGCGTCGCGCCCGGGCGCACCGCGCCGACGCCCGCCATCAGCGCGGCATAGGTCGTGTCGACCAGGCGCCGGGCCAGGCGGCCGACCGTGCCGACGCAGAACATCCGGCTGGTATCGCCGTGCCAGCCGTCGACCTTCGGGGTGACGTCGATATTGAGGATGTCGCCCTCGGCCAGGATCTTGTCCGGCGACGGGATGCCATGGGTGACGACATGGTTGACCGAGATGCAGCTGGCGTGGCGATAGCCGCGATAGCCGATGGTGGCCGGGATGCCGCCATGATCGCGCATGAACGTCTCGCAGGCGGCATCGAGCGCCGCGGTCGAGACGCCGGGCCGGATCAGCCCGGCGATGTAATCGAGGGTCTGGGCCGCCAGGCGGCCGGCCTTGCGCATGCCCTCGAAGCCTTCGGGGCCGTGCAGCGGTATCGGCCGGCGGCTGGAGTCACGCTGGGTCGAATAGTTCATCACGCGGCAACTTTCTCAAACGCGGCCGCGAACAATTCGGCGACCAGATCATCGACGTAGGGCGGCACCCCGCCCGGGCGCCCGAGGG
>JAEYTW010000301.1 GCA_023433835.1 Pseudomonadota bacterium | reverse complement strand
CCGCCCGAGGAACTGGCCGGCGATATCCCGACCCCGCGCGGCCGCCCGGTGGAAGCGATCCAGGAGCGTGAGCGCCAGGAGCGCGAGAAGGCCGAGCGCGAGGAGCGCGCCGCGCGCGAGAAGGCCGAACGCGAGCGGGCCGAACAGCAGCGGGCCGAACAGCAGCGGGCCGAGCAACAACGCCGCCAGCAACAGCAGCAGCAGGCGGCGCGTCAGCAGCAACAGCAGCGCCAGCAGTCGCAATCCCAGACCGCGCCCAAGACCGATGCCTGGGGCTATTCGCTGGGCAGTGACGGCCGCTTCTCGAACAATTCGCGCAGCGCGGCCCCGGCTGCCGCCGCCGCCGCCGACCGCGGCGGCGAGGGTGGCGGTGCGGCGGCCCGCCGGCTGTCCGACTACATCCTCGGCCAGATCGTCAAGGTCTGGGCCTTCGACTATCGCAGCCCGCGCTATCGCGATGCCGCGATCACGCTGGACGTGATGATGAACGCCGACGGCACGCTGACCTCGCCCTTGGGCAAGAGCGATCCGTGGTCGCCACGCCAGATGGTCTACAACTACGACCGCCTGGGACCCGACGAGCGGCTGGTGATGGACAGCTTCCTGATCGCGCTGCGCCGGGCCCAGCCGTTCAAGGTGCCGCAGGCCGACGCCGCCAAGGGCGACTGGCCGCGGGCCCTGCGCTTCGCGTTCAATTTCCGCGATCTCTGATCGACCGGCCGGCCCGGGAATGGTCTACTGGCCGCCATGAGCCAGCCGTCCAATCCCGACCTCGAATGGGCAAACCTGACCCGGATGCTCGACGAGGCGACCCGCGAGCAGCGCCGGATCAGGGCGCTCGCCGCCCGGGCGGTGACCTCCCGCCGCGTGTCCGCCGACCTGATCGAGCGGCTCGGCCGGGCCGACGGCTATGCCGCCGAGTTGGCCGACCGTCAGCTCGACCTGCTCCGCCGGATCCACAAGGGCAATGGCGAGCCCGACGGCCCCGACGAGGCGCTCGACCCCGAAGAGGAATAGGCGGGAACCGCAAGGCGGCTCACGCGATGTGACTGTCATCAGTCATCATGTCCCTGGACGGGAAGGACACTGACCGATGGTTCACTATGTCGCGCTGATCCAGCAATCCGCCGATCGCGAATTCACCGTCAGTTTCCCGGACCTGCCGGGATGCAGCGCCGCCGGCCCCAGCGCCGAGGCGGCGATGCGCCGCGGCACCGAGGCGCTGGCCTGCCATGTCGAGCAGCGCCTGGCCGACGGCCGGGACGTGCCCTCGCCGCGTGATCTCGACCGGATCCGGCTCGACGCCGAGGGCTTGGAGGCGGCCATCCCCGACGACGTTACCGCCGTGCTGGTGCCGCTGCCGCCGCCCGAGGGCCGCGTCGTACGCCTGACGGTGGCGATGCCGTCGACCCTGCTCGAGCGCATCGACGATGCCGCCAACGACCGCGCCGGCTTCATCGTCGAAGCGACCGAACGCCTGCTGGCGGAACGCGAGCGTCCGGCAAGCCGCGGTCGCCTGCTTAGAATGTGACGGCCTGACGCACACAGGTCTCGCGCCAGGTTTCATTGTGCCGCAGCACCGCCTCGGCGGTGCGCTGGGTCAGCGCGTCGGCTTGCCCGATGAAGATCGGGCGTGCCAGGGCGCAGTACTCAGTCCCTTGCCCAGTCGCGGCGCAGCCGCTCAACAGCAGCGCCGTCAGGCAGGCGATCGATCGCACGATCGACGTCATTGCGCTTCTCCACGGATGTCACGGTTTCCTGCAGCGCATCGATCCGGGCCGCATCGCGCCCGGCGACATAGAGCCAGATGCCGACGGCAAGGGCCGCGGCGGCAGCGACGCCGGCGAGCAGGGCGCGCCCCCCGCCCGCCGCGATCAGCCAGGCCGGCATCTAACCGGCCCGCCGGTGCAGCATGTACCAGACCCCCGCTCCCGCCGCGGCGGCAAGCAGGCCGATGGTGACATGCGGGTCGATGCCGGCCTGCAGAAGCGCCTCGTGCACCCCGCCGACCTGGACGATCGCCTGCTGGGCGACGGTTGCGGCGGCGACGATCGAGCCGCCGATCTTGGCGACCGGCGCCACCGGATCGGCCGAGGGCACCACCACGGCGGCGCGGGTGCGCTGCGGGTCGGTGGCCTCCTCCTCCGCCGTCGGCTGCATGTAGAGGGCGGCCTCGACCGCCCGCCGGCGGGTCAGCCCGTTCAGGACGACGAGTTGCCCCTGCGCGTTGCGCCCCTTGTTCCACAAGGCAAAGGCTCGCGCGGCCCCGGCGCGGTCGCCGGCATTGTGCAACCGCAGCACCGAGGAGCCGAGGAAGCCGGAACGCCCGATATTGAAGCGCAAGCTGACCATCGCCGCGAACTCGTTGTCGTTGGCCGGATGGATCAGCGCGGCTGCGACGTCGCCCTCGGCTTCGTCCAGATCGAGGTCGAGCATCCGGTCGGCCTCGGCTGCCGTGATGGTCGTCCCGGCGTGGACGTCTGGCCCGGTATGGCCCCAGCCGATGGTCCAGACGCCGGAGGGGCAGAGATAGGCCTTCAGCGCCGGGCCGCCGCCCGGCCCCTGCTCGAACTCATGATACAGCGCCAGCCCGGCCGCATTGGTGTTGCGGGGCATCGTCGATCTCCCATGTGCTTGAAAGGCAAAAGGCCGCCCCTGTCGGTGGCGGCCCTCAAACGCAAAGCGCCCGGCAGGAGCGGACTCCGACCGGGCGCAAGGTCTTGATCCTGGGAGGATCGTCAAATCTGGGGGCGACTGTCAATCGTAAAGTTCTTGTTTTGTTCCAAAATCGGCAAACGCGCACCGATGTAGCCTTGCTGCTCAAACGACTGAATTTGAAGGGATTTGATGGTCGGAGCGACTGGATTTGAACCAGCGACCCCCAGTCCCCCAGACTGATGCGCTACCAGGCTGCGCTACGCTCCGACCGTGGGGGGCGGTTTAGACCAAACCCAGTCGCCCGGCAAGGTGAAAAGTGGTTATCATCGCGGGTCGGGGTGATCGTCGGGGGAACGAGATGGCGTCCTGGGTGGAGAGCTACCGCGGGGTCGTGGCCGCGGGCGAATACGATGCCGAAGCCAGCATGAATTCGAGCCTGTATGTCACCCGATTCGACCAGGCGACCTGGATGCTGCTGCATGAGGTAGGCCTGAGCCCCGCCGGGTTGCGGGCCGAGGGCCAGCGCATTGCCGTCTACCGGCAGTATTACCGCTTCCTGCGGGAATTGCGCGGCGGGGATCTCGTGGTGATCCGCTCGGGGTTCATCGCGGTCTCGGCCCGCCATGCCCGCTTCATCCATCGGATGACCGATCATGCCGACGGCACGCTGATCGCCACCGCCGACTACACCGGCGGGCTGGCCAGCCTCGCGACGAAGGCGACCATCCCGCTGCCCGATGCCGCGCGGGCCAAGGCGGAGGCGATGGTCATCAAGGATGCGGCCGAAGGGGCCTAGCGGGGCCCCAGCGCGTTGCCCAGGAGCGCCTTGAGTTCCAGCAATTCGGTCTTGAGATCGGAGAGCCGCTCGCGCTCCTCCGCCCCGAGATGTTCGGGGGGCACGGGGTGGCCGGCATCGGCCTCCAGCAGTTCCTCGGCTTCGGCCGCGGGCTCGTCGAAATCCAGGGTGGCGGTATCCGCCTCGGCTTCATCCTCGTGGTGAGCCGGCGAGGCGGCGGCGGCCGTGGCGGCATCCACCGCACTGCGGCCGCCTTCGCGCAGCACCTTCTGCACACCCTTGATGGTGTAGCCTTCGCCATAGAGCAGCGTGCGGATGCGCCGCAACAGGTCGACATCCTCAGGCCGGTAATAGCGCCGGCCGCCGCCACGCTTCAGCGGGCGGATCTGGCTGAACTTGGTTTCCCAGAAACGCAGCACATGCTGGGGTACGTCGAGATCGGCCGCGACCTCGCTGATCGTGCGAAAGGCATCGGGCGATTTCGCGGCACGACTTCTGGCATCGCCGCTATCGATAGTCGTCGACATGATCTCGTTCTACCTACGCCTGCAACTCGCGGCCTTATCGTGCTTTCGTCACCAACTCGTCGTTGATGCGGTCCTTGAGCACGTGGCTGGCCCGGAAGACCAGCACCCGGCGCGGCTGGATCGGCACTTCCTGGCCGGTCTTCGGGTTGCGCCCTACGCGCCCGCCCTTGGACCGGACATGGAAACTGCCGAACGAGGAGATCTTGACGGTCTCCTCGCGCGCCAGACTCTCGACGATCTCCTGCAGGACCGTTTCGACCAGGTCAGCGGATTCGTTCCGCGACAGGCCGACTTCCTGATAGACCGCCTCGCTCAACTGCGCCCGCGTTACGGTTTTGCCGGTCATCACCGCCTGCCGCCCATTGCCGCTCTCCCCCGCGAAAGCTTAAGGCAAAACCTTAGCCCGCGGGAAGAAACCCGTCAATATCAGCAGATTACGCGAGGAACTTTAGGGATTACCAGCGGGCAAGGGCGGAACCCCAGGTAAACCCGCCGCCCATCGCCTCCATCAGTACGATCTGGCCGCGCTGAATCCGGCCGTCACGCACGCCTTCGGCCAGGGCCAGCGGTACCGAAGCGGCCGAGGTATTGGCGTGGCGGTCGACGGTCAGGATGACCCGTTCGGTACTCATGTTCAGCTTGCGGGCGGTGCCGTCGATGATGCGCTTGTTGGCCTGGTGGGGCACCAGCCAGTCGACGTCGTCAGGCGCCATGCCCACGGCGCCCAGCGCCTCGTGCACCGCTTCCGACAGGTTGACCACGGCATGGCGGAAGACTTCCTTGCCGGTCATGCGCAGATGGCCGACCGACCGGGTCGAGGACGGCCCGCCATCGACATAGAGCAGGTCGTGATGCTTGCCGTTGGAATGCAGATGCGTGGTCAGGATGCCGCGATCGGCCGACGTGCCCTGCCCTTCGCCGGCCTCCAGATACACCGCGCCGGCGCCGTCGCCGAACAACACGCAGGTACCGCGATCCTGCCAATCGAGAATGCGCGAGAAGGTTTCGGCGCCAATCACCAGCGCGCTGTCGACCTGGCCGGCCTTGATGAAGTTGTCGGCGACGGACAGCGCATAGACGAAGCCCGAGCAGACCGCCTGCACGTCGAAGGCAAAGCCGTTGCAGCCCAGATTGTGCTGAACCCGGCAGGCCGAGGCCGGGAAGGTCTCGTCCGGCGTGGCGGTGGCCAGCACGATCATGCCGACATCGGACGCCTTCTTGCCGGCGGCGGCCAGCGCCGCATCGGCCGCCTTGGTCGCGAGATCGGACGTCAGTTCGCCCTCGGCCGCGATATGGCGCTGCTCGATGCCGGTACGCTCGACGATCCATTCCGGCGTGGTGTCGACCAGCCGCGACATCTCGGCATTGGTAATCACGCGGGCAGGCAGGTAGGAGCCGCAACCGGTAATCAGAGACCGCCTCATAGCCCCTCCGCCAACGCCGCCGGCGTCTGGTTCATCGCGGCGACAACCCTCTGGAAATCCTTGGCGATACGCTCGGTCAGACCGTCGGAGACGAGGTCGACCGCCGCACCGATCGCATTGCAGAAGCCCGGCGCATCGGTGCCGCCGTGGCTCTTGACCACGATGCCGTTCAGCCCGACGAACACGGCACCGTTGTAGAAGCGCGGATCGACCCGGCCGCGCAGCGCCTCGAAGGCCGGCCGGGCCAGGAGATAGCCGAGCTTGGAACGCCAGTTCATACGCAGCGCCCGCGACAGATAGCCGGTGATCAGCTTGGCCGTGCCCTCGGTGGTCTTCAGCGCGATATTGCCGGTGAAGCCATCGGTAACCACCACGTCGACCGTCCCGGCAGCAATGTCGTTACCTTCGACAAAACCGTGAAAATCGAAGCCCAAACCTTTGGACGCAATAAGAATTTCAGCCGCCTGCTTGACCGAGTCGTTGCCCTTGACCGTCTCGACGCCGACGTTCAGCAGGCCGACCAGCGGCCGCTGACGCCCGAGTACGGCATGGGCGTAGTTCGCGCCCATGATCGCGAACTGGACCAGGTTTTCCGGGTCGCATTCGACATTGGCGCCGAGGTCGAGCATGACGACCTCGCCCTTCAAGGTCGGCAACAGCGAACACAGCGCCGGCCGGTCGATGCCCGGCAGCGTCTTCAGCACGAACTTGGCCATCGCCATCAAGGCGCCGGTATTGCCGGCCGAGACGACGCCGCCGGCCTCGCCGTTGGCGACCGCGTCGATGGCAAGCCGCATAGACGAGCCGCGCCCCTTGCGAAGCGCCTGGCTCGGCTTGTCCTCGGACTCGACCTTCTCAGCGGTGTGCCGCAACTCGACCTGGCGGGCGAGCTTCGGGTATCGCGCCAGCAACGGACTGATCCGCCCCTCGTCGCCGAAGACGAGGAAGCGGACATGCGGGAACATCTCATGCGCCTGGGCGGCGCCCTCGATGACCATTTCGGGGGCATGATCGCCCCCCATGGCATCGAGCGCGATGGTCGCGGCGACGGTCACGACAGACTCCAGGCCTGCCGGCGTCGACGCGACACCCCGCCTTCACGCACCCGGGACAGCGTCATAGGCCCCCGCCCGCGCCCCGTGGTCCGGCGCAGGGGTCAGGCCGCGGCTTCGGTCGCGATGACCTCGCGGCCGTCGTAGTGGCCGCAAGCGCCGCAAACATGATGCGGCAGCTTGATCTCACCGCAGTTCGAGCACTCGATCGAAGAAGTGGCGGTCAGCGCATGGTGCGACCGGCGCATGTTGCGACGCGACTTGGACTTCTTCTGCTTGGGGACAGCCATGACACGCTCTCAGTATAGTGGCCGCCGTCAGGCAGCCGTTGGTTAAGTCAATTCTGGTCAGGCCTCAGTTGCCGCAGCACGGCAAACGGAGATGCCTTGACCGGGTCTTCCGGCCCGAAGGCCTCCGGAATCGTCGCCCCCGGTTTACGCGGATACGGGTCGAGCGACAAGGCCAACTCTTCGGCAACCGCGGCGCCGACATCGATCCGGTCGCCGACCAGCGGATCGGGAGGGTCGCCGGCCTCGAGATCGAACCCCAGTTCGTCCTCGAGGTCGTCGTCACCGCGCCCCGCGGCCGGTGCGGCCACCTCGATGGCGGCCGGGTCGTAGATCCGCTCGAACGTCGACTCGACGGTCGATTCGACCGGTTCGAGCGACACGACGCAAGCCTGCGTCACCCGGGCCTTCAGCCGACCGGCCAGGCGAACCTGGGCGGTGCCGCTGATCCGGGCCAGCGTCACTTCGGCATCGAACGCGGCCAGATCCAGAAGATCGAAGGCCCGCGCCAACTGCGTCCGTTCCGTCGGTTCGGCGGTGATCGCAAGCGTCAGGCTATCGTCGCCCAGGCGGCTCACATCGACGCTGCGGCTGAAATTGCCTGGCGCAATCGGCTCCGACATCTCAAGACCTCAGCACACTCCGACGTGGCCGGACGGCCCCGCGATCAAGGCGCGGAACATAGGGAAAACCAATGTTACGGTCAAATGAAATCACAGCCGTCCAGGAACCGGCGGAAAGTCGAGCCGGCCGGCCGAAACATCGGCAAGCGGCTGGCGGGCCAGCCGCGCTTCGGCCTCGCGCAGGTAGGCGGCCACCGCGCCCAGCGCACCGGCATCGGGTTCGGCCGTGGCATAGAGATTGCGATCGAGCGCCTCGCGCAGCACCGCGTCGCCGCGGACATAGCCCTCATCATAGGCCGCGACCCGGCCATAGAAGCTCTGGGCCAGGAACTTGACCCGCTTGGCGATCGACAGGTCGCCGACGCCCAGTTCGCGCAGCGACTGGTCCATGTCGGCGAACATGACGTCGAACACCCGCTGGCCCAGCGCCTGGGCGGCCTCGTCCTCCTGGCCCAGCCGGCGCAGCACCAGGTGGATATGGGCGGTGATCACCTCGAATCGGCCTTCCAGCGTATCGGGCACGCCGAGCACGGCGTAGAAGGCGGGGTGGCGCGCCTGCTCGACCGCGGCGACGTAGATCCGATGGGCAGCCTCGACCGCCTCGTCCTTGGGCGAACGGCGGAACAGGGAGGTGAGCTTCATCGGTGTCTCCGCGACTTAGGAATTTGACAGAACCGGAAGGCAGTGCCATCTATCGGCCGGCCGACACAGTCAAGAGCCTAAATTCATGACCGCCCTGCCGCGCCGCCTGTCGATGATTTCCCTGCTGGCCCTCAGCCTGGCCCTTGCCGCCTGCGCGGGTCGCGAGGACGTGCGGGGCGCCGTCATGACCAAGGAGCGGATGGACGAAATCCGCCCCGGCTCGACCACGCAGAACGAACTGATCGAGATCATCGGCTCGCCCACCGCCTCGACCATGTTCCCCCAGGAAGGCCAGATCTGGTACTACATCTCGAAGGAGACCAAGACCGTCGCCTTCTTCGAGCCCGAGACGCTGAAGCAGGAAGTGCTCGAAATCCGCTTCGACCCGTCCGGGCGCGTCACCGATATCCGCAAATACGGCATCGACGATGCCAAGCAGATCGCCCTGGTGTCGCGCACCACGCCGACGCGCGGCAAGGAACTGTCCTTCGTCGAGCAGATGTTCGGCAATATCGGCCGCTTCAACGACCGCTCGACCGGCACCACCGGCCGCTGATCTCCTAATCCTTATCCGAAACGCCGGCCTCGCCGAAGGTCGCCATGCCGTCGTGGCAGGCGATCGCGGCCCGGACCACGCCGATCGCCACCGCGGCGCCCGAGCCCTCGCCCAGCCGCATGCCGAGATCGAGCAGCGGGACCATGCCGAAGCGGTCGAGCAACCGGCCGTGCCCCGGCTCGACCGAGCGGTGGCCGGCCAGGCAATGGTCGAGACCGCCGGGCACGGCGGCCTGCAGCACCAGGCCGGCCGCGGCGACCACATAGCCGTCGAGCAGCACCGGCAGCCGCCGGCGTCGGGCCCCGAGCAGCGCGCCGAACATCGCCGCGATCTCGCGGCCGCCCGG
>JAEYTW010000281.1 GCA_023433835.1 Pseudomonadota bacterium | reverse complement strand
CGCCCAGTTCGATGGTCAGGTACTTCTCGGGCTTGCCGCCCGACTGGCGCAGGAAGTGCAGCTTGACGTCGCCCAGCGAGGAGTCGGCCTTGCACAGGCTCTCGAACAGCTTCGGGGTCGACTTGTCCACCGCCTTCACCACCACCACCGGCTTGTGCACGGCGACGCCGGCCGTCCGGCCACCCTTGGTCCGGTCGTAGGTGATCGGCACCTCCGCCGAATACTGCGCCGCGATGCAGGCGATCTTGTTCTCGAAGCCCGTCTCGGTGGCTTCGCCTTCATGCTTGCAATCCATGATGATCAGGTCGGACATGACACGGTTTCCTTAGGGGCTTGATTTGAAGTGTTCGTTCGGGGTCGTCGTTCGTCTTGAGACCACTATGCCCCGCGCGGCCCGTTCGATCTGTGACCGCGGTCAATCCACCGCATTTTCGTGAAATCGCGCCAACTGGTCCCATTGGAAAACCGGAAACCGGTTCTCCCATGGACCAGAATGCGGGCGTAGCGTCGTCGCACCATGACCCATGACGACATGCTGATCGATACCGATACCGAACTCGTCGCGCGTCTGCGCCGCGACGGCTTCGCCCTGGTCCGCGCGCCGGAAACCCGGGCCCAGCTTGCCCGCGCGGGCCTGCGCGACTGGGCCGGGTTCGCCGCCACCTGGAACGATCTCGGCCTCGACGGCTACATGGCCGATGGCGGCCGCTATCGCCGGCGGCGCCATGCCGCCTTCGCCGTGACACCCGGCGCGATCAACCGCAAGCCGCACCAGCCGCATTACCAGTCGCGCGACTACAACAGCCTGAACGGCGGCATCGCGCGCTGGTTCGACCCGGTCGGCGAGGTGGCGGCCGGCCATCCGGCGCTGACCGCCGTCCTGCGCAGCTGCAGGTCGGTATTCGGCGCGCTGGCACCCGACGTCGCGGCCTGGCATGTCGAGATCCACCAGTTCCGCATCGAGGCGCTGCCCGGCCAGGAAGGCCGGCCGACACCCGAAGGCATGCATCGCGACGGCGTCGACTACGTGCTGGTGCTGATGGTGCGGCGCGAGAACGTGGCCAGCGGCGTCACCGCCATCCGCGACCATGACCGCAACGAGCTGGACAGCTTCACCCTGACCGACGGCCTCGACGCCGCCTGGGTCGACGATGTCAGGGTCTTCCACGGGGTCACGCCGGTGGTGCCGGTCGACCCGACCCAACCTGCTTACCGCGACGTGCTGGTCGTGACTTTCCGGCGCGAGGGCTAACCGGCGACCCGCCGCGACGAAAACAGCGCCCGGCCGATCGCGCCGAGGATGCCCGTGACGATCAACGCGACGATCAGCCCGGCGATGAACCCGGCCATGGCAAAGACCAGCCCCTGCGTCGTCACCGGCACCGCCGGCTTGAAATCCGCGTAGGTGGCCCGCGCGATCTCGGGGTCGAGCTCGCCGATCATCGCCATCAGCCGCGACAGCTCGCTGCCGCCCTGGAGGTTGGCGCGCTGGCGCTCAAGCCGGGCAAGCAAGGCGAGGTCGGCCTCGCGCGCGGCCGCCTCGCCGGCCACGACGGGGTCGGGATTGGCCTTGAAACGGGCAATCGCCTCGTCGCGCGTCAGGCCGAAGGCCTGGACCCGGGCCTCGAATTCACGGGCCTGACGGGTCAGCTCGTCGATCCGGCCGGACAGCCGCTGGGTATATTGCTGCAGGAATTCCGGCTCCTGCGAGAACAGGCCGGCGACCAGCAGCGCCAGGATCAGGCAGAACAGGTTGCGCACGTCGCGTTTCCTCGAAGTCAGGCAGATCAGGAAGCCTTCCGGCTTGATCCCGGTTCCGCGACAGCGTAAGGCCATCGCGCAGCGATCCCAGCGGGAAAAACATCATGACCGAACAAGCCGACCGCGCGCTGCAATTGCGCGACCATCTCGTCCGCCTCGTCCGCGGCAACGGCCAGCCGGTAAGGATGGCCAATGCCGAGGTCGTGGTGATGCAGTGGCGCCAGGACAAGTTCTCCGCCATCTACCAGGCCCCGTTCCAGCGTCAGCCCGGAGCCGACGATGGGCCGCGCTTCCTGGACAAGCGGCCGACGGGCAAGTCCGCCCTGCCCTATGTCGTCGATCTCTGGACCGAGGCCCGGACCAAGACCAAGGTCTTCAACCTGGAATGGGACGGCCGCGGCGCCTTCTTCCTCGACGCGCTCAAGGCCGGGAAGTGGCAGGACGAGCTGCTGGCCCTGACGGTCGACGCGTAAATCCCGCAGCCGCCGGTTTCGGCGCCTTGATCTGGCTGTCGATCCAGGCCGACATTTCCTTCTTCGACGCCTTCGCCTTGGCCGGAATCTCGACGCCGCGCTCGGCCGCGAGCTTCTCGGCCAGGCCGAGCTGGGCCGGGGTCGGCCCGTCACCCGCGGGCGCCGGTCCGTTGCTGCGCGGGGCATGGGCGTCGAGGAATGCCTTGCAGACGCCAGCGTCCTCGCGCAGGCCTTCCGGCGCGGTCAGGCCGAGCCGGGCAACGAGGTTCTCGGCATATTTGATCATCGCCGCGGTCGGTTTGGCCGAATAGCCGGCAACCTGCAGCATGCGCGCGCCGCGCAGGCTCGACACCATCGCGTCGACCTCGGCCCGCACGCCCGCCTTCCAGGCGCGGACATGGGCCACCGCCTCGGCCCGCGTCGGCGCCTGGCCGATCAGCGACAGGCCATGCTCGGTCTGCGCCCGGCGCACGGGATCGCAATGGCAGGGCCAGGCATCGCGCCAGCCCTTGCGCATGGCCAGGCCGAGCTCGAGACATTCGAGCAGCGGATCCTTGGCCTTGCCCTGCGGCTTCAGCTTGGCAACGTAACCCGCCTCGATCAGCGTATCGACGATGCGCGAGCGCGTGGCCGGGGTGCCCAGGCCCTTCGGATTGTCGGGATCGCCCTCGACCCGCAAGGCCGCCTTCAGCGCAGGCTCGTCGACCCAGTCGATCAGCTTGGCCATGATCGTCGGCAATTCGCCCAGCGTGATGCGCCGCGGCGCCTGGGTCTTGGTCTCGACGATGGCGGCATCCGACCGCATGATCGCCTCGCCATGGACGAACGGCGGCAGGCGGCCTTCCGTGTCCGGTTTGTCGTCGCCTTCGGTCGCCTGGCGCGACACCTTGCGGGGCTTGCCGGCCCGCGGCTCGATCACCCGCCAGCCGGCCTCGCGCTCGATCGTGCCGTAGGCGGCGTAGCGCCGCCCGTCGACCTCGGCCGACAAGGTCGTCACCTCGTCGCGCGCGTCCGGCATGTGGTTGGCGATGAACCGCCGGGCGATCATCTCGTAGAGGCTCGCCGCCATGTCGGTAACGGCGCCGCGATCGAAGCGCGTCGTCGTCGGCACCACGGCAAAGTGGGCAGGGCCGGAGGTTTCGCCGCCGGCATCGGCCTTTTCCTCGCGATAGATCGTCGGCCGCTTGATCAGCGTATCGAGCTTCACCTCGGCCAGGGCGTGGTGGCCGGTGCTGGCCGCGACCACGCGCTCGGCAATCGCGGCCTCGGCCTTGGGCAGGGTCGTGCCGGTGCCGCGGGGATAGGAAATGAAACCCTTATCGTAGAGTTCCTGGGCGAATTTCAGCGTGTCGGCCGGCGACAGCCCGAGGCGGCGGCCGGCGGCGAGCTGCATGGCGTCGAGGTTGAACAGATCGGGCGGGGCGATCTTGCGCGGCTTGGTCACCGCCGAGATCTCGCCGCCCGGCCAGGCCATCAGGCCTTGCAGGATCTCCTCGGCCGGGGCGCGGTCGAACAGCCGGGGATCGGGGTCGTGCACGAGGCTGACCTTCAGCCCCTTCTTGTTGACGACGTCGAGCCGCAGCTTGAAATAGTCGCGCGGCTTGAAGTTGCGGATTTCCAGCTCGCGCTCGGCCAGGATGTCGAGCGTCGGCATCAGCACCGGGCCGTAATGCAGCACGCCCTTCATGCCGTGCGGACGCAGACGGACCGAGGCCTGGCGGGTCCCGTTGATGCCGATATGCCAGTCGGCATGCTGGCGGGCCCGTGCCTCCAGCGCCCCGCAATAGCTGCGCAGCGCGCCGCCGTCGGGCAGGCGCAGCATTTCGGCATGGGCGGCCCGGATGCCGTCCGGCGTGGCGGCCCGCGGCCGCATGCGCTTGACCGGCCCGGCCCAGTCCAGGCAATGCTCGACGATGTCCCAGCCGATCTTGTCGCCCTCGCGGTCATCGTCGGTCGCGACGACGACGAGGCTGCAGCCCGCAGCCTGCTGGCGGATCGCATCGAGGATCTCGGCCTTGGCCCGGCCGTTCATCGCGCGGCCCGAGGCCGAGATCGGGATCGGGTCGTAGGCGATGGCCTCGTCGATCGTGCCCGACCACGGCCCGGCATAGCGCTTGTCGATCTCGTCGGGCAGCTTGGTGTCGTAGAGATTGCCCGCCGCCGCGACCAGCACGGCCCCGGGGTCCAGCGCGTGCAGGACCGGCCGCGCCGCCTGCAGCACCGAGCCCTTCTCGAAGATGTACATCGTCCGCTGGGGCATGCGGATCAGTTAGCCGGGATGCGTAAACGTTTCAAGAACGAAAATTGCCCGGAATCGCCACCGCCGGGCTTGACCCGGCGGTCATTATCCGCCCGTCGGGAAGAGAATCATGAGTTCCTCTCCGTCGGACGGACACTGATCGCCGGGTCAAGCCCGGCGATGATAAAGCCGAGCGATTACAGAGGCTTAGTCACTCTCGCCGGCGGTATCCGGCACGTAATCCTGCGGCGGGCCATGGTCGCCGTCGCCCAAGGCGCGCTGCATCATCACGCTGTCGGCCCATTTGCCGAACTTGAAGGCGACCGAAGGCAGTCGGCCGACCTCACGGAAACCAGCGCTCTCATGCAGTTTCAGCGATGCCGCGTTGGCGCCGTCGACATAGCCGATCAACTGGCGATAGCCGGCTGCGGCGCAGCGTTCGACCAGCGCGCCGAGCAGCCGGCGTCCGAGCCCCCGGCCGAGATGGTCGGGGCTGATATAGATCGAATGCTTGGCCGTATAGCGATAGGCCGGGCGCTTGCGGAACGGCACGGCATAGGCATAGCCGATGACCACGCCACCCTGCTCCGCCACCAGATGCGGCAGGCGCTTGGACAGCATGTTCTTGCGCCGCTTCTTGATGTCGTCGGGATCTTCCGCCACCACCACCCCGCCGCCCAGGCCGCGGCGGATGTGGTGGGTGTAGATCGCGATCATCGCCGCGACGTCGTCCTCGCGCGACGTGCGGACGATGATCTCTGCGGCAGGGTCGGTCATTCGCGGACCACGTAGGTGTAGAAGCGGATCGAGCCATCCGGCTCGGTGCGGCGATAGAGGCCCTGGACCTCGTTTTCGAAGCCGGGGAACAGGTTGGCGCTGCGCTCGAACATCTTGAGATAGTCGAGCATCGGCTGGGCCCGGTCGTCCAGCCGCTCGCCCGGCAGCACGGTGGCGATGCCGGGCGGATAGACCAGCATCAGGGTGGTGGCGATCCGGCCCTTGATCTGGTCGAGCGGCAGGAAGTCGACCTTGTTGCGGGTCAGGATCTGCGCCGCCTTATAGGGCAGCATCGCCGCGGTCGGCAGATGGGCGGGGCGGAACTGGGCCCGCTGCAGGGTCGAGACCTTGTGCTCGCGATAGAAGGCATGCATCTCGGCGCAGAGATCGCGCAGGCGCACGCCGGAATAGCGCGCCTTGCGGCGGGCGACGAATTCCGGCAGGGCCGCATCGAGCGTCGCGTTGTCGTCGTGGAAGCGCTTGAACGCGGTCAAGGCCGAGAGCAGCGTGCCGGCCTTCGATGATTCGACGCCCGGGGTCAGCAGGAAAAGCAGCGAATTCAGGTCGTTCTTCTCCGGCACGACCTGGTAGTCGCGCAGGAATTCGGCGACCACGGGGGCCGGAATGCCATGATCGGCATAGGCGCCGGTGGCCCGGTCGAAACCCGGCGTCAGGATCGTCAGCTTGCACGGATCGGTCATCGCGTAGCCGGGTGCGACATGGCGATAGCCGTGCCAGGCCCCGTCGGGATCGAAGGCCCAGCAGGCGGGATCGCGGGCGAGGTCGTCGGTCGGCATATCCTCCCAGGCGACCGGGCCCGACGCGGTCGTGACCTTGTCGGGCACGAAGGCGTCGAAGAACCATTGGCGGTTCTGATCGGTCTCCTTCTCCTCGTACTCCTTGCGCATCGCCCTGAGCTTCTTGCGCGTCTCGATGCCGAGCCGGATGGTGTCGTCCCACAGCACCATGCCCTGGCGGCCCTTCATCATCTGCGCGCCGACATCGAGCGAGGCGAACAACGGATAGAACGGGGAGGTCGAGGCGTGGATCAGGAAGGATTCGTTGAAGCGGCGATGTTCGACCCGCCGCTCCTGGTCGCGGATATGGCGATCCTTCACGTGGATCTGCGACGACTGCGAAAAACTCGCCAGCTGCTTGTGGCTCGACTGCGTCGCGATGATGCCGGGATGGTCGGGGCCGAGGCCTTCCAGGCCCATGGCGAAGCGCCCGCGATAGAGCGGGTGGAACTTCATGAAGCCGGCCCAGGCTTCGTCGAACAAGATGTGGTCGCAGAGATGGCCGATCTTCTCGACGATCATCTCGGCATTGTTGATGGTGCCGTCATAGGTGCATTGCTGGATGACGGCCGCACGGAATGGCCGGGGGCGCGACCAGGCCTCGGGGTCGGTCACCAGCGGGTTGCGGCGGATCTTCTCGCGGATCTTCTCCTCGTCCAGCGCTTCCCAGTCGATCGGGCCGATCAGGCCGTGGGCGTTGCGGTCGGTCTCCAGGAAGATCGGCGTGCCCTGGCCCAGCAGCAGCGCGCCGTGATGGGCGGCCTTGTGGTTGTTGCGGTCGAACAGGACCAGATCACCCTCGGCCACCAGCGCCTGCAGGACGACCTTGTTGGAGGCCGAGGTGCCGTTCAGCACGAAATAGGTCTTCTCGGCCCCGAAGATCTTGGCCGCTTCCTTCTGGGCCTGCAGCGCCGGGCCCTCGTGGGTCAGGAGGTCGCCCAGCTCCAGCACGGAATTGTCGAGGTCGTCGCGGAAGACGGCTTCGCCCAGATGGTCGACGAAGATGCGGCCGATCGGGCTGCGGCCGTAGAACGTGCCGCCGTTATGGCCCGGGCAGGTCCACAGCTGGTTGCCTTCCTCGGCATAATCGACCAACTCGCCGAAGAAGGGCGTCTTCAGCGTCTCGGCATACTGCTTGAGGCGGGAAACGAGGTTCTTGGCGATGAATTCCGGCGTTTCCTCGGCCAGGAAGACATAGCCGTCGACCTGATTGAGCACGTCGACCGGGATGTTCTCCAGCCGCTGGCGGCGGACCAGCAGGATGATCGGCATCTCCAGCCCGCGCTTGCGCGCCAGTGCGAT
>JAEYTW010000174.1 GCA_023433835.1 Pseudomonadota bacterium | reverse complement strand
CACGGGATGCCAGAGATGACCGCGACACAGACCAAGCTGCCGACATGGCATGAGGGTGAGACATTTCTCCAGCGGAAGCTTGGGGTGGCCGAGCGGATGGCGGTGGCCGGCGAGCGGGTGATCCGCGACTACATGCCCGACCAGCATCGCGATTTCTATGCGCAGTTGCCCTTCGTCGTGCTGGGCAGTGTCGATCCGGCGGGCGATCCGTGGGCCACTCTTCTGGCCGGCCGGCCAGGCTTCATGTCGTCGCCGGACCCGGCCACCCTCGACATCGCGGCCCGGGCCGACGCCGGCGATCCGGCGGGCACGGGCATGCGCGACGGCGATCCGGTCGGGCTGCTGGGGATCGAGATGCATACCCGGCGCCGCAACCGGATGAACGGAATCGTGGCCCTGACCGAGGCCGGCGTCCGGGTCGAGGTCGACCAGAGCTTCGGCAACTGCCCGCGCTATATCCAACTGCGCGATTTTCATTTCGCGCGGGACCCGGCGGAACGCCCCGCCGCCGCCGTCGAGCCTCTGGCCGGGCTCGACGGCCCGGCGCGCGCCCTGGTCGAGACCGCCGACGCCTTCTTCGTCGCAACCTTTGCCGATCGCGAGGGCCGCCGCCAGGTCGACGTGTCCCATCGCGGGGGCAAGGCCGGTTTCGTCCGCATCGCGCCGGATGGCAGCCTTATCGTCCCCGATTTCAACGGCAATCTGTTCTTTGCCACCCTGGGGAACATAATCCTGAACGGCAAGGCCGGGCTCGTCTTCGTCGATTACCGCAACGGCGACCTGCTGCAGATGACCGGCGACGCGCAGGTCATTCTTGACTCGCCCGAGATCGCCGCGTTCCAGGGCGCCGAGCGGCTGTGGTCGTTCCGGCCCCGCCATATCCTGCGCCGCGCCGGCGCGCTGGCGCTGCGCTGGTCGTTCCGCGCGGACGGCTGGTCCCCCAGTTCGCTGATGACCGGCGACTGGGCCGAGGCGGCGGCCCGCCTGCAGGCCAACGACCTCGCGACGCGCTGGCGGCCCTACAAGGTCACGAAGATCGTCGACGAAAGCGCCTCGATCCGGTCCTTCCATCTGTGGCCGGCCGACGACGCGGGCCTGATCCCCCATGCCGCCGGCCAGCATCTGCCGATCCGCGTCACCCCGGCCGGCGCGGACGGGCCGGTCGTCCGCACCTACACGCTGTCCGTGGCGCCGTCGGACGGCCTGTACCGGATCAGCGTCAAGCGCGACGGCGTGGTATCGCGCCATCTGCACGACGAGATCCGCGCCGGCGACATCATCGAGGCGCGCGCGCCCGAGGGCCAGTTCACGATCGATGCCGGCGAAACCAGGCCGGCGGTCCTGCTGGCGGGTGGTGTCGGCATCACCCCCTTGCTGGCGATGCTGCGCCACGTCGTCTACGAAGGCTTGCGCCGGCAGCGGATGCGGCCGGTCACCCTTTTCCAGGCCGCGCGATCGAAGGCGGATCTGCCGTTCGCCGGCGAGATCGCCGAGCTGGTGCATGCCGCGCAGGGCGCGGTCAGATGGATCCGCGTCCTCAGCGATCCCGGCAGTGCCGTGGAAGGCGTTGACCATGACGTTTCCGGCCGCATCGACATGGCGCTGCTGACGCGCTTCCTGGCGTTCAACGATTACGACTTCTATCTCTGCGGGCCGCCGCCTTTCACCCAGGCATTGTACGACGGGTTGCGGAAATACGGCCTCGGCGACGCGCGGATCCACGCCGAAGTGTTCGGCCCGTCGTCATTGCGCCGCACCCCGGACGTCGCCGCCGCCTTGCCCGTCCGCCCGGCGCTGTCGGCCAGGCCGGTGCCAGTGGCCTTCCTTGACTCGCTGAAGGAGGCACGCTGGACGCCGGGGTCGGGCACGCTGCTCGAACTGGCCGAGGCGCGTGGCCTGCAGCCGGATTTCAGCTGTCGCGAAGGCAGCTGCGGCACCTGCCGGACCAGGCTGGTCAAAGGCGCGGTGACCTATGTCAGGGAGCCGACCGCGCGCGTCGGTGCCGACGAGGTCCTGATCTGCTGCGCCGTGCCGGCCGAGACGGGCCCGAACGAAGAAGCGCGCATCCAGCTCGCCCTCTGACGCGCCTCGGGCAAGCTGATCCCTGCCGGCTACGCCCCTGTTTCCGCCACCGTGGCGCGTCTGATATGTAGACGGCCTGACGGGCGGGGGCGCGGATGGATCGCTGGCAGGCAATGCGGATTTTCGTGAGGGTGGCCGAGACGGAGAGCTTCGGCGAAGCCGCCCGCCAGCTTCACATGAGCGCGCCGGCGGTGACGCGCGCGGTGGCGGGGCTGGAGGAACTGATCGGTGCGCGGCTGTTCGCTCGCACCACCCGCTCGGTGAAGCTGACCGAACCGGGTAGCCGCTATCTGGACGACTGCCGGCGCATCCTGTCCGACATCGCCGAGGCCGAGGCGGCCGCGGCGGGGTCCGACGCCTCGCCGTCGGGCACCCTGGCGGTCACGGCATCGGCGATGTTCGGGCAGATGTACGTCCTGCCCGTCGTGCACGAATATCTCGCCACCTATCCGGCGGTGTCCGGGCGGCTGCTCTTCGTCGACCGGCCGGTGAACCTGGTGGAGGAGGGGGTCGACGTCGCCATCCGTATCGGCCATCTCGCCGATTCCGGATTTTCCGCAACCAAGGTCGGCTTCGTGCGGCGCGTCGTCTGCGGATCGCCCGTCTATTTCGAGCGCCACGGCGTGCCGGGCGTGCCGGCCGACCTCAGGGATCATCGCATCGTCGCGTCGACCGGCGCCTGGGCCTCGCCGGAATGGCGCTTCGCCCACGATCATCGGGTGACCATCAACAGCTGGCTGCAGTGCAACAACAATGACGCCGCGATCGCCACGGCCGCGGCAGGCTTCGGCCTGACGCGGGTGCTGCATTACCAGATCGGCCCCGCCCTGGTCGAAGGCAGGCTGCAGATCGTGTTGGCGGATTATGAGGAGCCGCCTTTGCCGATCCACGTGCTGCACCCGGAGGGGCGCCACGCCCCCGCCAAGGTGCGCGCCTTCGTCGATCTGGCGGTCGCCAGGTTGCGGGACAACCGGCTGATCAACTGAGGATGGGGTCCATGAGCCGGCCGGCCGCCTATGTGATCAAGACGGCGATTGCCGACGGGGCGGCGCCGGCGTTCGAATTCGCCCGGCAACGGACGATGTACGGCGGCAAGGCGATTGCCGCCGGCGATACGGTGTTCCTGTTCGACAGCGAGAACCAGGGCGGGCGTGGGCTGGTCGCCCGGGGCATCGTCACCGCCGCCGTGCCGGTTCCCCGCCGGGCGGGCGTCGCGCGCCAGACGCCGCTGGTCGACGTCACCGTCGGGGGCATCGTCCCGGCACGACGACCGCTCGGGCGCGGCCTGCTCAAGCCCTTCGCCGACTGGGGCGACGGCCGGCCGGAGACCGAGCTGAATTTCAAGTTCTACCGCCAGGCGACCGACAAGATCGGCGGGATTTCCCCGGCCGCGGCGGCCTATCTCGACGGGTTTTTCTGACCCCGCCTTCGTGCGGCATTCCGGCGCTTGGTAAAGTCGTGACGCTGGCGGAGAGTGTTGGCCGGGATTTGGGGGGAGAGGCCTGCCATGCCATCCATCGAACGACCGTCGACGGGC
>JAEYTW010000096.1 GCA_023433835.1 Pseudomonadota bacterium | reverse complement strand
GGCTACCCATGCCCTTCTCCCGGTATCTCCGCGATCGCAAGACCCGCGGCTACGCCATCCAGGCCGTGGTCCTGGCGATCATCCTGCTGGGCGGCACCTGGCTGATCCTGAACGCGGCCGAGAACCTGCGGCGCGCCGGCATCGCCTCGGGCTTCGCCTTCCTCGAAAAGCCGGCAGGCTTCGAGATCTCGTTCAAGCTGATCGATTTCAGCGCGCGCTCGACCTATGCCCGCGCCTTCTTCGTCGGCCTGACCAACACGCTGCTGGTGGCAAGCCTGGGCATCGTCTTCGCGACCATGCTGGGCTTCGTCGTCGGCGTCGCGCGGCTGTCGCGCAACTGGCTGCTCTCGCGCCTCGCCGCCGGCTATATCGGCACGATCCGCAACATCCCGCTGATGCTGCAGCTGATGTTCTGGTACATCGCCATGCTGACGCCGCTGCCCCTGCCGCGCAACGCGCTCAACCTGGCCGACCTGTTCTTCCTGTCGAACCGCGGGCTGTTCATGCCGCGGCCCGATCCGCTTGACGATTTCTGGCCGGTGGCCGCGGCGATCGTCGTCGGCATCCTCGCCGCGATCGCCTACGCCATCTGGACCCGCACCCATTGGCGCCGCACCGGCAGGCGGCTGCCGGTGCTGTGGCCGGTCGTGGCCCTGATCGTCGTGCCGGCCGCGATCATGCGGCTGGTCGGCGGCCCGGCCCTCGCATTCGACATCCCCAGGCTCGCCGGCTTCAACTTCGCCGGCGGCCTGCGCATTCCGCCGGAATTCCTGGCTCTGTGGCTTGCCCTGACGCTCTATTCCGGTGGGTTCATCGCCGAGACCGTGCGCGCCGGCATCAACGCGGTGGCCCACGGCCAGGTCGAGGCCGCCCGCGCGCTGGGCCTGCCCGCCGGGCCGACGATGCGCCGCATCGTCATCCCCCAGGCGATGCGGGTGATCGTGCCGCCGATGACCAGCCAGTATCTGAACCTGCTGAAGAATTCGTCGCTGGCCGTCATCGTCGGCTTCCCCGACCTGGTCGCGGTCTTCGCCGGCTCGACCCTGAACCAGACCGGCCAGTCGATCGAGACGCTGTCGATCACCATGGCCGTCTTCCTCACCATCAGCCTCGCCATCTCCGGCCTGATGAACTGGTACAACCGCCGCGTGGCGCTGGTGGAGCGCTGATCATGACCGAGCGTTTCTTCCTGCGCGAAACGTCCGAACCCGTCCTGCCGGCGCCGCGCTCGACCGTGGGTGCCGCCGGCTGGCTGCGCACCAACCTGTTCTTCTCCGGCTGGGGCGCGCTCGTCACCGTCATCGCCGTGGCGCTGGCGGTCGCGATCTTCGTGCCGCTGCTGGACTGGGCCATCCTCCAGGCCCACTGGACCGGCCAGACCCGCGCGGCCTGCCTCGATGCCGAAGGCAGGAAGGCGTTCGGCGCCTGCTGGGCCTTCATCGAGGTGCGCTTCTCGACCTTGCTCTACGGCTTCTATCCGGTCGACGAACGCTGGCGCGTCAACCTGTTCGCCGCGCTGACGCTCGCAGCCCTGCTGCTGCCCTCGCTGCTCCACGGCCTCGGCCGCATCTGGGGCGTGCGCTTTCTCGCACTGGTCGTGCTGTTCCCGGTCGGCTGGCTGCTGCTGCACGGCGGCATCCTCGGCCTGGCCCTGGTCGAGACCAGCAAATGGGGCGGGCTGATGCTGACCCTGATCATCGCCGGCTCGGGCATGGTCTGCTCGTTTCCGCTCGGCATCCTGCTGGCGCTCGGCCGCCGCTCGGACCTGCCGGTCATCCGCACCGCCTCGATCACCTTCATCGAGGTGGTGCGCGGCGTGCCGCTGGTCACCGTACTGTTCATGGCATCGGTGATGCTGCCGCTGTTCCTGCCCAACGGGGTCACCATCGACAAGCTGTTGCGCGCCATCGTCGGCGTCTCGCTGTTCACCGCGGCCTACGTGGCCGAGGTGATGCGCGGCGGCCTGCAGGCGATCCCCAAGGGCCAGTACGAGGCAGCCCAGGCCATCGGCCTCAGCTACTGGCGGCAGATGCGGCTGGTGATCCTGCCGCAGGCGATGCAGATCGTCATTCCCGGTATCATCAACACCTATATCGGCCTCTTGAAGGACACGACGCTGGTCGCCGTCATCGGCCTCGTCGACCTGATCGGCATCATCGCCGCGGCGACCGCGGACCCCGCCTGGCTCGGCTTCGCCACCGAAGGCTATGTCTTCGTCGGCCTGCTGTTCTGGGTGTTCTGCTTCGCGATGTCGCGCTACGGCCTCCGGCTCGAAGACACCCTGGCAAAGGCGACCCGCCGATGAGCAAGCCGATCGTCGAGATGGCCAGCATCCACAAGTGGTACGGCGACTTCCACGTCCTGAAGAACATCGATCTGACGATCGAAAGCGGCGAGAAGGTCGTGATCTGCGGCCCCTCGGGCTCGGGCAAGTCGACCGCGATCCGCGTCATCAACCGGCTCGAGGTTCACCAGCGCGGCACGCTGACGGTCGACGGCGTCACGGTCGATGAATCCTTAAAGGATATCGATGGCTTCCGCGCCCGCATCGGCATGGTGTTCCAGCAGTTCAACCTGTTCCCCCATATGACGATCATGGAGAACTGCACCTTCGCGCCGATGTGGCTGAAAGGCCTGTCGCAGGCCGAGGCCGAGGCGCGCGCGATCACCCTGCTCGAACGCGTGCGCATTGCCGACCAGGCGATGAAGTTCCCCGGCCAGCTTTCCGGCGGCCAGCAGCAGCGCGCCGCGATCGCGCGGGCCTTGTGCATGGAACCGATGCTGCTCTTGTTCGACGAGCCGACCTCGGCCCTCGACCCCGAGATGGTGCGCGAAGTGCTCGACGTCATGGTCGAACTGGCCAAGAGCGGCATCACCATGGTCTGCGTGACGCATGAGATGGGTTTCGCCCGCCAGGTCGCCGACCGCATCGTCTTCATGGACCAGGGCGAGATCGTCGAGATTTCCCCGCCGGACGTCTTCTTCACCCAGCCGCGCTCGGCCCGCGCCGCGACCTTCCTGGCCCAGCTCGTCCGCTCATGACCGGGCAATTCGTGCGCTTGGCGGAAGCCAAGCGGCCGGAGATCAGTTTCACCCTCGACGGCGAGGCGCTGACCGCGCTGGCCGGCGACACCGTGCTGACCGCCGTGCTGATGCAGCGCCGCGCCGTGCGCCGCTCGGAATTCGGCGACGGCCCCCGCGCCGGGTTCTGCCTGATGGGCGCCTGCCAGGATTGCTGGATCTCGGACGCCTCGGGCCGCCGCTTCCGCGCCTGCTCGACCCTCGTGGCCGAGGGCATGAAACTGGTCACCCTGCCGTGAGCGCGCCGATTATCGTCGGCGCCGGCCCGGCCGGCATCGCGGCGGCGCTGACCCTGGTTGAGGCCGGGCTGCGCCCCATCGTCATCGACGAGGCCCAACGCGCCGGCGGCCAGATCTTCCGCCGCCCGCCGCCGGGCTTCAAGCGCCCGCCTTCGGCGCTGTACGGCGCCGATGCCGCCGCCGGCGTCCGCCTGCACCAGGCCTTCGACGCGTTGGGCGACCGCATCGACTACCGCCCGGAAACCCTGGTCTGGGCGATCGAGCCCGATGCGGTGCATCTGCAGGGCCCTGCCGGCCGCGCCCGGCTCGACCGCGGGCCGCTGCTGCTCGCCACCGGCGCCACCGACCGGCTGCTGCCGGTCGCCGGCTGGACCAGGCCCGGCGTGTTCTCGCTGGGCGGCTCGCAGGTCGCCTTGAAGGCGCAAGGGGTGGCCATCGGGCGGCGCGTGGTGTTCTGCGGCACCGGCCCGCTGCTCTATCTCGTCGCCTACCAGTACGCCAAGGCCGGGGCCGAGGTGGCCGCCGTGCTCGATACCTCGACCTTCGCCGACAGTGTCCGCGCCCTGCCGCTGCTGGCCGCCGATCCCGCCAAACTCGCCCGCGGCATCTACTACCTCGGCTGGCTGCGCGCCCATCGCGTGCCGGTCCATTATGGCGTGCGGCCGCTGACCGTGCACGGCGAGGCGGTGACCGGCCTGACCTGGCGCGATGCCAGCCGCCGCCTCAACGAAACCCCGTGCGATGCGCTGGCGCTGGGCTTCGGCCTGCGCAGCGAGACGCAACTGGCCGACCTCGCCCGCGTGCCGTTCCGCTTCGACCCGATCCGGCGCCAGTATCTGCCGGAGATCGACCAGGACGGGCGCAGCGCGGCCGAGGCCGTCTATCTCGCCGGCGACGGCGCGGCCG
>JAEYTW010000135.1 GCA_023433835.1 Pseudomonadota bacterium | reverse complement strand
GCGCGGGGGGGCCGCTCCGGCCCCGGGCGCCGGCCGGGGGCGTCGCCGCAGGCGGCGACCGAAGCCATGCGCGCCGACGAGCCCAGCCTGATCTACTTCACCTCCGGCTCGTCTGGCATGCCCAAGGGGGTGGTGCATTCGGCCTTCTTCGCCTGGGGCTTCCACGAGATCTCGGGCTACTGGTTCGATTTCGCCGAACAGCGCCGGGACGACATCTGCTGGGGCACGGCCGATACCGCCTGGGGCTTCTCCGCCTGCGGCACGCTGGTCGCGCCGCTGTTCGCCGGCATCTGCGTGTTCATCTACGACGGGCCGTTCGAGCCGCGGGAACGGCTGCGCCTGATGGCGAAGTTCGGCATCACCCATTATGCCGCGGCCGCCTCCGAATATCGCTGGATGCTGGGCGAGGATGTCGCCTCCTACGATCTTTCGAAACTCCGGCTGTCGATCACCGCCGGCGAATCGCTCGATGCGCCGACCGCGCGCCGGTGGATGGCGCTGTCGGGGACGCGCTTTCACGAAGCCTATGGCCAGACCGAGAGCTTCATGACCGTCGGCAACTATCCGGCGACCGAGATCCGGCCGGGCGCCATGGGCCTGCCGATGCCCGGCATCCCCGTCGACATCGTCGACGACGATTGCCGGCCGCTGCCGGCGGGCAGGACCGGAAACGTCGCGATCCTCACGCCCTATCGCGGGCTGATGCTCGGCTACTGGAACGACCCCGAGCGCACCGAGGCCTGCTATCGCCGCGATGCCGAGGGCCGGCGCTGGTTCATCACCGGCGACCTCGGCCGCAAGGATGCGGACGGGTATTTCTGGTACGAGGGCCGCGCCGACGACGTCATCAACGCGACGGGCTACCGCATCGGCCCGACCGAGGTCGAAAGCGTGGTGCAGAGCCATCCGGCGGTGCTCGAATGCGCCGCGGTCGCCAGCCCGGACGAGAAGCGCGGCGAGGTCGTCAAGGCGTTCATCGTGCTCAATCAGGGATACGAACCCGGCGACGACCTGATCAGGGAGATCCAGGACCACGTGAAGGCCAATACCGCACCCTACAAGTACCCGCGCAGGATCGAGTTCATCGAAGCCCTGCCCAAGACGGAATCGGGCAAGGTCAAGCGGCGCGAGTTGCGCGACCGCGAGTTCGCCGGGGGAGCCGCCTGATGTCCGGCCTGCGTTCGATCAGGGGCCGCGTCGCCCTCGTCACCGGCGCCGCGAGCGGCATGGGCCTTGCGACCGCGCGGCTGTTCGCCGAGGAGGGCGCGCGGGTCATCCTCACCGATCTCGACCAGGGCCGGTGCGAGGCCGCGGCCGCGGCGATCCGCGCCGACGGCGTCGACGGCGAGATCCTTCCGCTGGCGCTCGACGTCGGCAGCGCCGAGGCCGTCGCCCAGATCGCCACCACCGTCGCCGCGCGTTTCGGCGTGCTCGACATCCTGGTCAACAATGCCGGCATCTACGGCTTCGAGAGCATCGATGCGCCCGAAGCCTACGAGGCGATGTGGGCGCGCTGCCTCGACGTCATGCTGACCGGGCAGCAGCGGCTGATCCGCGCGACCCTGCCGATGCTGCGCCGGTCGGACGCGGCGCGCATCGTCAACATCGCCTCGACCGAGGGGCTCGGCGCCACCCCCGGCAATTCGAGCTACGTCGCCGCCAAGCACGGCGTCATCGGCCTGACCCGGGCCTTCGCCGTCGATCTGGGGCCCGAGGGCATCACCGTCAACTGCCTCTGCCCCGGTGCGGTCAATACCGGGATGACCAGCGGTTTCGCCGACGACAAGAAGGCGGTTTTCGCGCGCCGCCGCATCGCGCTGCGCCGCTATGCCGAGCCGGCCGAGATTGCCCATATGACACTGTCGCTGGTCCTGCCGGCGGCCTCCTACGTGACCGGCGCGACACTCGTGGTCGACGGCGGGCTGACGATCCGCAACGCCTGACCCGCCTCGGCGGCACCGGCCGCGGCGAAGTGCCAGAAGCGGTCTGCCGCGGGGCGCTGCTCGCGGCGCTGGCGCACGGCGACGAGTTCGGTTTCCAGCACGTCGCCGACGATCGGCCGCCGGCCCTGCGCGAATGCCGGATCGTTCAGCAGCGGGTCGAACCAGCCGAGGTCGACCGCGGCGATCCCCTGCGCGCGGGCATGGCGGAAGGCCGAGAAGGCATCACCCTCCGACGTCCGCAGCTGATCGGCACCGATATCGTCGAGATAGCGTCCGATCGCCGAGGCGAGCGACGCGCCGTGCACGCGCCCGAGCTTGGCGACCCGGACGCCCCGCAACATCGTCGAGTGGATCGCGGCCTCGCCTTCCAGCGGATGGCCCGGCGGAACATAGAGGCCGAGCGGCCGCGTCGTCACCGTCAGGCTTTCGAGTTCGGAACCGGCGGTGCGGTTCAGCGGCGAAAGCTCGCCGCGATGGGTCGGTTCGAGCACCAGCGCGACATCGGCATCATGGGCGCGGATGACGTCGTAGCAGCGATCGGCGCCGTACTGCCTGATCTGGATGTCGATGCCGGGATTGGCCGAGGCGAACCCGTCGGTCAGCCGCACCCGCGCATCGATGAGGACGGAGAACGACTGCACCGCCAGCCGCAGGTCGTTGCTGAGGATTTCCCGCGCCCGCTGCAGCGTCCAGTCATGCTCGGTCACGACGCGCTTGGCATTGACCAGGAAGGCCCGGCCTTCCCAGGTCAGCTCGACCTTGCGGCTGGTGCGGTCGAACAGCGAGAAGCCCAGCCGCCGTTCCAGTTCCCGGATCGTCGCGGACAAGGCCGGCTGGGAGATGTGCATCTCTTCCGCGGCACGGGTGAATGACCCATGGCGGGCGACCTGCAGGAAGGCCCGAAACGGCGTCGCATCAAGATCCATCGGGTTCCCATCTATAGGACTTTATTATTGATAGCCCTATAAAGCGATATTGGAAATCGTTCAATTCTTCCTCCAGCCTTGGCGCCATAAGGGAGGAATTGATTTGCGCTACCTGCACGCCGCAGACGGGTCCCGGCCGGGATCCGCGACGACCTCGCATGCCCGGTCGCCACGCCGCCGGTCGTCGACCGGCAATGGGCTTCGCCGCCCATGACCGGCACCGCCGCAGCCGTCAAGCCGCTCGCCGGCATCCGCGTGGTCGAGATGGAAGCGATCGGCCCGGTGCCGCTGGCCGGCCTGCTGCTCGCCGAGGCCGGGGCCGAGGTCATCCGGATCCTGCGCCCGGTCTCGGAATGGAGCGATGCCGAGTCCGGCGGTGCATTGCTGTTCCGCGGCCGCCCGCCGCTGCGCCTCGATCTGAAGACGGCGGAGGGCCGCGCCCGCGCCCTGGACCTCATCACGGGCGCCGACGCGGTGCTGGAAGGGGCGCGGCCGGGGGTGATGGAGCGGCTGGGGCTCGGGCCCGGAGAGTGCCTGGCGCGCAATCCGGCGCTGGTCTATGGCCGCATGACCGGCTGGGGGCAGACCGGCCCCCGCGCTGCCGAGGCCGGGCACGACATCAACTATCTCGCCCTCTCCGGCACGCTGTCGCTGTTCGGCACGCCGGACAAGCCGATCGCGCCGGCCAACCTCGTCGCCGACTTTGGCGGCGGCACCATGATGCTGGCCTTCGGCGTCGTGGCCGCCCTGTTGCGGGCGCGGCAGACCGGCGAAGGCACGGTGATCGACGCGGCGATGATCGACGGCGTCGCCTTCCTGACGACCGTGATCCATGCGCTGCAGCAATCGGGCGGCTGGCAGATCGGGCGGGGCCGCAACCTGCTCGACGGCGGCAAGCCCTATTACGACACCTATCGCTGCGCCGATGGCGGGTTCATCGCCGTCGGCGCGATCGAGGAACGTTTCTACCGGATCTTCATGGCCGGCATCGGGCTCGATCACGCGGCCTGGGACCGCGACGACCCGGCGCAGGCGGCGCCGCTGCGCGCCGCGATCGCCGAGCGCATCCTGACCCGGCCGCGCGACCACTGGTCGGCGGTGTTTGCCGGGACGGATGCCTGCGTGGCCCCGGTGCTCGACCTCGACG
>JAEYTW010000080.1 GCA_023433835.1 Pseudomonadota bacterium | reverse complement strand
GGCCCATCTCGGTCAGCATGCCCAGGGTGAACTGCGCCTCGACCGCCCCGGCCTCGGCCGCCTGGGCCAGCCAGCTTCGCGCCGCGACCTGGTCGGCGGCCGAGCCGCGGGCCAGCATCAGGCCGAGGGCTAGGACCGCCCGCGGTTCCTTTTGCTTCGCCGCCTTCTCGTACCAGGCCCGCGCCTGGATCGGATCGGCCGGCACGCCGAGGCCGCGTTCGTAGACCATGCCCAGCGTGAACTGGGCTTTGGCATCGCCCGCCTCGGCCGGCCGCTGGTAATACCGCGCGGTGTCGCGCCACGGATCGGCCGTGGCCGGCGTGGCGGCGTGGATGCCGGCCCCCACCGGCATGATTGACAGAATGAGCGCCAGCGGCCATGTGACCACCGCGCTGGTATGGATGACTCGGCGCACTGCTCCCCCGCAATCGCTTAGCCGGCGCAATTTAGCACAGGCGCCCAGGCCTGCGAGCGGCAATGGTAGAAGGAGGCGGCGGTTGTCTGCAAGGTGGCGCAAACTGGTCGGGCTGATCGTGGGCCTCGTCGGGCTGGTGATCTATGCCCTGGCCGCCGTGTTGCTGGGCGGCTGGATCGGCCAGTTCAGCCATGGCCTGGAACTGGCCTGGTACGTGCTGGCCGGCGTGCTCTGGGTGCCGCCGGCCGGGCGGCTGGTGCGCTGGATGCAGGCCCTCGACCCCGCCCTTACGACATTCGGCCGGAAACCGCGCCGCCGCCGCTCCTGAGGGCCCGGCCCAGGTACACGGCGAACGTGTCCCACGGCGGCGTGACGCCCATCTGGCGCAGGATGCGCCCGACCTCGCCGCGGTGATAACCGCCATGCAGCACGACATGGGTCAGGATTTCGCCCCGCGTCATCCGCCCCGCATCGCCATCGGTGAAGGTGAAGGCCACCGCCTGGGCCAGGGCGGCCGGCGATATCCGGGCAACATGGTCGAGATACCAGCGATCCGACGCGGCGACGGCGTCGCGCAAGGCGGGCAGCGACGGCAGTTCGGCACTGCCGTCCGTCACATAGCCATGGCCGGTGCCGGCGAGATGGGCGGCGAAGATGTCGGCCACCGCGAAATTATGGTCCATCAGGCGCAGCATCTGCAACCGCTCGGCCTGATGGGCCGCGGGATCGAGCCGTTCCAGGCAATCGAACAGTTCGGCATTGGCCCAGGCCTGGTAGCTGAACATGGCATGAAGCGAACCGGTCATGGCGCGAGGGATCCTTTTTGCCGCGGCGAAAAACACGAGTAAACTGCTCGTATTCTCTCAGGGGGACCGCCGTTGTCTACTCGCGTTGCCGGCCCGGCCAGGCCGATGCGCAAAGCGCCCCGCCAGGCGCGTTCCAAGGCGATGGTGGCAGCCATCGTCGAGGCTGCGGCTCGTATTCTCGGCCAGCAGGGCTGGGCCGGGTTCACCACCAACAAGGTGGCCGAGGCGGCCGGGGTCAGCATCGGGTCGTTCTACCAGTACTTCCCCGACAAGCATTCGCTGACCGAGGCGATCCTGCACCGCCATCTCGACGATTGCCTGGCCGTGGTCCGGCGGGCGACGCGCTCGGCCCTGCCCGCCGCGGCCCTGGCGGCCGAACTGGTCGACGGCATGATCGCCGTGCACAGCGCCACCCCGGGCCTACACCGCGCGCTGCTCGACGACGCCCCCGACGTCCCGAGCGCGCGGGATCCGCACAGCGCCTTCGAGGCCGAATTCCTCGGCCACTACATCGCGGCGGTCGCCTCCTGCCGCGGCCGGGCACCGACCGAGGCCGACCGGATCACCGGCGTGCTGATCTCGGATGCCATCGACGGCGCCATCCACAACGCCGCCCGCCGCGGCACGCTGGCCTCCCCGGCGATGCGGGAAGGGCTGATCGAGATGATCGCGCTGTACCTCAGTCGACGGCCTTAGCGCGCCACTTGAAGTCGGCGAGGCTCATGCCCTGCAGCGCCTGGACGTGATCGGGGCGGCCGACGAACTGGGTGGTGCCGTCGCGCGCGAGGGCGGCCAGCACCACGTCGATCCCCGGCACGTGGCGGCGGAAGGCGCGCCAGGCACGCATGCCCAGCGCGCGGTCGGAGATCGAGGCCCAGGCGACATGGACCACCACGACCGGCCGCCCGCCCAGTTCCCACTGGGCCATGTGGTAGTGCAGCGGTGGTTCCCGGATGCGCCGCGCGGCCGCCATGGGGAGCGATTATAGCCGATCAGGGCAGCAATGCCGCCTGCTCCGGGGTCAGCGCGGTGATGATCACCACGGCCTGGGCCTGGGGCGGTTCGTCGGTGATGGTCAGGTCGATGCGCGCGACATGGCCCACGGGCGTGATCGCCTGCAGCCGGGCGAGCGCCCCGCCGGTCAGCACCATGGTCGGCTGGCCGCCCGGGCGGTTGACCACGCCCATGTCGCGCCAGAACACGCCCTTGCGCAGGCCGGTGCCGAGCGCCTTGGCGCAGGCTTCCTTGGCGGCGTAGCGCCGGGCGTAGGAGGCGAAGCGCTGGGCCCGCCGGTCGGACTTGGCCCGTTCCAGCGGGGTGAAGATGCGGTTGAGGAACCGGTCGCCGAAGCGGGCGATGGTCGCCTCGATCCGGGTGATGTCGATGATGTCGCTGCCGATGCCGATGATCACGATGGATTGATGCCTGGCGGTTTGATGACGTCAGATGCTTGCGCCTAACCTACGGGCCGGCTTTCGGAGTCCGCAACATGATCCTGCGCCTGATCGTTCTCATCGCCGCGACTTTTGCCGCCTGCCCGGCCTTGGCGCAGGAGTGGTCGGCCGTGCTGGCCCGCGCCCGCGGCCAGACCGTGCATTGGAATGCCTGGGCCGGCGACCCGCGCTTCAACGACTACATCGCCTGGGTCGGCGCCGAGGTCGAGCAGCGCTTCGGCGTCAAGGTCGAGCATGTCCGCCTGCGCGATACCGCCGAGGCGGTTTCGCGCGTGATCGCCGAGAAATCGGCCGGGCGCAACGAAGGCGGCAGCGTCGACCTGATCTGGATCAACGGCCCCAATCTCGAGGCCATGCAGGCGCAGAAGCTGCTGTACGGCCCGTTCGCCGAGCGGCTGCCCAATGCCGCGAAGGTCGACTGGCAGGGCAAGCCCTCGACGCGGATCGATTCCACCCTGCCCGTCGCCGGCATGGCCGCGCCCTGGCTGATGGCTCAGGTGGTGTTCATCTACGATGCCGCGCGCCTGGCCGCCCCGCCGGCCAGCATGGCGGCCCTGGCCGACTGGGCCCGCGCCCATCCCGGCCGGCTGACCCATCCGGTGGCCCGCAATTTCCTCGGCGCCACCTTCCTGAAGCAGGCGCTGGTTGAACTGGCCCCCGATCCCGCCATGCTGCAGCGCCCGGCCGAGGATGCGACCTACGCGGCCGCCACGGCGCCGCTCTGGGCCTGGTACGATGGCTTGCGGCCCGCCCTGTGGCGCCAGGGCAAGGCCTTCCCGGAGAACGATGCCGGCCAGCGCCAGCTGATGGCCGACGGCGTCCTCGATCTCTACATCTCCTTCAACCCGGCGGAAGGCGCCATCGCGGTGGCGCGCAACGAGCTGCCGGCCACCACCCGCAGCTTCGTGCTGAAGGCCGGCACCATCGGCAATACCAGCTTCGTCGCCATCCCCTACAACGCCGCGGCCAGGGAAGGGGCGATGGTCGTCGCCGACTTTCTGCTGTCGGCCCCGGCCCAGGCCCGCGCGGTCGATCCGGACCGGCTGGGCATGGGCACGGTGCTCGACGTCGCAGGCCTCGCGCCCGCGGACCGCGCCGCCTTCGCCGAGACGCCGCATCCGCCGGCGCTGTTGTCGCCGGAGGCATTGGGCAAGCCGCTGCTGGAACCGCATCCGTCGTGGATGACGCGGCTGACCGAGGAATGGGAGCGGCGGACGGCGAACTGAGGCCGTGTCCGCCATCCTGCGCCTCGGCGCCGGCCTGTGGCTCGCAGCCCTCGCGGCGGGCCTTGCCGGCACGCTGCTGCCGGCCTTCGGCTACCTGCCGGCGCTGGGTGCCGACGGCTGGCATCTCGGCGCCTGGGCGCGGTTGCTCGACTGGCCCGGCATCTGGCGCAGCACCGCGATCTCGCTGACCTCCGGGCTGATCGGCACCGCCGGCGCCTTCATTGCCGTGATGCTGTTCTGCGCGGGCACGCAAGGCACGCGGTGGTTTGCCCGCATCGAGGCAGGCCTCGCCCCCCTGCTCGGCCTGCCGCATGCCGCCTTCGGCCTGGGCTTCGCGTTGCTGGTCGCGCCCAGCGGCTGGCTGGTGCGGCTCCTCTCGCCCTGGGCCACCGGCTGGACCACGCCGCCCGACCTGGCCCTGGTCGGCGACGCCTGCGGCCTGACGCTTGCCGCCGCCCTGGCGATCAAGGAAGCACCCTATCTGCTGCTGATGGCGATGGCCGCCCTGCCGCAGATCCAGGCGGGCCAAGCGCTCGCCACCGCGCAAAGCCTCGGCTACCACCCGGTCCGCGGCTGGCTGCTGGTGGTGCTGCCGCGGCTCTATCCGCTGATCCGGCTGCCGATCTATGCCGCGCTGGTCTTCGCCGTCTCGACGGCCGATCTCGCTGTTATCCTGGGGCCGAGCCAGCCGGCACCGCTCAGCGTCGTCGTCCTGAGGCTCGCCTTCGATCGCGACGCCGCGCTGCTGCTGCCGGCGGCGGCCGGCGCCTGCCTGCAAGGTCTGGTGGCGCTGCTCGGCATCGCGGCATGGCGGCTGGCCGAGATTGCGGCGACACGCATCGGGATTATCATCCTGCGTCGTGGACGGCGCGGCAGCGCCGCCGGCGACTGCGCCGGCCGTGCCCTGGGCATGGCGGCGCTGCTTGCCGTCGGCGGTGGCAGCCTTGCCACGATCCTGCTGCTGGCGCTGTGGTCGGTTGCCGGTCCCTGGCGGTTTCCCGATGCCTGGCCCGACGGTTTCAGCCTGCAGCCCTGGCGGGAAGCACCGTTGACCGGGCCGCTGCTGAGCGCCGCGGGCATCGGCCTGGCGACTGCGGCCATCGCGCTGATCGCGGCCCTCGCCGCCTTGGAACGGCCCTGGCGCGGCACGCGCGCCCTGCTCTACCTGCCGCTGCTGCTGCCGCAGGTGACGGTGCTGTTCGGGCTGCAGGTGGCGCTGGTCCGCCTCGGCCTCGACGGGCAGGTCGGCACGGTCGTCGCGGTGCATCTGCTGTTCGTGCTGCCCTATGTCCACCTGTCGCTTGCCGATGCCCATGCCCGCTTCGACCGGCGCTATCTCGACGTGGCCGCGGGCCTCGGGATTTCGCCGGCCCGGGCCTTCTGGCGGGTCAAGCTGCCGATGCTGGCCCGGCCGGTCGCGGCCGCCTTCGCAGTGGGCTTCGCCGTGAGCGTCACGCAATACCTGCCGACGCTGTTTGCCGGCGCCGGCCGCGTCGCCACCATCACGACCGAGGCAGTGACGTTGAGCGCAGGCGGCGAACGCCGGCTGACCGCCGCGTACGGTTTCGCGCAGGGCGCCCTGCCGGCGCTGGGTTTCGCGCTGGCGCTGCTGGTGCCGAGGCTGATGTCATGGCGCCGCTGATCCTTGCCGGCATCCGCCTGGGGCTAGGGTCGCAGGTGCTGATCCCGCATCTCGACCTGACCATCGCGCCCGGCACGGTCGCGACCGTGATGGGACCGAGCGGCAGCGGCAAATCGAGCCTGCTGGCGCTGGTCGCCGGCCTGCTGCCGCCGGCCTTCAGCGCCGCGGGCCAGGTGCGGCTGGGCCCGGAAGACCTGACGCCCCTGCCCGCCCATCGGCGGCGGCTGGGCCTGCTCTACCAGGACGACCTGCTGTTCCCGCATTTGAGCCTCGCCGACAACCTCGCCTTCGGCCTGGCGCCCGAGGTGCGCGGCACGGCCAGAAAGCGGTCCGTCGAGGAAGCGCTGACCGCGGCGGAACTGGAGGGGTTGGGCGGGCGCGACCCGACGACCTTGTCGGGCGGCCAGCGCGCCCGTGCCGCCCTGTTCCGCACGCTGCTGGCGCGGCCGCGGGCGCTGCTGCTGGACGAGCCTTTCGCCCGGCTGGATCAGGATCTGCGCGGCCGGATGCGGCGGCTGGTTTTCGGCCAGGCCGCCGCGCGCGGCTTGCCTGTGCTGCTGGTGACCCACGACCCGGCGGATGCGGAGCACGCTGATGGCGTGCTCATCCAGCTACCTGGAAAATGAGCGGCGCTGTCTTCTGATAATTCTAGAATGTGATCTTACATTTTGTAAATATTTCCACTTAGATTTGCAAGGCACGGGCACAATCATAAAAAGAATATCATAATTTTATTTCATTCTTTCCCACGACCACCCCGCATAGTAGATTCAAAAAAGAAAACTACATAACACGGAAGAATCGCCTATCGAATCAATATCAAGGAGCTGAGTCGTGATCCAATCAATGTCACGCGTTCTGACATGCTTTGCATTATTTCTATTGATGCCTGTCGCGTTTGCTACAGCCCAAAGCTTTATACCAAGCCAACTATCATCTATTCGAGACTGCCCAAATTACTACGGAGGAACTGGTCAGCGTCAGATCCCACATATGACTATTGCTAAAGACGCCACCGGTCAAAATTTCACCAGCGCCATATCCATCTCAAATCCATTTACCAACTCGACAGTATTTACCATTTGTGCCTTTACGACAGATGGCGTTTTTGTCGGAGGCAGTTCTTTCGCAGTGCCTCCCTATGGCAGGTTTTTTGCAGTCAGCCCCACCGCCAGTGGCGTACTGGGCCTCAACGACTTCCTGTTGCCAGTGAAATCGCCAATCGCGACCGGACCCGGCAGCGGAACTGGCGGCGGAGGCGTGCCCGCGGCAAAAGACATCCATCTCTACACGGATGCGACGGGCGGGCCGGTAAGCGCCGGCTTTGTCGGCAACAACGGCCAATTCCTGACCTTCTACTCCGTCCCGACGACCGAATGCTGCGCCGCGTATTTTCCACATGCAGGCACCGCCGGCGGCTTCAATACGGTCTTTTACGTCGCCAATCCGACCACCACGCCCATCAACGTGACGATCAAATCCTACGACGACAGCGGCAACGTTCGAACGACGTCGCCACGCATGGCCATTCCCGGTCTGGCGAGAATTGCACTCACCGCTTCCGAGCTCGGCATCAGCGGCATGGGCCAAGTGTCCATCCAGGAGCTCAACCGCAACCGCTTCTCAGCGCTCGCCGTGATCGTCTACCCGACCTCCGCGGTCGGCGGAGCGAGTGTCTCGGTGCAGACCCCAGCTTACAAGTACGAATGACGGTTTGCAGGAGGAAGGGCCCCCTTCACGGGCGCGCCCTTTCTTTATGGGGTCGGTTACGCGCTACGCTGACCTAGCGCCGCGTTGCGGGCCTGGTCCATCGCGGCGCGCATGCGGCGGATGGCACTGTCGAGGCCGCCGAAGATCGCCTCGCCGATCAGGAAATGGCCGATATTGAGCTCGACCACCGAGGGGATCGCCGCGATCGGCCCGACGGTATCGAAGGCCAGGCCATGGCCCGCATGGCATTCCAGGC
>JAEYTW010000130.1 GCA_023433835.1 Pseudomonadota bacterium | reverse complement strand
CTGCAGCGCCATGCCCGGGCCCTCGACCTGCTGGAGCCGGTCAATGCGCTGTGCGACGAGACCTATGCGGCGCTGGCGCTCGCCCGCGAGCAGCTCGACCGCCGGCGGATCGACGGCTTCGTCCGCGTCGGCCACGGCGACCTGCATCTGGCGAACATATGCCTCTACGATGGCCGCCCGCTGCCCTTCGACGCCATCGAGTTCTATGACCTGTTCACCGTCACCGACCAGCTCTACGACCTGGCCTTCCTGCTGATGGATGTCTGGCTGCATGACCTGCCGGTGCAGGCCAACCGCATGTTCAACGAATGGCTGGGGCGTTCGGGCGATATCGGCGGGCTGGCGCTGATGCCGCTCTATCTCGCCTTGCGCGCCGCGATCCGCGCCCATGTCGGCGGCAGCATGGCCGAATCCGCCGCCGACGCGGTGACGCGCGAGAAGCACCTGACGGCCGCGCGCAACTACGTCCATCGCGCGCTCGAATTCCTCAAGCCTGCCGAACCGCGGTTGATCGCGATCGGCGGCCTGTCGGGCACCGGCAAGTCGGTGCTGTCGCGCGCCCTGGGTGGCTATGTCGGCCGGGCGCCGGGGGCGGTGGTGCTGCGTTCCGACGTCATCCGCCGCGAACTGGCCGGGGCGCCGCCGACCGGCTGCAAGCTGGGGCAGGAGCACTACACGCCGGAGGTGTCGGCGGCGGTCTATGCCGAGATGCGGGCGCGGGCGCGCATCTGCCTCGATGCCGGCCAGGCGGTGATCGCCGATGCCGTGCATGCCAGGCCGGACGAGCGCGCGGCGCTGCAAGACCTGGCCGGTGCCGCCGGGGTGCCGTTCAAGGGGTTCTGGCTCGAGGCGCCGGTCGAGGTGCTGACCCGGCGGCTCGATGCGCGGCGCGACGATGCCTCGGACGCCGACGCGAAAGTGCTGCATCAGCAGTTGCAATACGATCTCGGCGAGATCGGCTGGACCCGCCTGGTCTCGGGCGGCGATGCCGCCGCGACCCTGGGTGCTGCGCGCACCGCGCTCTAACTATGCGGCCAGCCGGTCGCGCGGCACGGCAAAGACGTTGGCGTCGCCGAGCAGCCAGGCGTGGAACATGCGGTTGAACAGCGGCGCGAAGGCGCGGTCGAGCACGTCGAGCCCGCCGGCATAGGCGCCGAAGGCCGGCAGCACCAGCCGGATGCCATCGGACACGAAGCAGCGCCGCGTCAGCCGCTTGCCCTGCACGACGACCGAAGCCTTCGGGTGGAAATGGCCGGAGACCTCGCCGGGCTGCCGGCCTTCGATCGCCTGGTGGCGGAAGGTGAGGCCGCCTTCGGCCAATTCCTCGACGATGCGGCCGCCGAGATTGGCCGGCGGGGCCGGATCGTGGTTGCCGCACAGCCAGACCCAGTCCGACTGCCCGGCCAGCCGCTTGAGCCGGTCGGCATCCTCGTCGGCGAGGCGGTCGGCGGCTTCCTGGTCATGAAAACTGTCGCCCAGGCACAGCCACCTCGCCGGCCGGTGCCGGCGCTGCAGCGCTTCCAACCGCCCGATCGTGGCCCGGGTATCGTAGGGCGGCAGGAACTGGCGGCTGCGCGCCGCATAGGCCGAGCCCTTCTCCAGATGCAGATCGGCGACGATCAGCGTGCGCGTCGCCGGCCACCACAGCGCACCCGTCGCGTCGGGCATCAGGCGGACACCGTTCAGAAGCATGGGCGGGAAATCTTCACTGCGGCTGGTTGTTCATATTTCGTTCGGGTGTCGACCCTACTGAATTCGCCGCGTCAGATCAATCGGCGCAGCGCCTTCAAATCGGCCGTCGGCCGACAGCATCGATTAAATTCAGCTCGATTGAAGGAACTGGACGCGACCGCCGAAACCAGCCTCGACAATTTTCCGAGCAAATTTACGGTCGTCGGTGAGAAATTTGCCATCCCAAAGCTCAGCGGCGGCGAGATAGAAGCAATCATATATCGGGTGGTCGAGATGTTGGGAAAGCGCTAGAGATCTAGGTAAAAGTACATCCGACGAAATTAGTGAAAAGAGATTGGGCAAAATATTGCAGGCTTGATCAATGTGATTTTGGCTGATCTCATTGTGCCTGAATTTCTTCCATAGCACATTTCCAACTTCAACAAGCATCAAGTCTGGCGCCAGGAGGGTGTTCTTGTCTGGATTTTCTAACAAAAACTTTTCTGCAATATCCGAACCAAGTTCTTGAACGGCCAGCTTTGTCGCTACCGAAGCATCCACGACCAGTATCATCTGCTATCGCGGTCAGTGCGAATGAGCTCGGTGCTGTCGCTGGCAAGAGGGCGCAGGGTCATCGCCCGCAAGCGCCGAAACGCGGCTATTCGTTCTTCGGCACCTGTGGAAATATTGGCGCCGAGCATCTCTTGCACCAATTGCTCCACCGATAGATTCCGCGCTTCAGCCTGCAGCCGAAGTCGCGCGAGCACGCGATCATCGAGAGGTATGGTGATCTCGCCCATGTTCCTATCTCCAAGCCGTCGAGCACTCTAAATCAATCTTGTCGCTTCCGCGATGAGGTCCTCCGCCGCCTCGGCCAGCATGTCGTCGACGTTCACGCCCGGCACGCTCTCGCGGCCGATGTCGAGCAGGATCGGCACAGCCAGCGGCGAGACGCGGTCGAGCGGATGGTGGAGGATATGGCCGCGGATGCGGCGCAGGAGGTCGCCCAGGCGCGGCAGGTCGAGCAGGGTGGCCGCCGCATCGCCCCAGGTGGCGCGCATCAGGATGTGCTCGGGTTCGTGCTGGCGCAGCACGTCGTAGATCAGGTCGGTCGAGAAGGTCACCTGGCGGCCGGTCTTTTCCTCGCCCGGCCGGCGGCGGTCGATCAGCCCGGCGATCACGGCGACGTTGCGGAAGGCGCGCTTCAGCAGGTTCGATTCGGCGAGCCAGGCTTCGAGATCGTCGCCCAGCATGTCCTCGGCGAACAGCCCGTCGAGGTCGGGCACCGGGCGCAGGCTCCAGATCGCCAGCGCATACTCGCCCGCGACGAACCCGAGCGGCCGCAGGCCCGCGCGCTCCATCCGGCGGGTGAGCAGCATGCCGAGGGTCTGGTGGGCGAGGCGGCCCTCGAACGGGTAGGCGACCAGGAACTGGCGCTTGCCGCGCGGGAACGTCTCGATCAGCAGTTGGTCGGCGGCCGGCAGCACCGAGCGCCAGGTCTGCAGCCGCAGCCATTCGCGGATCTGTTCGGGCAGGCGGCGGTGCAGCCGGTCGTCGGCCAGCATGCGCCGCACGCGTTCGGCCAGTTCGGTGGTCAGCGGGAACTTGCCGCCGGCGTAGGAGGGCACGCGCGGATCGGCGCCCGGCGCGCGCGAGACGATGACCGAAAGATCGCGGATGCCGTCGAAGCGCCAGACCTCGCCGGCGAAGACGAAGGTGTCGCCGGGCACCAGCTGTTCGGCGAAGCCTTCCTCGATCTCGCCCAGCACCCGGCCGCGGCCATGCCGCACCTTCAGCATCGGCGCCTCGACGATGGTGCCGATGTTCATCCGGTATTGCTGGGCGACCTTCGGGTGCGCCGCGACCAGCAGGCCTTCGGGCGTGCGGCGCAGGCGCTTGAAGCGCTCGTAGGCGCGTAGCGCGTAGCCGCCGTTCTCGACAAAGGCCAGCGCCTTGTCGAAATCCTCGCGCGTCAGGCCGCGATAGGGCGGGGCGCGGCGCACTTCCGCATACATCGTTTCGGGCTCGAGCGGCGCGGAACAGGCCATGCCCAGCAGATGCTGGCACAGCACGTCGAGCGCGCCGGGCTTGGGGTAGGAGGCATCGAGCTGGCCGGCGGCGATCGCCTCGCGCGCCGCCAGGCATTCAAGCATCTCGAAACGGTTCGAGGGCACCAGCAGCGCATGGCTCGGCTCGTCCAGCCGGTGATTGGCGCGGCCGATGCGCTGCACGGTGCGGGCGATGCCCTTGGGCGCGCCGATCTGGACGACGAGGTCGACCTCGCCCCAGTCGATGCCCAGATCGAGCGTGGCGGTGCAGACCACGGCGCGCAGGGCGTTCCGGCCCATCGCCGCCTCGACCTTGCGGCGCGCCTGCACGTCAAGCGAGCCGTGATGCAGGGCGATGGGCAGGTTGTCGTCGTTGAGCTTCCACAGTTCCTGGAAGATCAGTTCGGCCTGCATGCGGGTGTTGACGAAGACCAGGGCCGTGCGCGACTGCCGGATCGCCTCGTAGACCTCGGGGAGGGCATAGAGCGCGAGATGCCCGGCCCAGGGCACGCGCGCGTCGGAAGCGAGGATCGTCACCTTCGGCTTGGCCCCGGCGCGGCCCGTCACCAGCGTCGAGCGATCCTCGGGCCCGAGCCACGGCAGCAGGTCGCGCGGCTCGGCCACCGTTGCCGACAGGCCGATGGTCTGCAGGCCGGGACGCAACGTGCGCAGCCGCTCGAGGTCGAGCGACAAGAGGTCGCCGCGCTTCGAATTCGGGAAGACATGCAATTCGTCCAGGATGACGAAGCTCAGATCGTCGAACAGCCGCGCGGCGTCCGGGTAGGACAGCATCAGCGCGAGCTGTTCCGGCGTGGTCAGGAGGATGTCGGGCGGGTTGAGCCGCTGGCGCTGGCGCTTGGCCGCCGAAGTATCGCCGGTGCGGGTCTCGACCGAGATGGCGAGGCGCATTTCGGCGACCGGGGTTTCCAGGTTGCGGGCGATGTCGACGGCCAGTGCCTTCAAGGGCGAGATATAGAGGGCGCGGGTACCTTGGCCCGGCCGGCGGAGCAGGTCGGCCAGGACCGGCAGGAAACCGGCGAGCGTCTTGCCGCCGCCGGTCGGCGCGATCAGCAGGACCGAGCGACCCTCGCCGGCGGCCTTGATCACCGCGCGCTGATGCGGATGCGGGGCCCAGCCGCGCTGGCCGAACCAGCTTTCGATCTGGTGCGGCAGCGTGCTTGCGCTAGACTCGGGCGAAACGGGCTTCACGGGGACGAGCATGCGCTGGCGATGCGGCCTCCGCCATCTGCTAATCGTCGGTCTCTTTCCGGCCGGCCCGGCCATTGCCGCGACATCGACGCAAACTCCCGAACGGATGGTGCGCGAACTGCGCATCGAGGAGGGCATCGCGGCCTATCGCGAGGGCGATTTCCGCCGGGCTGCCCGCCTGCTCAACCCCTCGGCCCGGCTGGGCGATCCCGGGGCGCGCTATTTCATCGGCGCGCTGCTCTGGCGCTCGGGCTACGAGAGCGCGGCGCGCCGGGTGATGTGCGACCTGGCCC
>JAEYTW010000052.1 GCA_023433835.1 Pseudomonadota bacterium | reverse complement strand
GGGGGCCCGGCGGGCGCGACGGGGATCAGTGGACGCTGACGGGGTCCAGCTCGTTCTGGCGGGCCACGATGAAGGCGTGCTCACGCTCGGTGAAAGTGCCGATCTGCTGGCCGTTGACGGCGAACAGGCCGAAGGCGGGGCCTTCCTCGGTGGCGACCGCGCGGACGTAAGCGATTGATGGCGCGCCCATCATGGCGAAGGCTTCCGGCGTCATGTGACGCAAGGATTCGGTGATGTGGTTCTGCATAACGGCCTCCTATCCACTGGGCGCTGTTCAGGCGCCATCGTCCACTGCCATCCGCCGCCCGCCAGGCCTGGCCGGGGTACTGATGGCGATACGCTTGACCTCGGTGCCGGCGCGCGGCCGGATCAGGTCGATGTGAAGCAGTCCGGAGTCCAACTCCGCTCCGGTGATCTCGATCCCTTCCGCCAGCACGAAAGCGCGCTGGAATTGCCGGGCCGCGATGCCGCGATAGAGATAGACGCGGTCGGGCGCGGTCACTTCGGCCTGCCGGCCGCGAATCACCAGCTGGTTTTCCTGCAGCGTGATCGCGAGATCCTCGGCCGAAAAACCGGCCACGGCGAGGGTGATGCGCAGGCGGTCGTCGCCGATCTGCTCGATATTGTACGGGGGGTAGCCGTCACTGCCCGACTTCGCCACGCGATCGAGCACGCGTTCGACGTGATCGAATCCCAGCAGCAACGGGCTATTGAACAACGGCACTCTGGTCATCAAGTCTACTCCTCGTCCCGAGCGAGCGACGGCGGCAGCCCGGGGATCGGCACTGCCTGTAGCACTAATGTAGGAACGCGAGTTCCCCTCATCAAGGTTGCCTCAAACTATCTCCTCCCCCAGTATTCGGCCGCTTGATTAAGGCAGGTTTAATTCCCGGGAGGACGGCGGCATGGGCGCTATTTCTTCGATTGCGGTGGTGGGCGTCGGCGCCATGGGGCGCGGCATCGCCCAGGTGGCGGCCCAGGGTGGGCTGGAAGTGCTGCTCTACGATGCACAGGCGGGCGCCGCCGCCAAGGGCCGCGAGCTGCTGGCCGCCCAATTCGATGCCCTGGTCGCCAAGAACCGCCTGACGGCCGAGGATGCGGCGGCCGCGGTCGCCCGCCTCAAAACCGTCACGACGCTGGCCGAGCTGGCGCCGGCCGGGCTGGTGGTCGAGGCGATCGTCGAGGATCTCGGCATCAAGCGCGCCTTGTTCCGCGAGCTGGAAGGTATCGTCGCCCCGGATGCGATCCTGGCATCCAATACCTCGTCCATCCGGCTGGCTTCGATCGCCGCGGCCTGCGAACGCCGCCAGCGCATAGCCGGCCTGCATTTTTTCAATCCGGTACCGCTGATGAAGCTGGTCGAGGTCATCGCGGCCCCCGATACCGCCCAGGGCGTGATCGACCAACTGGTGGCCGTCGGCCGCGTCATGGGGCGCGAGCCGGTGGTGGTCAAGGACGGGCCGGGTTTCCTGGTGAATCTCGGCGGCCGGCCGTTCACGCAGGAGGCCTTGCGCCTGCACCACGAGGGCGCGGCGACGCCGGCGCAGATCGATGCGATCATGCGCGATGCCTGTGGCTTCCGCATGGGCCCGTTCGAGCTGATGGACCTGACCGGCATCGACGTGAATTTTCCCGTATCGCAGATCATCCAGGAAGGTTTCATGGGCGACCGGCGGCTGGCCACCGCGCCGGCGCATCAGGCGCTGCGCGAGGCCGGCCGGCTGGGGCGCAAGACCGGCCAAGGATTTTTTGCCTATGATTCGAAGGGTGCCAGGCTGGCCGGCCAGGACGACGGCGTCGACCTCGTGCCGGCGGTGGCCGCCGCCGCCCGGGTGGTGGCGGTCGAGCATGACGACGGCGACCGCGATCGCTGGGAAGCGCTGGCCCGCCTGTTCCAGACGGCCGGGGCCGAGGTGGTCGCTGCCGACGACGGCGTCTCGCCGCTGGTCTGCGCCCCGCTGGGCGAGGATGCCACGGCGCTGGCCGCGCGCCACGGCCTCGATCACCGGCGGCTCGTCGCCGTCGACCTGTCGACCGATCTGGCCCGCCGCATCACCATCATGACGACGCCCGGGGCCGATCCGGCCATGCGCGACGCGGTCGCCGCCCGGCTGATCGAGACCGGCGCCAAGGTCACGGCGATCCACGATTCCGCGGGCTTCGTCGCCCAGCGCATCCGCGCGATGATCGCCAATCTCGGCTGCGAGATGGCCCAGACCGGGGTGGCGGCCATTGCCGACATCGACAAGGGCATGACGCTCGGCCTGAACTATCCGCAGGGGCCGCTGGCGCTGGCCGACCTGATGGGGCCGAAGACGGTTCTCGAAATCCTGACCCGGCTGCAGGCGATCACCGGCGACGACCGCTATCGGCCCAGCCAGTGGCTGCGCCGCCGCGCGCTGCTCGGCCTGTCGGCTACGACGCCGGACTGAAGGCGGCGGCGAGTTCCGCCCCGAGCGTCTCGGGGCCGAAGCCGGGCAGGTCGAACAGCCGGACGTGCAGCGCGGGGTTCACCCGGCGCTCGAGGCCGCAGGCGGCATAGAGCCGGTTGGCCGCGGCGGCCGGGATGTCGAGATCGCCCGCGCAGATGATGGCGGCGTGGGCCAGTATCGTGGTGCGTCCGTCGCGCCCGCGGCGCCAGCGCTGGGCGGTACCGGCAAGCTTGCGGCCGCCGATCGCGATGTTGTGGGCGCCGTCGCAGAACGCCCCCGGCACCGGGC
>JAEYTW010000036.1 GCA_023433835.1 Pseudomonadota bacterium | reverse complement strand
TTCCGCGGCCGGGCCACCGCGGCCCGAACCATCGTTGAAGGCGGCGCCCAGGGCCTGCGGCGCCACGACCACCGCGCCGGCGGTCTCGCTGAGGGCGTAGAGATTGGCGCCGGCCACCATGCCGTCGGCTGAAGAGCCGGTGCCGTGCAGCGCCACGATCAGCGGCATCTTGTTGCCCGTGAACACCGCATTGGGGACGTTGACCAGGATACGGCGCGCGCGCCCGTCGACCGTCATGTCGTAGGACTTGGATCCGAAGCCGTAGGCGTCATGGGCGGCGGCCGGGGCGGCCCACAGGCCGGCGGCGAGGACCAGGGCGGCGAGGCGGCGCATGTCAGTGCAGCTCCACGATGCGGCCCTCGACCACCGGGGCCACTTCCTTGTGGGTTTCGATATAGCTGATCACGGCATTGGCCAGCAGCGTGGCGCCGGAGGCGTCGATCAGCACCTTGCCTTCCCGCAGCACCGTGTAGCCGTCGCCGCCGACCTGCATGAAGTCGTTGACCGCGACCTTGTAGGTCCGCGTCGGCTCGAGCGTGGCGCCGGCCACCGCGACGTCGACCACGCGCTGGCCCCGGTCGCGCGCCGGATCGTAGGTGAAGCGGATGTTGGAGACTTGCGGAAACCGCCCGCCCTTCTCGGCCACCTGCGAGACGCCGTTTTCGAGCGCCGCGCGGATCTGGGCGCCGGTCAGCGTCACCAGCATGACGACGTTGCCGAAGGGCAGCTCGGTGACCACGTCCTTGCGCGTCATCCTGGTGCCGGCTTCGTAGAGGCGGTTGGCGCGGATGCCGCCGCCATTGGTGATCGCGGCATCGGCGTCGACATGGGCGCGCATCGCGTCTGATATCAGGTTGCCGATCGCGGCTTCCTTGGCGCGCACGGTATCGCGGCGGGAGTCGAGTTCGGTGCGGGGCACGCCGATGGTGACGCCCATCGAGCGGTCGAGCTCGGCGTTGTAGCCGTCGACCTTGGCGTCGATATCGGGATCGCCGGCGACGCCGTCGGTGGCGGTCAGCCGCCAGGCGAGCGGCGTGGCCACCACCTTCTGGCCATCCTTGGTCGATACCCGCCGCAGGTGGACGTCGACGGCGCCGAGCCAGTAGCCGTCGACCCCCGCCTTGAAGATCAGCGTGCCGGATTCGAGATAGGTGATCGGGTCGTGATCATGGCCGCCCAGGATCAGGTCGATGCCGCGCACCTGGCGGGCGACGCGCAGGTCGTCGGCGATGTCGAGATGGGTGAGGGCGACGATCATGTCGGCGCCGGCCTCGCGCAGCGCCTTGACCTGTTCGCGCGCGACCTCGACCGGCGGGCGGAAGACATAGTCGCGGGCGCCGAAGGTCAGCTTGGCGGCCTCGGGCGTCAGCAGGCCGAAGAAGCCGATCCGGTAGTCCCCGACCTGGCGTACGCCGCTACCGGAAAGGCCCGGCGCCGTGCTGATCGCATCCTGGGTGAAGACGTTGGCGGCGATCCACGGAAACTTCGACGCCGCGAAACGCTGGACGGCGATGTCGGCCCCGAAATCGTACTCGTGGTTGCCAGGCACGGCGATATCGACGCCGACCGCGTTCATCAGGTCGATCATCTGCGCGCCCTTCAGCACGCCCGACAGCAGCGACGGCGACAGGAGATCCCCGCCGAAGGTGGTGATCGACCACGTCGCCTTGGTTCGCTCGGCCTTCAAGAGCGTCATCAGCGGCGCGAAACCGCCGCGCCCCTCCTTGGGGCTGATCTCGTAGATATCGTTGAAATGCAGGAAGGTGACGGTCTGCCCGTCGAGCGGCGCGGCATTGAGCCGGCCGGACAGCGCGACCGCGGCGCCGAAGGCGGGGAGGGATCCGAGGAGGCCGCGGCGGCTCAGTCGCAACATGGGTCGTTCCCCTCGGATGCGGCGGCCCTCAGCGCGCCATGGCGTGGTATTCGGTGTTCGGCATCATGTCGATGGCGGAGGCCATGCGGTTCGACATGTTGAAGAACGAGGCGGTCGCGGCGATGTCCCAGATATCGGCGTCGGTCCAGCCGGCATCGCGCAAGGCTTGCCGGTCGGCCTCGGTGATCTTGGCCGGGGTCTCGGTCAGCTTGGCCGCGAAGTCGAGCATCGCGCGCTGCTTGGGCGCCAGCTCGGCGGCGCGATAGTTCATCACCATCAGCTCGCCGAGCTTCGGATCGCCCGACAGCTGGCGCACGGCCGCGCCATGCGCGGTCAGGCAGTAGTAGCAATGGTTGATCGAGGAGACGACGACGGCGATCAGCTCGCGCTCGAGCTTGGAGAGGCCGGACTTGCCCAGCATCAGCTCGTTGTACATGGTCATGAAGCCGCGCAGCTTCTCCTGGTCGAAGGAGTAGGCGAGCAGCACGTTCGGCACCATGCCGAGCTTCTCGTCGCACTTGGCGAAGTACTTCCGGATGTCTTCGTCGAGGGCCGACCGCTCGGGCTGGGGCAGGTCGAGGGCATGGACATGCTTCGGCTGGCTCATCGTTTCTCTCCCTTATGGCGCTTCAGCCGCCGACCTGGCCGCGATGGCGCAGCAGGTGGTCGGCCAGCACGCAGGCCATCATCGCCTCGCCCACCGGCACCGCGCGGATGCCGACGCAGGGATCGTGACGCCCTTTCGTGACGATTTCGGTCTCCTGGCCCGCCGTATCGATGGTCTGGCGCGGCTGCAGAATCGACGAGGTCGGCTTGACCGCGAAACGCACGACGATGTCCTGGCCGGTCGAAATGCCACCGAGGATGCCGCCGGCATGGTTCGACATGAAGCGCGGCCCGGTGCTGCTGCCGTCGCCGTTGCCGGCCCGCATCTCGTCGGCATTCTCCTCGCCGGTGAGCGCGGCTGCCGCGAAACCTTCGCCGATCTCGACGCCCTTGACGGCGTTGATCGACATCATCGCCGCCGCGAGGTCGGTATCGAGCTTGCCGTAGATCGGCGCGCCGAGGCCCGCCGGAATCCCTGACGCCACCACCTCGACGACGGCGCCGACCGATGACCCGGCCTTGCGCACGCCGTCGAGATAGCTTTCCCACGCGGCCGCCGCGACGGCGTCGGGGCACCAGAAGGGATTGTTCTCGATCTCGTTCCAGTCGAAGCGCGACCGGTCGATCTTGTGCGGCCCGACCTGGACCAGGGCGCCGCGGATCTGGACCTGGGGCCCGATCGCATCGGCCAGCACGAGGCGGGCGATGGCGCCGGCCGCGACCCGGGTCGCGGTCTCGCGCGCCGAGGAACGGCCGCCGCCGCGATAGTCGCGGATGCCGTATTTGGCCCAGTAGGTGTAGTCGGCATGGCCCGGCCTGAACTTGACGGCGATGTCGCCGTAATCCTTCGAGCGCTGATCGACATTGTCGATATGCAGCGCCACCGGCGTGCCGGTGGTCTGCCCCTCGAAGGTGCCTGACAGGATTTTCACCTGGTCGGGTTCGCGCCGCTGGGTGGTGAAGCGCGACTGGCCGGGGCGCCGGCGGTCCAGCCAATGCTGGATGCCGGCTTCGTCGATGGCGAGGCGGGGCGGAACGCCATCGACGACACAGCCGATGGCGGGTCCGTGGCTTTCGCCCCAGGTGGTGACGCGGAACAGCGTACCGAAGCTGTTCGCGCTCATGCCTTCGGCTTCAGCCCCTGCAGGAGTTCGGCGACCTGCTGGGAGGCGTCGACGGCCAGCATGCCGACGGCGTGATAGCCGGAATCGACATGGTGGATCTCGCCGGTGACGCCGGCGCCGAGGTCGGACAGCAGGTAGAGGCCGGCGCCGCCGACATTCTCGATCGTCACGTTGCGGCGCAGCGGCGAGTTCAGCTCGTTCCACTTCAGGATATAGCGGAAATCGCCGATGCCGGAGGCGGCCAGCGTCTTGATCGGGCCGGCCGAGATCGCGTTGACGCGGATGTTCTTCGGGCCGAGGTCGACCGCCATGTAGCGGACCGAGGCCTCGAGCGCGGCCTTGGCGACGCCCATCACGTTGTAATGGGGCATGACGCGCTCGGCGCCGAGATAGGTCAGGGTGACCATCGAGCCGCCATCGGTCATCAGCTTCTCGGCGCGCTGGGCGATCGCGGTGAACGAGAAGCAGGAGATGTTCATCGACAGGGCGAAGTTGTCGTAGGTCGTATCGACGTAGCGGCCCTTCAGCTGGTCCTTGTCGGAATAGGCGATAGCATGCACGACGAAGTCGAGCTTGCCCCATTCCTTTTCCAGCGTCTCGAACACGCGGTCGATCGAGGCCGCGTCGGTCACGTCGCAATCCAGCGTCAGCTTGGCGCCGATTTCGGTGGCCAGCGGGATCACCCGCTTGGCCAGCGCGTCGCCCTGGTAGGTGAATGCGAGCTCGGCCCCCTGCGCGGCGACGGCCTTGGCGATACCCCAGGCCAGCGATCGATCATTGGCGACACCCATGATCAGACCACGCTTGCCGGCCATCAACGATTGGGGATTGGACATGAAAACCTCAGGAGGAATACAGGCGAAAAAGTCCCGGCATCCTACACGAAAGCCCAAAAGGGGCAAACTTCCGGGCCGAAACGGTGGTCGCGCCCGGTTTCGACAGCCTTCAGGCGGGGGAAATCGATGTTTCCGCCTCGCCGACTCGTGCCGGGCCGGGATTGCGCCCGACCGAATCGCCCGCGATCAGGGCCGCGGCGGCGCGACCGGCGACCGCGGCATAGCTCGCGTCGCGGTGGATCAGGATTTCGGTGATCGCGCCATCCAGCAGGATCATCACCTGGCGCGCGATCTCGGCGGGCCGGCGCACCGTCTGGCCGAGGATGTCGGCCAGCCACGCCTCGAACGCCTGCTTGTGGCGCGAGGCGGCAAGCAGGGCAGGGTGGCCCGGCGAGCCCGCCAGCTCGGCCGCGACCCGGGCGAAGCTACACCCCTTCCAGCGCGGATTGGCCGCGACCCGGCCGAGGTTGCCGAAGATGCGCTCGACCTGGTCGGCGGCCTCGGCGACATCGGCAACCAGTGCCTGGTAGCGGCCCAGCGCCGGGCGTTCGTTGCCCTCGACATAGGCGGTGATCAGGTCGTCCTTCGACGGGAAATGCTGGTACAGCGTGCGCTTGGTGATGCCGGCATGCGCGGCGATGCGGTCGACGCCGGTGGCGCGGATGCCTTCCTGATAGAAAAGATCCTCGGCCGCGGTCAGGATGCGCTGGCGGGTAGCGGTGGCGTCGCGTGGCATGGGGTTAAGTATACCGACTAGTGTGTATACTTCAATCCACCGATGGCGCAGTCTCCGGCCAACAGAGTTTCGGAGGAAGCGATGTCCCAGTCCGCGTCCAGGCCGGCCCCGTCGGGCCGGAACGCGCTGATCCTGCTGGTCTCGGCCGGCATCATCCTGTCGCTGTGCATGGGCCTGCGCCAGAGCCTCGGCCTGTTCCTGCGGCCGATGAACGTCGATATCGGCGTCTCGGCCTCGGCCTTCGGTTTCGCCATGGCGCTGCAGAACATCGTCTGGGGCATCAGCCAGCCCTTCATCGGCGTGCTGGCCGACCGCTACGGCGCCAAGCCGGTGGTGTTCGTCTCGGCGGGCATCTATGTCGCCGGCTTGGCCGTCATGGCTGTGGGCGGCGCCTGGGGCCTCGACATCGGCGGCGGCATCTTGATCGGCATCGGTGTCGCGGGCTCAGGGTTCGGCGTGCTGCTCGGCGCGGTATCGCAGGCGGTGCCGCCGGCCCGGCGCAGCCAGACGGTGGGGCTGGTCTCGGGCGTCGGCTCGCTCGCCACCCTGGTGCTCGCCCCGCTCGGCCAGGCGCTGATCGATGGCTATGGCTGGCAGAACGCATTGCTGGCCTTCGCCGCGATCGCGGCGCTGATGGCCTTGTTCGCCTTCGGCATGGGCCGGCATTCGCCCAAGGCCGCGGCCCAGGCCGGCGCCGACATGGTGCGGCCGGTCGGCGAGGCGCTGGCCGCCGCCGGACGCCATCGCGGCTTCATCGCCATGGCGGTCGCCTTCTTCGCCTGCGGCTTCCAGCTGATCTTCATCGTCATCCACCTGCCGACCTACCTGGCGCTGTGCGGCATCCCGCCGGCGGCAAGCGCCACCGCGCTCGGGCTGATCGGGCTGGGCAATGCGGTGGGGTCCTACGTGATCGGCATCCTGGGCGCGCGGTTCAGCCAGAAGAAGTTGCTGGCGCTGATCTACCTGCTGCGCACCATCACCATCGGCGTGTACCTGGCGCTGCCGATCTCGATCCCGTCGACGATGATCTTTGCCGCCACCATGGGTTTCCTGTGGCTCAGCGTGACGCCGCTGGTCTCGGGGCTGATCGGCCGGCTGTTCGGCCTGGGCAACTTCAACCTGCTCTACGGCGTGATGTTCTTCAGCCACCAGATCGGCTCGTTCGTCGGCGCCTGGGCCGGCGGCCTGGTCTACGACCTGACCGGTGTCTACGACATCGCCTGGGCCTCGATGATCGTCATCGGCCTGTCGGCCTTCGCCCTGCAATGGTTCATGGACGACAGCCGGGAGGAAACCCCGGTCGGCCTGATGCCGGCACCCGCCCGGTAATATCGCCTGTTTACAGCGTACGCAGGAATGCGTACGCTGTAAACATGACGCGCGATCGGATCTTTCAGGCAGCAAGCGACATCCTGGCGCGGGACGGCCTCGCCGGCCTCTCCATGCGCAAGATCGCCGGCGAGGCCGGGCTGTCGCCGATGGCGCTATATCGCCATTTCGCCGACAAGGATGCGCTGATCAATGCGCTGATGGACCACGGCTTTGCCGCCTGGGACGCGCGCGTGCGGGCGGTCGAGGCCGATGATCCGCTGCAGTGGCTCGACCGGATGCTCGACGCCTTCCTGGCCTTCAGCCTGGACGAGCCGCATCTGTTCGACGCGGCATTTTTCCTGCCGGCCAGCAAGGCCCGCCAGTACCCCGGTGATTTCGCCGCCGGCCGCTCGCCGTCGGTTTCGCTGATCGCGGCGCGCATCGCGCAGGCCCAGGCCGACGGCATGCTGGGGGGCGGGGCGGCGCTCGACATCGTCCTGACGCTGTCCGCCCTGGGGCAGGGGCTGGTCTCGCTCCACCGGGCGCGGCGCTTCGCCGACGAGGCGCAGTTCAGGACGCTCTACTACCGCACGCTGCGCCAGTACCTGGCGTTGCTCCGACCGGGGAAGACAGATGAATAAGCTATCGGGGCTGCTGGCCATCGCCGCGGCCGTCTGGGGGCTCGGCGCGCCCGCCGCGGCGAAACCGGCCGGCGACTTCGCCATTGTCGGCGCGCGGATCTATCCCGCGCCGGACGCACCGCCGATCGAGGACGGGGTGGTCGTGATCCGCGGTGGCAAGATCGCCCGCGTCGGCGTCAGGGGAAAGACCAGTCTGCCGAAAGGCGCCCGGATCATCGAGGCCCGCGGCCAGGTCCTGACCGCCGGTTTCTGGAACAGCCATGTCCACCTGCTGTCGCCGGCCCAGCTCGGCGCCGCGACGGCCAGGCCGGAGGTGCTGCAGGCCGAATTGGCCGACATGTTCACGCGGTGGGGCTTCACCGCCGTCTTCGATCTCGGATCGGGGACGGCCGCGACATTGGCGCTGAGCCGGCGCGTGGCGTCCGGCGAGATTGCCGGGCCGGCGATCCTGACGGTCGGCGATCCCTTCTATCCCCAGGACGGCACGCCGATCTATGTCCGTGCCTTCTACAAGGCCAACAACTGGCCCAGCGCGGAAGTGGCGACGCCGGAAGACGGGGCGGCGCGCGCGGCCCGGCAGCTCGATCAAGGCGCTGCCGGCGTCAAGCTGTTTACCGGCGCGGTGGTCGGCGGCACGGCGGGTGTCCTGCCGATGCGCGTCGATATCGCCAAGGCCATCGTCGACGAGGCGCATCGGCGCGGCAAGATCGCCTTCACCCATCCTGCCAACCTGGCGGGGCTGACCGTGGCCGTCGAGGCCGGCGTCGACGTGCTGGCGCATACCACGGCGATGGACGGCGGCGGCGTGCCCGGCGGCTGGTCGCCCGAGCTGATCGCCCGGATGCGGGCCAGGAACATCGCACTGATCCCGACCATGAGCCTCCTGGAAGTCGAAGCCGCGCGGTCGAAGGGCAGGCCGGAGGCGCTGGCCCAAGGGCTGGCCATGATCGCCGACGAGGTCCGGGACTATGCCGCGGCCGGCGGCCAGATCCTGTTCGGTACCGATGTCGGCTACACCGACCTCTTCGACACCACCCGCGAATACCGGCTGATGGCCGGGGCGCTCGACTGGCGCCAGATCCTGGCGTCGCTCACCACGGCGCCGGCATCCCGGTTCGGCTATGCCAAGCGCAAGGGGAAGATCGCCAGGGGCATGGATGCCGACCTGGTGCTCCTGTCGGCCGACCCCGAAAAGGATCCGACGGCCTTCGCCAAGGTCGCCTACACGATCCGCGCGGGCCAGGTGATCTGGGGCGGGGCGGTCAGCCCAGCGCCCGCTCGATAGCCTGGGTCACCTTGTCGGAATCGGGATCGGTGACGGTCGAGAACCAGTCGATCAGCCGGCCGTCACGCGCGATCAGCAGCTTGTGGAAATTCCAGCGCGGCACGCCCAGCGGCCCGGTTTCCCCGGCCGCCCATTTGTAGAGCGGCATGGCCTTGTCGCCGGAGACGACCTGCTTGGTCGTCATCGGGAAATCGATGCCGAAATTGGCGTCGCAGAATTCCTTGATCTTGTCTTCCGCGCCCGGCTCCTGCCCGCCGAAATCGTTCGAGGGGATGCCCAGCACGACGAAGCCGCGGTCGCGATAGGTTTCCCACAGCTTCTCCAGCCCGGCATATTGCTTGGTGAAGCCGCAGAACGAGGCGGTGTTGACCACCAGCACGACCTTGCCGGTCAGGATCTTCGGGTCGAGCGGCCCGCCCTCGATCGCCTCCAGTTTCTGGTCGGCCCAGTTCACCGCCTTGCGCTCCTCCGCCTTGGCCGGACCCAGACCCACCAGGGTCAGCCCCGCCATCGCCATCAGCCAAAACCGCCGCGTCAGCATGCCATGCCTCCGTCCGTTGCGCCGATCTTACGCCTGACGCACCGCGCCGAGGAAGCTTTCGATATCGCCGCGCAGGCGCAGCGCCAGGTTTTCCAGCGCGGCCGCCGCGTTCTGCACCGCGGCCGCACCCTCGCCGGCTTCGGTCGCGGCCTGCGAGACCGCCGATATCTGGGTCGAGACCGCCTTGGTGCCGTCGGCGGCGCGGGCGACGTTGCGCGCGATCTCGCCGGTCGCGGCGCCCTGCTGTTCGACGGCGGCGGCGATCGAGGTGGTGATCGTATTGATCTCGGCGATCACCCCGCCGATCTGGCGCACGGCGTCGGCCGACTGGGCGGTGGCCGTCTGCATCTCGCCGATCTGGCCCGAGATTTCCTCGGTCGCCTTGGCGGTCTGGTTGGCCAGGTTCTTCACCTCGCTCGCCACCACCGCGAAACCCTTGCCGGCGTCGCCGGCACGCGCGGCCTCGATCGTGGCATTGAGGGCCAGCAGGTTGGTCTGGCCGGCAATGGCAGTAATCAGGCCCACGACGTCGCCGATGCGCTGTGACGCGGTCAGCAGCGTGCGGATCATCCCGTCGGTGCGTTCGGCATCGGCCTGGGCAGTTGCCGCGACGCGCGACGACTGGCCGACCTGGCGGCCGATCTCGTTGATCGAGGCCGACAACTCCTCGGCGGCGGCGGCCACGGTCTGGACATTGCCCGTCGCCTCGGCCGCGGTGGTGGCGACCGTGCCGGCACGCTGGCCGGTGGCGGTCGCGGTGGCGACCATCGTGCCGGCGGTGCGGCGCAGCGCGTCGACCGCGGCCGTGACTTCCGACAGCGCGGCCG
>JAEYTW010000031.1 GCA_023433835.1 Pseudomonadota bacterium | reverse complement strand
GTCCGGGCCGGCTCGGCCCGGACGCGGGCGGCGGTAGTGTCGTCGACGCGGGGCGCGCGGAGGGCCACGTTGCCCGTCCCCCGCTCGACCGTGGCGGCATCGCGCAGGCCGCCGGCGGCCTGCAGCGCCACGGCGTAGCGCTCGGCCGCCATGTCGGACCGGAGATTGGTCCAGGCATCATGCAACTGGTTAAGGGCAAAACCGATCGCGATCAGACCAACGATCGATATCACGAAGTTGAACAGGCTGGAGACGCGCATGATACCCCTGACCTTTCCTGCCGAAACGCCCCTGATATTGCGTTGCACCCAAGAGATCAAGCCGTAACGACCACAGGCGAAATAGATTTTCTTTAGTAAAACATTTTGAATTTTATGAAGTTCCGACAGATCGCCCAACCGGGTTGTCGCGGGCGGCGCCGCGCCGTAACGTCGCGACGCCATGACACCAGATTCCGAGCTTGCCGCCGCGGCGGCCCATCTGCAGGCCGGGCGCCTCGTCGCCTTCCCGACCGAGACGGTCTACGGCCTGGGCGCGGATGCGACCAATCCGTCGGCCGTCGCCGCGATCTACGCGGCCAAGGGCCGCCCTGATTTCAATCCGCTGATCGTGCATGTCCCCGACGTGGCCGCGGCGCGGCTGATCGCGCGGCTGGATGACCGCGCCGAGCGGCTGGCCGCCGCCTTCTGGCCCGGCGCGCTGACGCTGGTGCTGCCGCTGCGGCCCGAGGCCGGCATCGCGGCCCGGGTGACTGCGGGCCTCGACACCATCGCGCTGCGGGTGCCGGCCCATCCGCTGGCCCGCGCCTTGCTGGCCGCGGCCCGGCTGCCGCTGGCCGGCCCCTCGGCCAATCCGTCGGGCCGGGTCAGCCCGACCACCGCGGCGCATGTACGCGAAGGGCTCGGCGACAAAGTCGCCATGGTCCTCGATGGTGGGCCCTGCCCGGTCGGGCTGGAATCGACGATCGTCGGGCTGGCGGGCGAAAAGCCCCGCCTCTTGCGGCCCGGAGGCGTCCCGGCCGAAGCGGTCGAGGCCGTGATCGGGCCGCTGGAACGGCCGTCGGGCGGCGTTGCGGTAAGCGCGCCGGGCATGCTGGAAAGCCATTACGCGCCGGCGGCCCCGGTACGCCTCGACGCGACCGCGCCGATCGACCGGCCGGAAGCCCTGCTCGCCTTCGGCCCCGACGTGCCCCCAGGCTTCGCGCGCGTCCTGAGCCTGAGCCCGGCCGGCGACCTGGCCGAGGCGGCGCACAACCTGTTCGCCTGGCTGCGCCGCCTCGACGAGGAAGGCGCCCCGGCCATCGCCGTGATGCCGATCCCGGGCCATGGCCTGGGCGCGGCGATCAACGACCGCCTGCGCCGCGCCGCGGCGCCCCGTCCCGAGACCGTCCAGAACCAGGTACAGCCATGACCGCCATTCCGGCAGAGGTGATCGCGCGGCTGAAAGCCGCCGTCGGGACCAAGGGCTTCATCGACGACCCCGCCGACATGGCGCCCTATGTCGTCGAATGGCGCGGCCTCTATCGCGGCACCAGCCCGCTGGTGGTGCGCCCCACCACCACGGCCGAGGTCGCGGCCGTGATGGCGATCTGCCAGGAAACCGGCACCAAGCTGGTACCGCAGGGCGGCAATACCTCGCTGGTCGGCGGTTCGGTGCCCTTCCAGGGCAATGACGAGATCGTCATCAGCCTGTCGCGGATGAACCGCATCCGCCGCATCGACCCGCTGGACGACACGCTGACCGCCGAGGCCGGCTGCGTGCTGGCCCAGGTGCAGGCGGCGGCGGCCGGCGTCGACCGCCTGTTCGCGCTGCGCATCGCCTCGGAAGGGTCCTGCCAGATCGGCGGCAATCTCTCGACCAATGCCGGCGGCGTCCAGGCGGTCCGCTATGGAACGGCTCGCAATCTCGTGGCGGGTCTCGAAGTCGTTCTGCCGGACGGACGCATCTGGGACGGGCTGCGCGGCTTGCGCAAGGACAATGCCGGCTACGATCTGAAGCAGATCTTCATCGGCGCCGAAGGCACGCTCGGCATCATCACCGGCGCCACGCTGAAGCTCCTGCCCTTGCCGGAAGCGACGGCCACCGCCTTCCTCGCGACGGGCTCGCCGGCACAGGCCGTCGCCTGGCTGCGCCGCGCCAAGGCCGCGCTCGGCGAGTCCATCACCTCCTGCGAACTGATGGAGCGCGCCTGCGTCGAGATCGCGCGCAAGCACAACAGCCAGATCCAGGACCCGTTGGCGCAGGCCTATCCCTGGTATCTGCTGCTCGAACTCGCCGGCCAGGGCGCTGCCGAAGCGCTGGAAGCGCGGTTGCTCCCGGTCTTCGAGGCGGGACTCGAGGCCGAAGAGCTGCTCGACGGCGTCATCGCTTCCTCGGCGGCGCAGGCGGCCGCGCTCTGGCGCATCCGCGAAGGTGCTCCGGAGGGGCAGCGGCTGGAGGGATCGTCGTTCAAGCACGATGTCTCCGTGCCGATCTCGCAGGTCGATCGCTTCATCGCGGAGGCGAACACCGCGCTGTCGCAGCGCTTTCCCGGGATTCGTTCCTTCGCCTTCGGGCATCTCGGCGACGGCAACATCCATTTCAACCCGATTCAGGCCGAGGGCGAA
>JAEYTW010000014.1 GCA_023433835.1 Pseudomonadota bacterium | reverse complement strand
TTTGTTGGCCACCAGGTGGCCGGCCCCCACCACCTGGGCGGCGGCCGCGGCCGCGACCTCGGTCTCGTCGGCGGTGTTGATCGTCGGCGGGTAGCGGCGCTGGTAATCCAGCTCGACCTCGGCGCCGTGCGCCCTGGCGATGCCCTGGAGCACTTCGTTCATGCGGCGCTCGAGCAGGTCCTGCACCTCCGGCCGGAAGGCGCGGACGGTACCGCCGAGCAGCGCATGTTCCGGGATCACGTTGGTGGTGTGGCCCGACTGGAACATGGTCACCGAGATCACGGCCGGTTCCAGCGGATCGACGTTGCGGGCGACGATCGACTGCAGCGCCATCACCATCTCGGAGGCGACCAGCACGGTGTCGATGCCCTTGTGCGGATAGGCGCCATGGGCGCCGGTGCCGCGCACCTTGATGGTGAACATGTCGGCCGAGGCCATCATCGGCCCGACGCGCACGGCGATCTTGCCGACCTCCAGGCCCGGCATGTTGTGCATGCCGTAGACCGATTCGACCGGGAATTTCTCGAACAGGCCATCGTCGATCATCACCTTGCCGCCAGCGACGTTCTCTTCGGCCGGCTGGAAGATGAAGTGGACGGTACCATCGAAATTGCGGTTTTCGGCCAGATACTTGGCGGCACCCAGCAGCATGACGGTATGGCCGTCATGGCCGCAGCCGTGCATCTTGCCCTCGTGGCGCGACTTGTGGCCGAACTCGTTCAGCTCGATCAGGTCCAGCGCGTCCATGTCGGCCCGCAGGCCGATCGCCCGGTTGGCCAGGCCCGCCTTGAGCGTGCCGACGACCCCGGTCCTGGCCAGGCCGCGATGGATCTCGATACCCCAGGATTGCAGCTTGTCCGCGACGATGTCGGCGGTCCGGACTTCCTCGAACGCGGTTTCCGGATGCGCGTGCAGGTCGCGGCGGATCTCGGTGAGTTCCGGATGGAATGCCTTGATCCGGTCGATAACGCCCATGGCCCTCTCCAATACATATTCCCCAGGGCGCCAAGACTAAGTTATCTGCCCGCGGCCTGTCCATGCGACGGCGCGGAAGTTTGTGACATCAATCACAAACCCCGTGCCGTCGGAGCAGGGCCGTCAGGCCAGGATCGCAGGTTTACGTGCCGGTTCAGTGACTGAGGATGACAGGTACCGTCATCTGTTCGAGCAGCGTCTGGGTCGCGCCGCCCAGCACGATCTCGCGCAGCCGCGAATGGCCATAGGCCCCCATGACCACGAGATCGGCCGACCGGTCGGTGACGGCGGCCAGCAGCGCGTCGCCGACGTCGATGTCGCGGGCGACCGTGTGGGCCACCTCGACCTTGGCGCCGTGGCGGGCGATCTGGGCGGCGATGTCGGCACCGGGGATATGGTCGCGCTTGGTCGGGTTGACCGAGAATACGGTGACCTTCCTGGCGCGGGCCAGCAGGGGCAGCGCATCGCGCACCGCGCGGGCCGATTCGCGGCTGCCGTTCCAGGCGATCAGAATACGCTGGCCCAATTTGGCGAACTTGCCGGCATAGGGCACCACGAGAACCGGCGAGCCGGCGGTCAGCACCAGTTCGTGCGGCAGGGTTTCATAGCCGAGCGGTCCGCCCTCGTCCGGATCGGGCTGGCCGATCACGGTCAGGTCGGCGTAGCGGGCATGGATCGCCAGGATGTCGGCGGCATCGCCCTCGGCGATGCGCCATTCGCTGACCACGCCCTGCTTCTCGCAGGCGGCGACGAAATCGGCATGCTGCTTGCGCGCCGCCGCCTCGTGTTCCTCGCGGCGCTGGTCGATGATCTCGGTCGGGATCGAGCCCATGACGAACGGCGGGATCTCGATCGGCGGGATCGTATAGAGCGCGGTGAGATGCGCCTCGTGGGCAGCGGCCAGCGCCAGGGCCGACTTGATGCGCGCCTCGGCCCGCTTGTCGTCGGTCAGGTGCAGCAGGATGTTCTTGATGGCCATGTGCGCAGGACTCCTCATGCGACGGAACAATCACACCGCGTCAGTCTAGCGTCATATGCCCGATCAGGCTTGCGGCATCTCGCCTCAGCCCTACTCGGCCGCCGCGGCCGTCCCCCCGTGCCAGGGCGGCAGGCGCCCTTCCTGCACCGCGTGGCAGGCCACCGCCCCGCCCTGCACGGTCAGCGCCTGCGGCACCTCGCGCTTGCAGCGGTCGTTGGCGAGCGGGCAGCGCGGATGGAAGCTGCAGCCGGATGGCGGGTTGATCGGGCTCGGCACCTCGCCGGCGACCGGGGTGCGCGACCGGCCGGACATGTCGAGGTCCGGGATCGCGTCGAGCAGCATCCGGGTATAGGGATGCAGCGGCCGGCCGAACAGCATGCCGGTTTCGGCCCATTCGACCAGCCGGCCGAGATACATCACGCCGACCTTGTCGGAGACGTGGTGGACCACGGCGAGGTTGTGGCTGATGAACAGGTAGGTCAGGCCGAGCTCGGCCTGCAATTCGGCCATCAGGTTCAGGATCTGGGCCTGGACCGAGACGTCGAGGGCAGAGGTCGGCTCGTCGCAGACCAGGAAATCGGGCTGGCCGGCCAGCGCGCGGGCGATCGAGATGCGCTGGCGCTGGCCGCCGGAGAATTCATGCGGGAATTTCTCGGCATCGGCCGGCGCCAGGCCGACCAGGCTGAGCAGTTCGCCGACCCGCGCCCTGATCTTGTCGCCGCCCTGGATCAGCTTCTTGAAGCGGATCGGCTCGGCGATGATGCGCCCGACCCGCCAGCGCGGATTGAGGCTGGCATAGGGGTCCTGGAAGATCATCTGCATGCGCGACTGCTTGTCGCCATGCTTGCGCCGCAACGCCGCGCCCGACAGGTCGGCGCCCTCGAAGCGCACCTTGCCGTCCGACGGGTCGTAGAGCCCGACGACGAGGCGGGCGACCGTCGACTTGCCGCAACCGGATTCACCGACCAGCGAGAAGGTCTCGCCGCGCTCGATGCTGAAGGAGACGCCGTCGACCGCATGCACGACCCGGCGGCCCGAGCCGTCGAGGACCCGGTTCAGCCAGGGCGGGGAGACGTCGAAATAACGCTTCAGGTTCTCGACCTGCAGAATCGTCTCAGCCATTGACGGTCTCCTCCGCCTTCCAGCAGGCGGCCTGCGAGCCGCCGGCCTGCATCAGCTCGGGCCGGTCGATCCGGCAGCGATCGAAGACTTCGGGACAGCGCGGGTTGAAGGCGCAGCCGCGCGGGATGGCGTTCAGCCGCGGCATCGCGCCGTCGATCTGGTTCAGCCGCCCCTCGCGCTCGCTGATGGTCGGGATCGCGCCCATCAGGCCGCGGGTATAGGGGTGGCGGGCGTGCTTGATCACGTCGCGCACCGGCCCGATCTCGGCGATGCGGCCGGCATACATGACGGCGACGCGGTCGGCGGTCTCGGCGATGACGCCCATGTCGTGGGTGACCAGCATGACCGAGCAGCCATGCTCGGCGCAGAGGCGCTTCAGCAGCGTGATGATCTGGGCCTGGATCGAGACGTCGAGCGCCGTCGTCGGTTCGTCGGCGATGATCAGCGTCGGGTTGCAGCACAGGGCCAGCGCGATGACGACGCGTTGGCGCATGCCGCCCGAGAACTGATGCGGGTAATGGTCGATGCGGTCTTCCGCGCCGGGAATGCCGACTTCCTTCAGCAGGCCGATGGCACGGGCGCGGGCATCGGCCTTCGACATCGGCAGGTGAGTCAGGATGGTTTCGACCAGCTGGTCGCCGATGCGGTAGAGCGGGTTGAGGCTGGTCAGCGGATCCTGAAAGATCGCGCCGATCTGGCGGCCGCGAATCTTGCGCATCTCGGCATAAGGAATGTTGTCGATGCGCCGGCCCATCAGCCGGATCTCGCCCGCCGCCACCCGCCCGGGCGGGGTCAGCAGCCCGATGACGGCCGAGCCGGTCATCGACTTGCCCGCGCCGGATTCGCCGACCACGCCGAGCACTTCGCCCGGCGCGATCGAGAACGAGACATTGTCGACGGCGACGAGCGTGCCGCGGCGGGTCGGGAACTCGACCCGCAGGTTCTTAACTTCGAGGACTGGCTCTGCCATGACGCTTACCGGAGGCGCGGGTTGAGCGCGTCGCGCAGCCAGTCGCCAAGCAGGTTGACGGCCAGCACGAACGTGGCGAGCGCAATGCCCGGGAAGACGGTTATCCACCATTCCCCGGAGAACAGGAAGCCGTTGCCGATGCGGATCAGCGTGCCGAGCGACGGCTGGGTCGGCGGCAGGCCGACGCCGAGGAACGACAGCGTCGCCTCGGTGATGACGGCGAGCGCCAGGTTGATGGTGGCGATGACCAGCACGGGGCCCAGCACGTTGGGCAGCACGTGGCGGATCATGATCAGGATCGACGGCAGGCCGATGACCCGCGCCGCCTGAACGTATTCCTTGTTGCGCTCGACCAGCACCGAGCCGCGCACGGTGCGGGCGTACTGCACCCAGTAGCTCAGCCCGATCGAGAAGACGAGGACGACGAGGGCGAGGTTGTCGTGCTGCTCGGTGCCCATCAGGCCGCGCACGACACCGTCCAGCAGCAGCGCGATCAGGATCGCCGGGAAAGTCAGCTGGACGTCGGCGACGCGCATGATCACCGAATCGACGATGCCGCCGAAATAGCCGGAGATCAGCCCGAGCGAGACGCCCAGCACCATGGCGAAGGCGACCGAGGCGAAGCCGACGATCAGCGACACGCGGGTGCCGTACATGATCGCCGACAGCAGGTCGCGGCCCTGGTCGTCGGTGCCGATCGGATAGATCGGGTTGCCCTCCGGCAGCCAGACCGGCGGGGTGAAGGCGTCCATCAGGTTCAGCGTGGCGACGTCGAACGGATTATGCGGCGCCAGCCACGGCGAGAAGAACGCGCCGATGAAGAAGATCAGCGTGACCACGGCCGAGATGATGGTCAGCGGCGACTTCCGGAACGAATAGAAGATGTCGGAATCGAAGGCGCGGCCGATCACGTCGGCGATACGGGTGAACATGTCAGTGCCCTCCCCCGCCACCCAGGCGCAGGCGCGGATCGACGGCGAAATAGAGCAGGTCGACGATCAGGTTGATGACGACGAAGATCAGCCCGATCATCACCAGATAGGTCGACATCACCGGGATGTCGGCGAAGTAGACCGACTGGATGAACAGGAGGCCGATGCCCGGCCAGGAGAACACCGTCTCGGTGATGATGGCGAAGGCGATGATGGCGCCGAGCTGCAGACCGGTGATGGTGATGACCGGCACCAGCGTGTTCTTCAGCGCATGGCCGAAATTCACCGCCCGGTTCGACAGGCCGCGGGCGCGGGCGAACTTGATGTAGTCGGTGCGCAGCACCTCGAGCATTTCGGCACGCACCAGGCGGGTGATCAGGGTCATCTGGAACAGGCCGAGCGTCACCGACGGCAGGATCAGCGCCTTCCAGCCGGAGACGGTAAGGAAGCCGGTGGTCCAGGCCCCGAGGCGGACGACGTCGCCGCGCCCGAACGACGGCAGCCAGCCGAGCAGCACGGCGAACACCAGGATCAGCAGGATGCCGACCATGAACGGCGGCAGCGACACGCCGATCAGCGAGACCGTCATGAACAGCCGGCTGAGCCAGGAATTGCGGTAGAGGCCGGTATAGACCCCCATCAGCAGGCCGACCAGCAGCGCGAAGGTCGCGGCGATGAAGGACAGTTCCAGGGTCGCCGGCAGGCGCTCCAGGATCATGCGGCCGACCGGTTCGGCGGTCCGGTAGGACAGGCCGAAATTCCCCTGCAGCGCATTGCCCACGAAGCGGACGAAGCGGATCGGCATGGCATCGTTCAGGCCCAACTTCTCGCGCAGAATCTCGCGATCCTGCAGCGTCGTGTCCTGGCCAACCATCGCGTTCACCGGATCGCCGACGAAGTTGAACATGGCGAAGGAAACGAACGCCACGGCAAGCATCACGATCACGGATTGGAAGAGGCGTCGCAAAATGAAGGCGAGCATCGCTGCGTCGAGCCCTCTCGTACTCTTGAGTGAAGTCCCCCGGCGGCCATGTTTCGCCTGTGAAACGGCGTCCCTGACCACTCGACTCTTTGTATAACTCAGCCCGGCGGCGTTGTCCCGCCCCGGAAAAAGCCGCGGCGCCGCCCGGATGGCCGGGACGGCGCCGCGTGCCTTACTGCGTCAGTTCACCTTGACGAAGCGCAACGGGAACATGTTGTCGGCCTGCTGCTTCAGGTCGATGTTCTTGCGCGCCGCCCACACCACGTACTGCTGATGCAGCGGGATGTGGCCGACTTCGTCACGATGGATGATCGCGGCTTCCTTGATCATCGCGTCGCGCTTCTTCTGGTCGAGTTCCTGGGCGATGGTGTTCGCCAGGTCGTCGAACTTCTTGTTGGAGTAGCCGCCGACGTTGAACAGACCGATCTGCTTGTTGTCGCGGGTCTGCATCAGCGCCTGCATGGCGTTGTGCGCGTCGTAGGTGGTGGGCGTCCAGCCCAGCATGTAGAAGCTGGTCTCGTACTTCGGGCCCAGGATCTGGGCGAAGTACTTCAGGCGGTTCTGGGCGCGCAGCGTGACCTTGACGCCGACGCGGGCCAGCATCGCGGTGACGGCCTGGCAGATCGCCTCGTCATTGACGTAGCGGTCGTTCGGGCAGTCCAGGGTCAGCTCGAAACCCTTGTCGTAGCCGGCCTCGGCCAGCAGCTTCTTCGACGCTTCCGGATCGTATTTCGGGCGGACGTCGACATCCTTGAAATAGCCGTTGATGCCCGGCGCCCACATCAGCGCGACCGGCTGCGACTGGCCGCGCATGACGCGGGTCTTGATCGCATCGGTGTCGATCGCCTGCCAGAAGGCCAGGCGGACCTTCGGGTCCTTGAACGGGTTCTTGCCCTTGATGTTCGAATAGAGCAGCTCGTCGCGGGTCTGGTCGAAGCCGAGATAGACGACCCGGGTTTCCGGGCCTTCCAGCACCGCGATGCCGTCGGACTTCTTCAGCGGCTCCACGTCCTGCGGCGGGATCGTGTAGACCATGTCGATTTCGCCCGACTTCAGCGCGGCCACGCGGGTCGCGCCGTTGGCGATGCGCTGGAACACGACCTCGGTCAGGTTGTGCTCAGGCTTGTCCCACCAGGTCGGGTTCGGGACCAGCACGGTCTTCACGTCGGGTTCGCGGCTCTTCAGCATGAAGGGGCCGGTGCCCATCGCGTTGCGGGTGGCGAAATTCTCTTCGTTCTTGGTCAGGTCGGCCGAATTGACGGCGTTGTTCTTCTCGGCCCACGCCTTCGACATGATCCCCCAGTTGGTGATCTCGTCGACGAAGATGGGGTTCGGATATTTGGTCTCGATCTCGACGGTGAAGTCGTCGACCTTGCGGATTTCCTTCACCGAGGCGAAGGCCGTGCCGATGTTGGAGCCCGGGCCGACCGCGCGGTTGTAGGAGAATACGACGTCATCGGCGTTGAACGGCGTGCCGTCCGAGAACTTGACGCCCTGGCGCAGCTTGAACTGCCAGACGGTCGGCGAGGTCGCCTTCCATTCGGTCGCCAGCGCGGCTTCCTTCTTGAGCTCGGCGGTGCGGCGTACCAGCGGCTCGTAGATGTTGAGGTTGAAGCTGAGCAGGAACGTCTCGTTGCGGGCGTACGGATCCATCGAGTTGACGTCGCCGTCATTGGCCCAGCGGAAGGTCTTCGCCGCGGCCGGCGTCGAGGTCACCGCCGCAAGCGGCAGCGTCATCGTCAGACCGAGAGCCGCAACAGTAAACAAGGTACGAAGTCGCATTATCGGAGCCTCCCCTCCTATGGCTTTGCTGGGCGACACTCTAGGGCCGGAATTATCTTTCTGTCCACCCGGACCGCCGGAAGGATGCGAAAGTCGGACCCGGCCTGAATAGGCGATTATTGCCGCAGCGCAAAAACCACTGAGATCAAGGCATAGCCGCCGAAAGCGACCATCATCGCCCCGGAGATCTTGTTGACCCAGCCCATGCCGCCATGGGTGAGGAATTGCCGGACATGGCCTGCGCCTATGGCGATCGCCAGCCACCATAGACACGACCCGGCAAAGACACCGGCGACCAGGCTCAGGCGATACCAGATGCTGTCGCCGATATTGCCGATTCCCACCGCGGCGAAGATGCCGAGGAAGGCGACGATGGTGATCGGGTTGGTCGCGGTGAGCGCGAAGGTCGACCCGAAGGCCTGGCCGGGGCGGAAGGCTTCGTGCGCGGCCAGGGCGGCGTCCGATGGCGCCATGGCGATCCGGCGCAGGATGCGGACGCCGAAGAACACCAGCAGCACCCCGCCGATCAGGCGGATCGGATGCTCATGCTCGATCAGCCAGTCGGATACCAGGGTCAGGGAGAAGGCCGCGATGGCGCCGTACAGCATGTCGGCGATCGCCGCCCCCAGGCCCGCCACCAGCCCCGCCCGCCGGCCGTTGACCAGCGTGCGGCGCACGCAGATGACGCCTACCGGCCCGACCGGCGCGGCGATGGCAAAACCGCAGCCGAAGCCCTTCAGCAGGTAGAACAGGATCTGCAGATCGAACATCGCCACCGCCTATAGCATGGGCGCCCCTTGTGCGGCAGGCGATTCGCTCGCTATTTTCGCCCCGAACGCGAGGGATGATGGCATGACCGACACGAGCCTGCTGCGCATCGAGGTGGATGGCCCCATTGCGGTTCTCTGCCTCAACCGGCCGGAAAAGCGTAATGCGGTCAACGATGCGCTGATGACCGAGATCGAAGCCTTCTTCGACCAGCCGCCCGAGGGCGTGCGGGTCGCCGTCCTCACCGGCGCCGGCGATCACTTCAGCGCCGGGCTCGACCTTTCCGAACATCTGACGCGGTCGGCCATCGCCTCGGTCCATCACAGCCGGATGTGGCACCGGATACTCGAAAAGGTTGAATTCGGCGGGCTCATAGTGATCGCGGCGCTGACCGGGGCGGTGATCGGCGGCGGGCTGGAAATCGCGACCGCGGCCCATGTCAGGGTCGGCGAACCCTCATGCTTCTATTCACTGCCCGAGGCGCGGCGCGGCATCTATGTCGGAGGCGGCGCCTCGGTGCGGGTCGCCCGCATCATCGGCGGCGACCGCATGCGGGAGATGATGCTGACCGGCCGCCGGCTCGACGCCGAGGACGGCCAGCGCCTCGGGCTCACCCACTACCTCGTCGCGCCGGGCGCCGGCATGGCCAAGGCGATGGAGCTGGCCGAGACCGTCGCGGGCAACGCGGAACTGTCCAACTACCTCACCGTCCAGGCCCTGACGCGGATCGCCGAGATGCCCGCGGCCCAGGGCCTGTTCACCGAATCGCTCGCCACCGCCCTGACCCAGGCCAGCCCCGATGCCTCGACCGGGATCCGGGCCTTCCTCGACAAACGACCCGTTGCATTCAAGGAGTGACTGAAGATGGCCGAGGCATCCGCCTATGCCCGCATGTTCCCGGTGTCCTGGGAAGAATTGCACCGCAACTGCAAGGCCCTGGCCTGGCGCCTGATCGAGCGTGGGCCGTTCAACGGCATCGTCGCCATCACCCGCGGCGGGCTGGTACCGGCCGCGATCGTGGCCCGCGAGCTCGACGTCAGGCTGATCGAGACGATCTGCTGCTCGACCTACGACAAGACCTCGCGCCGCGACAGCGTCGCCATGCTGAAGACCCCGGAGGCGGCCCTGGCCAAGGGTGGCGAAGGCTGGCTGATCGTCGACGACCTGGTCGATACCGGCGTCACGGCCAAAGCGGTGCGCGACATGCTGCCGCGGGCCCATTTCGCCACGATCTATGCCAAGCCCGCCGGCCGCCCGATGGTCGACACCTACGTCACCGAAGTCAGCCAGGACACCTGGATCCTGTTCCCCTGGGACCAGGAAGCGGTGATGTCCAAGCCGATCGCCGAATTGCGCAAGGGCTGATCCCGCTCACAGGGTTTTCAGCCAGGGCAGGAAACCGTCGAGGAAGCGGGTGGTCGCCGGCATGAACCGGCTGCCATGATGGTAGAACGGGTCCAGCGTCGCAACGATCAGCCGGCCCGGCCGCGTCGCCCGGTCCTCGTACAGCAGCGCACCGCCCTGGTCCCGCCCGTCCGGGTCGGCCGGTACCGAGACCAGTATCTCGGCGCCGGCCGGCGGCTGCAGCACGCCGTGGAAATGCCAGATGGTGTCGGCCGGGCGGATATGCCGGAACAACGGGTGATCCAGCGATGGAAACCGGTGCGGGGGCACGGCCTGCGGGTCGAGCCACCACCAGAAGTTCGTCGGCCGCGGCGACCAGGACACCCCGTCCAGCCAGCTCATGACATCGTTCTCGCCCAGCACAACCAGCGTGCGGCCGGCCGCGCGGAAACCGTTCAGCAGGTCGCGATGCCGGCGCAGCAGCGTGGGGCTGATCCGGTCCGGCACGATCAGCGTGGTCACGCCGGCGAGATCGGCGGCGGTCAGGGCGGGGGCATGGATCACCCGGTCGAACCGGTCGCGGAAACGTGGCCCGTGAATGGTTTCCTGGTGGTAGTACGTGCCGCCGTCGAGCACTGCCGTCGTCATGGCGCCACCATCCAGTCGAGCAGCTGCGGCAGGATCCGGCGGCTGGAATCGTCGGCCCCGCCATAGCCGGTGAGGTCGTTGCCGCCGTGGAACAGCACGGTGCCGCGACCGACCGGATAGACGAAATCGAGCGGCCGGCGATCCGGCCCGATGCCGTTGATCACCAGCGCGCCTTCCGGCGGCTCGTGCCAGACCCGGCCGTAGAAACCGGCGACGCCGCGGCGAAAGGTGAGGTCCGCCTCCGCGACCCCGGCCCAGACCGGATGATCGGCCAGGCGATGGATGGTCAGATCGGCCAAAGTCGGCTGCGCCGGCGATCGGTACCCCCCGATACCGGGCAGGAACGGATAGGCATGGTGGCCCGACGCCACCACCCGCCCGCCGCGGCCGAGGAACCCGGCGAACAGCCCGGCGCGGACGGCCAGGAAGCGCTGGTCGCAATGCATGCCGATCACCAGCGCGCGCGGGCCTTCGAGATGGCCGGCCTCGAGGTCGTACTGGTCGAGGGTGGTGACCTCGACACCCTTGCCGGCCAGCCGCGTCGCCGCCCCCTCGGCGAAACCGGTGGTGAGAACCAGAATCATGACAGGATGAACGACCGTTCGGGCGCGGTCGCCAGCGCCGTCTCGGCAATTTGCCGCTTCAGCGCGCTGAGCTCGGCGGGATCGCCGCCCTTGAACAGCGCGAAGAACCGCGGCGGCAGGACGCCGTCGCGCAGCACGGCCGACACCGTGCGCTCGCCGACGGTCAGCCGGAAGCTGTAGGACATCGGGCCATGCGGATTGTACCGGGCCTCCGGCAGGCTGCGGTCGACCGTATAGGCCCCGCGCGTCACCGCCCGGGTGACGAACTCGAAGGCATCGCGCACGCCGGGCCCGGGATGGCCCGACAGCACCGCGATCTCCTCGCGTCGCGGCATGGCCGGCAGCAGCGCCAGCATGCCGTTCAGGGCCTGGAAGGTCAGCGCCAGCATCGCCAGCGCCCCCTGCCCGTGATAGGCGGCGAGCGCGGGGAAGGTCACGGCGATCACCTCCTCCTCGCCCATCACCCGGATGATCGGTTCCGTGGCCATCAGAATTTCATCCGCAAGGTGGCGGTGAAATTCCGCCCCGGTTCGACCAGCGGGTTGGTCAGGCTTTCGGCATAGGCGACCGTGCCGTAGGTCGAGGCATCGCGATAGGCCTTGTTGAAGATGTTCTCGGCCCCGAGGATCAGCCGGGTATTGCCGAGCTGCGCCGAGATCAGCCGGTCGAGTTCGAGCGTCGCGTAGAGATTGAACACGCCGTAGCCGCCGGTCGAGAATTCCTGCGACGGATCGATGCGGGTCTTGGCGGAGGCCATGTCGACCGTGCCGGTCAGGATATAGCCCTGGCCCGCGGGCGCGTATTCGACGCCGACCCGGCCATGGAACGGCGCGATATAGGGCAGCGGCTTGTTGGTCGCGGTATTGGTGCCGCGCAGGGCCGTGGCGTTGCCGAACAGGCTGACCGCGGGCAGCACCATCACGTTGCCCTGCACCTCGATGCCGTCGATCTTGGCTTCCGAGATGTTCTGGCGCTGGGTCGAGGCGGTGCCGAGATAGGTCACCGGCGCGGTGATGATCAGGTCCTTGTAGGTGTTGTGATAGGCAGTGACGCTGGCACTGGCATTGGCGAAATGCAGGCGGAAGCCGCCTTCGTAGGTCATGCCGCGCTCCGGCTTCAGACCCGGATTGGGCACGGTGTAGCCCGCGCCCGAGACTCCGGACGAGAACATCTCGGACGTCGTCGGCTGGCGGAACGAGTTGCCGATATTGGCGACGAGGTCGAGATGCGACAGCGGCCGGAACACCAGGCCGACCGAGCCGGTGGCGGCATAGTTGTTGGTCTCGGCCGAGCGCTGATAGGCCGGCAGCAGCGCGGGCGAAGACAGCGGCGTCGTCGCCGTCTGGGTATTGAACCAGTCGAGCCGCCCGCCGGCCGAGATCGTCACCTGCTCGACCGGCGTCCATTCGTGCAGCGCGAAGGCGCCGGCGTTGGTCTGGTTGGCATCCGGGCCGGTCTGGAAACGCGCCCGCGACGTGACCGAGGCCAGCGTGCCGTTGGCGTTGTAGCGGTCGACCTGGGTCGACTGCTCGCTGCCCGAGCGTTCCTCGTAGGAGAAATCGAGGCCGAGATTGGTCGTCGCATTCGTCCAGGGCACGGTGCCGACGACCTTGCCGCCCCAGACGGTCGGGCCGATGACATAGCTGTTGGTCGAGCTGACCTGGCGGGCGACGGTGCGGTTGACCGTGGTCAGCTTGGTGAAGAAATAATTCACATAGGTGTCGGCCTCGATGCGCGAGAACCAGCCGGTATCGAGATCGCGGACATAACCGAGACGGCCCATGTAGACCTGGTTGGGCTGTTCGCGCGCCACCACCAGCGGGGCGCCCGGCACGCCGCCGACGCCGCCGGCGCGCCCGTTGGTTACCGTCTCCGCCCGGCCCGATACCTCGAAGCGCTCGCCCACCTTCGGGGTGTAGCCGAGGATCAGGCTGCCGCCGAACGTCTTGTAGTCGGAGTTCGGCACGGTCCCCAGCGGCGACGAATAGTCGCTGCCGTAGCGCGCCGCGACGCTGCCGCGGAAATCGAAGCCGGCGCCCGCGCCCTCGACCGCCAGGCTGCCGCGCACGGCATCGGCGGCGCTGCCGTAGGTGAGCGAGGCGCTGCCGCCGGTATAGCGGAAGTTCGGCGCGAAGACGTTGCCGGTCGGCCGCAGCGGAATGAAGTTGACCAGGCCGGTCATCGCCTCCGACCCGTACAGCACCGATCCCGGCCCGCGGATCACCTCGACGCGGGCCAGCTCCTCCGGATCGAGATAGGACAGCTGCAGCGTGTTGCGGCCGTGAAAGCGGTCACCGTCGATATACATCGACGACCGGAAATCGTTCGACGAGAAGCCACGCATGTAGATCTGCCCGCCGATCCCGCCCGACCGCGAGATCGAGATGCCCGGCACGTCGCGCAGGATGTCGAGGGTCGAGGCCGGGCTGAACCGATCGATCTCGGCGCGGTCGACGACGCTGACCGACGAGGTTTCCTGGTGCAGCGTCTGGGCCGGCTTCTCGGCATCGGGCAGCCCGGCATTGGCGGCCATGCCGGCGCTGCCGGTGACCGACAGGGCAGGCAGGGTCGACGGGGCGGTCTGCTGGGCGGCGAGCGAGGCGGGCATCAAGGCCAGCGCGATCCCGAACGCGCCGGCAGGCTTTCCGAACATCATCGGCAGGTACCTGAAAAACAGAATGACAGCGTTCCCCCCGGAGCGATGCGGCGGACGTTATTGGTTGAATCGTGACTTGTAAATAAGAATCAAAATCAATACGACTATAGGGATCGCCACACCCTGCCGAGTTCGTTGGATATGTTGAAAATCAATGATCTGATCCACCAACGAGCATCCGGTCCCGGTATCGTGACCCTGCGGTTGCTGACAACTTCAGCGATCATGTTTCTGGGATTTTTTCGGCCGGCGGCGGCCGCCGACGTGATCGACCAGCGCAGCAGGCCGCTGTCGTTTCCGCAGGCCGTCGAGCGCGCGGTGTTCCTGCCCATGCCGGCACCGTCGACGTTCATCGCCATCGATGGCGGCGAGACGCGCATCGCCGGCATGAACCAGGCCTCGGCCGCGGCGATGCGCGACGGCATTCTCGGCCGCTTCTTCCCCGGCTATCGCCGGATCGCCACCGACATCACCCAGGGCAACACCATGCTGCCCAATGTCGAACAGGTGCTGACCCTCGCCCCCGACCTCGTCGTTCAATGGGCGACGGAAGGGGACGAACCGATCGCGATGCTGGAACGGGCCGGGCTGCGGGTGATGGGCATCCGCTATGGCGGCCAGGCCGAGATGGCGGCCTATACCGCCATGCTGGGTGCCGCCGCCGGGCAGGAGGCGCGCGCCGCCGCGATCATGGCGCGCCAGGCCGCCCGCCAGGCCGAGATCGAGCGGGCGATGGCAGGCCTCGAGGCGGGGCAACGTCCCGGCGTGCTCTATCTCAGCCGCTACGGCGGCGGGCTGGCCGTCGGCGGCCCGGAAGCCTACATCGATTTCTGCATCCGCCTGGCGGGGGGCCGCAATGTTGCCGCCGGCCTGCCCCGCGGCGGGCGCACCGTCACCGTCGAGCAGCTTCTGGTCTGGAACCCCGACGTCGTGCTGCTCGGCAATTTCGACAGCGCGATGCCGGCCGATCTCTATGCCGACCCGCGCCTGCAGTCGGTCACGGCCATCCGCGACCGGCGGGTCTATCGCATGCCGCTCGGCGGTTACCGCTGGGACCCGCCAAGCCAGGAATCGGCACTGGGCTGGACCTGGATCGCCGGGCTGCTGCAGCCCGGCCGGCTGCAGGCCGACCTGCGCGCCGATATCGGCGACTGGTACCGCTTCCTCTACGACCGCCCGGTCGCGGAGGGCGAGATCGATGCCATCCTGTTTGCCGCGCAGAACCGCGGTTCCGCCGGTTACGACCGGTTCCTGGCGCGGCCGTGAACGCGCTGCGCCGCCCTGCCCTGTTCTGGCTGGCGCTGGGGCTGCTGCTCGCCGGCCTGACCCTGCATGCCCTGGCCGCCGGTCGCTATCCGGTGCCGCCGGGCCGGGTACTCGCCATTCTCGCCGCGCCGCTGTTCGACATTGCCCGCGACTGGTCGCCGACCGAACAGATGGTGGTGCTGGTGGTGCGCCTGCCGCGGGTGCTGATGGCGGCGACCACCGGCGCGGGCCTGGCCCTGTGCGGCGGCGCGCTCCAGGGTGTCTTCCGCAACCCGCTGGTGGGGCCGCAGACCATCGGGATGTCCGCCGGGGCCTCGCTCGGCGGCGTCGCGGCGATCCTGGCGTGCGGTTTCGGCCCGGCGGTCACCCTCGGCGCCTTCGCCGGTGCCGCCGGGGCGCTCGGGG
>JAEYTW010000792.1 GCA_023433835.1 Pseudomonadota bacterium | reverse complement strand
CGACGAAGCCGCCGGTCGCGAGCCGGGCGATCGCCGGCAGCGGCGTCCGTTCCAGCCGGTCCCAGCCGGTGTCGATCGCGCGCACCTTGAGATCGAGCTGGCGGGCGGCCCGCACCAGTTCCAACGTGTCGATGCCGCCGGGCCGGCCGAAGCGATGGACCAGCGTGCGGGGGTCGGCCGCCTGGCCCAGCACCCGCATCACGGCGGCCAGGCTGAAGAGCGCGCTGTCATAGTCGTTCCCGGCGGGGGCCGGCGCGGCTTGGGCGGACGATGACATCGATATGACTGCGCTTGGTTGCGGTTATCGTGCGCCTGAGCTAGCACAGGCGCACGACCGAGCGGTAGCGGTATTCGTCGACCGTGCCGGGCAGAATTCGGCTGGCAGCCAGGGTCAGGCCCACTACAATACGCGCCATGTCCGCACCGACTCCCGCCCGGCCGCTTGCCAGTTCCGCCCTGCGCGATACGCGCATCGCGCTCTATGACGATTACTGGGCCGGCACGGAAAACTGGGTGCGCCCGCTGGTCGCGGCCGGAGTGCCGATGCCCGAGATCGTTGCGCGGTTCGACGAAACCCAGCGCGGTCCCTACAAGGGCATCGTTCCGGCCCAGCAGGTCGAAAAGCTCGGCGGGGTCGATCTCGGCCGCTTCGCCGATCTCCCGGCGCCGCACCGGCTGACGGTGGCGGACGGCCGCTACGTCACCCTGGCCGAACGCGCGCAATACGACGTGCTGGCCGAGGCCGTGACCGCTTTGATCGACCCCGAGGTCGACTGCCTGGTCGAGTTCGGCAGCGGCCCCGGCCTGAACCTCGCCCGGCTGGCGCTGGATCTCGGCGACCGGGGGCGGGCCCTCACTTGCGTCGCTTGCGAACCCAGCGCCAGCGGGCGCCGGACGACCGACCTGATGTTCAAGAACGGCGATCGCCGGCTGATCACGGAGGCATTCGACCATACCGCGCCGCAGATGCCCTTCCTGGCGCCGTTCCGCCGCATCGTCGCCTTCACTTGCCATTCGATCGAGCAGGTGCCGGCGCTCGGGCGCGGGCTTTACGAGGCGCTGTTCGACCTGCCGGTGGCCGGCTGCGTGCATCTCGAACCGGTGGGCTGGCAGCGTTTCTCCAACGTCGCCGCGGCGGTGCTGGAAGCCCATCGCGACATGAACCGCTGCCAGTGGTTCCGGCGCGACTATGTCCATGTCATGGAAGACGACCGGCTGGTCGAGAATGCGGCGGCCTGGTCGGCCGCCCATCTCTACAATACCGATCTGCTGCACCAGGTCGCGACCGCGTCGGAGGCCGGCGAGATCACGATCCGGGCGCTCGACTACGACATCGTCGGCGAGAATCCGTTCAACCCGTCGACCCGCATCGCGTGGACCCGATGACGGCGGACGGCCTGCGCAACAACCAGGCCCTGCATGACGAGCGCGCGGCCCATTATGAGGCGCATTGGAGCCGCCTGCGCGACGAGATGGCCGGCGCCTTCGCCGCCGGATTGCCGCTCGATGCGTTGCTGGCCCGCCACGATGCGCTGAACGAGGTGCGCTACCAGGGTTTCATCGCACCGCAGATTGCCCGCTATCTCGGCCGCCTCGACCGGCGCGGCTTTGCCGATGTCGCCGCCCCCGACCGGCTGATCGTGGCCGAAGGGCGCTATCACGCCCGGCAGCGGGCCGACCAGTTCGCGGTGTTGTCGGGGGCCGTCTCCGCGCTGATCGACCCCGGGGTCGACTGCATCGTCGAGTTCGGGGCGGGGCTCGGGGTCAATCTCGCCCGGTTGGCACTCGTGCTGGGGCCGCAGGGCCTCAACCCGACCTATGTCGCCTGCGAGCCCGCCGCAGGCGGCCGCGATTTCGCGACACGGTTGTTCGCCCGGGGCGAACACCGCTTCGAGGCTCATCGCTTCGACTATCTGGCGCCGGAGTTCGGCTTCCTCAGGCCTTTCCGCCGCATTCTCGCCTTCACCTGCCATTCGATCGAGCAGGTCTCGGTGCTGGGGCCGGCGTTCCACGACGGCCTGTTGCGCCTGCCGCTGGCGGCGGGGCTGCATCTCGAACCGGTGGGCTGGCAGCGCTTCACCAACATCGCCGCCGCGGTGGCCGAGGCGCATCGCTCGGCCGCGGGCCTCGACTGGTACCGGCGCGACCACGAATACGTGCTGGACGATGCCCATCTGGTCGAGAATTCGGCGGCCTGGGCGGCCGCCTCGCTCTACAACACCGACCTGCTCGGGCAAATCGGCCGGCTGGTCGACGAAGGCCGGGTCGCGCTGGCCGCGCTGGCCTACGAGATCGTCGGGGAAAACCCGTTCAATCCATCGACGCTGATCGCCTGGCGGCCGGCCTGATCCGGCCGCCGGGCTTTCGCTGATCAGGCGGCGCGCACCTCGCCGATGAAGCGGTCGACTTCCGCGCGCAGGCGCTCGGCCTGCTGCGACAGCTCGCCCGAAGCGCCGAGGACCTGTTCGGCCGCGGCACCGGCATCCGAGGCCGAGCGGTTGACCGCGACGACATTGCCCGAGGCGTCGGCGGTGCCGGCGGCGGCCTGCTCGACATTGCGGGCGATCTCGTTGGTCGCGGCCCCCTGCTCCTCGACGGCCGAGGCGATCGCGCCGGAAATCTCGCTCATCTGGGTGATGATCGACCGGATGTCCTCGATCGCGGCGACGGCTTCGCGGGTCGCGGTCTGCACGCCCTGGACCTGCTGGCCGATCTCGTCGGTCGCCTTGGCGGTCTGGGTGGCCAGGTTCTTCACTTCCGAGGCGACGACGGCGAAACCCTTGCCGGCCTCGCCGGCGCGCGCCGCCTCGATCGTGGCGTTGAGCGCCAAGAGGTTGGTCTGGCCGGCGATGGTGTTGATCAGCGCGATGACCTCGCCGATCTTGTCGGCCGAGGCGGCGAGGCCCTGGACGATCTCGTCGGTGCGCTGGGCCTGGGCCACGGCGTTCTGCGCCACTCGCGACGAGGTCGCGACCTGGGATGAAATCTCGCGGATCGAGGCGGCCAGTTCTTCCGAGGCCGAGGCCACGGTCTGGACGTTGGCGGCCGCCTGTTCGGTCGCCGAGGCGGCGGCCAGCGACTGTTTGGAGGTGGTGTCGGCGATGCCGGTCATGCTGGACGCGGCAGCATGCATCTCGGTCGCGGCGGTGGCGACGGTCTCGACCACGCCGCCGACGGCGGCCTTGAAGTTGTCGGCCAGGCGATGCAGGTCGGCCTTGCGCCTGGTTTCGGCCTCGGTGCGCAGGCGCTCGGCCTCGGTGCGGCGCAGTTCCTCGGCGCGGCGCTCGGCTTCCTCGGTCTCGCGCTGGCGGCGGGCCTCGGCCTCGCGGGCGGCTTCGTCGCGGGCGCGCTTCTCCTCGGCTTCGCGCTGTTCGCGGGCGGCATACTCGCGGGCGCGGGCTTCCTCGCGCAGGCGGTTCTGCTCGGCCTCGGCGGCCAGGCGCTCGGCTTCGATGCCGGCCGTCTTGAGCACGTCGACCGAGCGGGCCATCAGCCCGACTTCGTCGCCGCGCCGGGTGCCGGTCACGGCGACGCCGTAGTCGCGGTCGGCCAGCTTGCCCATGACGGCGGCGAGGTCGGCCAGCGGCCGGGCGACGCCGCGCTGGATGATCAGGATCGAGATCGCCAGGACGACGACCAGCGCCACGGCCAGCGCGACGAACATCGTCAGGATGGCATTGTTGCCGCTGGTTTTTGCCGCGTCGCCGGCCTTGAGGCTCGCATCGTTCAGGCGGGCATTCAGCTTGGCGGTGTTGATGGCGACCGCGGTCAGCGCGGGGCCGACCGTATCATTCAGGATCCTGGTGGCCTTCTTGTTGTCGTCGGCATTGCCGGCCGCCAGCGTCTGGACCTCGCGGCTGGCCGCGATCTGCGCCTGGAATTCGCGCAGCAGCGCCTCGATCTCGGGCGCGGCGCTCGGCAGCAGCGCGGCCGCCTTCTTCAGGCGGGTCTCGACCTCGGCGGCAGTGCGGCCGACGCCTTCGCCGGCCTTGGCGATCGCGGCCGGCTCCTGCTCCGCGATCATCTGGTAGAGAGACTTGACGCTGGAGATGACGTAGGCGTTGGCGCTCGACATTTCGTTGATCGCCGCCTGATCCTGGTCGAGCAGCTTGGAATAGGTCGTGTTGACCTCATCCATCTTGACCGCGCCGAGCGTGGTCAGGCCGATGGCCACCAGTGCCAGCAGCAGCACGGGGATCAGCGATTTGACAAGGATCTTCAGATTGGCGAGCACGACGGTCACCCCCTCCGGGCACGGTTTGCGGAACGGGGGTGTTGTATACTGTCGACCGTACCGGGTGCCGCGCAAAAAGCTGGTGGCTTGCCCGACCGGAATGCATTCCTCGCGAACGTCCAGGGATCAAGTCGTCAGCAGATGTAACGGGATAGGATTTTACGTAACTATCAAGATGTTTACGTAAACCGGCTTCGCCTTACGTCAATCTTATCCCGACACTGCCCAGCCGCTCGATCTCGATCTCGATGGCCTCGCCGGCATTGGCCCAGTAGGGCAAGGGCAGGCTGCCGGTCAGGACGATGTCGCCGGGCTCCAGCCGCCGGCCGATCGTGGTCAGCTGGTTGGCGAGCCAGGCAAGCGAGGCCATCGGATGGCCCTGGACGTCGGCGCCCAGGCCGCGCACGCGCTCGACCCCGTCGGCACGGGTCACCCCGGTCAGCGCGGCCAGGTCGATGTCCCGCCAATCCGGCACCGGGTCACCCAGCACGAAGCCGGCGTGAAAGCAGAAATCGGCGATGATGCCGGGCACGCCGAAAGCCGGGTAGTCGCCGCCGTAGCGGTCGTCGACCAGTTCGATCGCCGGATGGATCGTCGCGACGACGGCCTCGGCATCGTGCCGGTTGACCGGCGCGCCGCCGCCCAGCGGCTGGCCCAGCACCATGGCGATCTCGCATTCGATGCCGATGCGGGTGAAATCGGCGGTCGCCACCGCCGCGCCGGCCTCGCGCCGGCCGGCTTGCAGCACCGCGCCGGCGATCGGCGCCTCGATGCCGAGATGGGCACGCATCTGCGGCGTGGTCACGCCGATCTTCCAGCCCACCTGGGGTCCGCGCCCGCCGGCGATCAGCCGCTCGGTCACGCCGGCCTGGACCTGGTAGGCCTGCATCTCGTCCTGCGGCTTCAGCCCGGCGGCCAGGTCGGCCACGTCGTCGTCGGCCAGGCGCCGGGTGGCAAACCAGTCGATCAGGTCGATCAAAGCGGTCATCGGCGGTAGACCTCCGGGTCGTGGCGTTCCATGAAGCTTTCCGGCCGTTTCAGCGCCGTGAAGCCGTATTGGGCATAGAGGGTGTGGGCGTCGCGGGTGGCCAGCGTCCAGCGCCTGAACCCCTGCAGGCCGGGGTGGGCGAAGATCGACGAGACCAGGAACTTGCCCAACCCCCGGCCGCGCGCCTCGGGCAGGATGAAGACGTCCTGCAGGTAGCCGAAGGTCGCGCGGTCCGAGGTAACGCGGCCAAAGCCCCGCTGGATCCCCTGGCCGTCATAGAGGCCGAAGGGCAGCGAATGGGCCAGCGCCCGGTCGAACACCGCGCGCGGCATGCCCTGGGCCCAGTAGCTGTCCATGGCGATGAAGCGGTAGGTGGCCTCGACATCGAGGCGGCCGCGGTCGGTCGAGACGAGATGGCCGTCGTCGCGGCGGCATTCATAGGGCGGTTCGTCGATCATGCGGCTACCCTGGACGAAAGAGGCGAAGCCGGTCAATTGGACCTGCGGTCAGCGCGCGAAGACGAGGCGGCGATAGGACAAGGCCTCGGCGACATGGCCGCGCTGGACCCCGCCACCGCCGGCGAGATCGGCCAGCGTCCGGGCGACGCGCAGCACGCGGTGATAGCCGCGCGCGGTCAGCCGCAAACTCTCGGCGGCCGCCGTCAGAAGTTGCTGGCCCGCCGCATCGGGCGCGGCGACGCGGTCGAGCGCCTCGCCCTCGACCTCGGCATTGCAGCGCGGGCCTTGGGCCCCGTAGCGATGCGCCTGGAGCGCGCGGGCCTGGGCGACGCGGGCCGCGATCTCGGCCGAGCCTTCGGCCGGCGGCGGCAGGCCGAGATCCGCGGCTGAGACCGGCGGCACCTCGATGGCAATGTCGAAGCGGTCGAGCAGCGGGCCCGACAGCTTGGCCTGGTATTCGGCCCCGCATTTCGGTGCCCGGGCGCAGGCCAGGGCGGGATCGCCGAGATGGCCGCAGCGGCATTCGTGCGTTGCCTTGTTGCCATACGTAACCCTCTGTTTGAAAAGGGCTCGGGACAAGGGATATCCGGAAAATCCGATCACGTTGGGGGAGCACCTGTTGCGTCGCCGACGGGAGTTGGGACTGCGCCAGCGCGACGTCGCGATCCGCCTCGGGGTAAACACCTGGACGTATCTGCTGTGGGAGCACGACAAGACCCGGCCGGTCGCCCGGCTGTTGCCCGCGATCATCGCTTTCCTGGGGCACGATCCGGCCCCCGTTCCGCACAGCCTCGCCGGCCGGATGGTGGCGATGCGCCGCCGCCAGGGGCTCACGCGCAAGAGTGCCGCGACCCTGCTGGGCGTGGACGAGGCGACGCTGCGGCGCTGGGAAATCGGCAGCAGCGAGCCGCGAGGTCGGCATGCAGCCCTGGTCGCGGCATTCCTGACAGGTGAAGGCAATGGCCCGCCGTAGGCGGTCATTGCCGGCTCAAGGCACGGCGCCGATAGGCCAGTGCCTCGGCAATATGCGGGCGGCGCACCCCGTCGCTGCCGGCGAGATCGGCGATCGTGCGGGCGACGCGCAGGACACGGTGATAGCCACGAGCCGACAGCCGCAATTGGCTCGCGGCGTCGGTAAGCAACCGCTGGCCCGCTTCATCAGGTGCCGCGACCCGGTCGAGCAATTCGCCGTCCGCCTCGGCGTTCGTCCGCACCGCAGCCCCGGCGCCGGCCAGGTGGTGATATCGTTCGGCCTGGACCGCGCGTGCGGTCGCCACGCGCGCTGCGACCTCGCTCGATCCCTCCGCCGGAGGCGGCAAGGACAGGTCGGCCGCGGAAAGCTCGGGCACCTCGATCGACAGGTCGAAGCGGTCGAGCAGCGGGCCGGACAGCTTGCCCTGGTATTCCGCGCCGCATTTTGGCGCCCGTGCGCAACCGCGCGAGGCGTCATGCAGATACCCACATTTGCATTCATTCATAGCGCAGATCAGCAGGAAACGAGCCGGATAGGTCACATGCGCGTTCGCGCGCGCCACCACCGCTTCGCCGTTCTCCAGCGGCTGACGAAGCGCCTCCAGAGCCTGGCGGCTGAACTCCGGCAACTCATCGAGGAATAGGACCCCGCGATGGGCGAGCGAGATCTCTCCCGGCCTGGCGCGTTGCCCGCCGCCGACCAGCGCTGCCATCGAACTCGAATGATGCGGGCTGCGGAATGGACGCCGCCGTCGCAACTCGCCGCCGCGTAGATCGCCGGCGACCGATGCGATCGTCGAGACTTCCAGGATTTCCCTGGCATCGAGCGGCGGAAGGATGCCGGGGAGCCGCTTGGCGAGCAGCGATTTGCCCGAACCCGGCGGCCCTGCCATCAAAAGGTGGTGGGCACCGGCGGCAGCGATTTCGAGCGCGCGCTTGGCGTTTTCCTGTCCCTTGATGTCGCGCAGGTCGGGCATCGTCTCGTCGTCGGCCGCGATCCGCGCGGCTGGCGGACCCAGCACCTGCGTGCCTTTGAAGTGGTTGACCAAAGCAAGGAGGGAGGGCGCGGCGAGAATCGGCAACTGTCCGGCCCAGGCTGCTTCGCCACCGCTGGCGGCCGGGCAGATCAGACCCTTGTCGAGGGCGTTGGCATGGATGGCGGCGGGCAATGCGCCGCCCACGGCATTCAGGGTGCCGTCGAGCGACAGTTCGCCCAGCGCGACGAAGCCGTCCAGCTCTTCGGCCGGCACGACGCCCATGCCGGACAACAGGCCGAGTGCGATCGGCAGGTCGAAATGGCTGCCTTCCTTGGGCAGGTCGGCCGGGGCGAGATTGACCGTGATCCGCTTCGGCGGCAGGCCGAGGCCAAGCGCCGTGAGGGCCGCGCGTACCCGTTCGCGGCTCTCGGCCACCGCCTTGTCCGGCAGGCCGACGATGGTGAAGGCCGGCAGGCCGGCCGCCATCTGCACCTGCAGGTCGATCGGCACGACGTTGATGCCCTGGAACGCGACGGTGTGGATGCGAGCGACCATGCCCCGCACCGAATACGAGCCGAGTTCGACTGTCAACCAATCACTGTGGCGCAGCGAAGGCCTTGGCCGCGGCACTCGTGGTGATCATCAGGGTCGTGGGCGACACGGCAGAAGGCTGGAAGCCGTGGCGGCGATACCAGGCGGCGGCAGCTTCGTCCTTGGCGTGGACCAGGATGGCGCGCACGCCGACGCGCACACCGGCGTCGATCGCGGTGGCGACGGCAAATTGCAGGAGGCTGCGACCGACGTCACGGCCCTGCCAGCGACGGTCGACGGCGAGCCGGCCGATCAGGATCGCCGGAATGGTGGGGGGCGTGTTGCGCCGAACCGCGCCGGTCGCTTCCTTGTCGAGGATGGTTGCGGCGGCGAGCGAAACGTAGCCGACGACGACCGTGGGGTTCTCGGATGCCGTGATGACATAGGTGCGGGAAATGCCGCCGAGTTCATTGGCCAGCGCGCGTCGCCGCAGCCAGTCGTCCAGTGGGGGTGCGCCGCAATCGAAGGCGGAGAGATCGTGCTGAGCGCCGATCGGGCGCGGTGCATCGAGCATCATCCGCCTAACGTTTCCAGACCGGCGGCGCCTTCATGAGAGCGGCGAGTTCCGGGGTCGGCTCGGTGTTCGCTTCGATCTGTGCCGCTACGGTCGCGAAGTCGGTTGCGGAAAGCGCGAAAACGGTCTGGTCGGCCAAGGTGGTCCGCGCCTGATCGAGCGCGGCCGAGACGACGAAGTCGCTCAGGGTCAGGCCGGCCGCCTGTGCCGCGGCAGCGAGCGTGGCACGACTTTCCGGTGCAATGCGAATGTGGAGATGAGACGTCGCGGGCATGATGTCCTCGGGCGCTGTCGAGAGCATTGATATGGGGCCGAGAGAGCTGATGTCAACACATTTGGATCACAAAACATCATTAGAGATGTGCTGCAGTCGGGGTATTCTGAAATCTGTAGAACGTACAATTAAAAAAAGAAATCCGAAGTTACAAAAAAACAAAATACAAGTGAGGTTACGAATAGATTGCGAGATAAATAGTCAGGGATTCATCGCCGCCACCAGCTGGAAGCGGGCGGGAAAGGAGACATGGGCCGAGGCCCGCGCGATCACCGCCTTGCCCGTCTCGAGCGGTTGCCTGAGACCGTCGAGTGCCTGCCGGTTGAATTCGGGCAGCTCGTCCAAAAATAGCACACCCAGGTGGGCCAGGCTGATCTCGCCCGGCCGTACCTTGGTACCGCCGCCGGTCAGCGCCGCCATCGAGGCGGAGTGGTGGGGATTGCGAAACGGGCGCGCCCGGGTCAGCCGGCCGTCGGCGATCTGCCCGGCCAGCGAGGCGATCATCGAAACCTCCAGGATTTCGGCCGGGTCGAGCGGCGGCAGCAGGCCCGGCAGGCGGGCGGCCAGCATCGACTTGCCCGAGCCGGGCGGGCCGATCATCAGGAGGTTATGGCCGCCAGCGGCGGCAACCTCGAGAGCGCGCTTGGCCGCTTCCTGGCCCTTGACGTCGCGCAGGTCTGGCCCGCCCGCCGCCTGGTCGGCGATGCGGGCGACCGGCGGCGCCAGCACCTGGGTGCCTTTGAAATGGTTGACCAGCGCCAGCAGCGAGCCTGCTGCCAGGATCGGGATGCCCGGCGCCCAGGCGGCCTCCGCCCCGCAGGCGGCGGGGCAGATCAGGCCGAGATCGTGGTTGGCGGCATGCATCGCGGCCAGCAGCACGCCGTTGGCCGACAGGATGGCACCGTCGAGCGCCAGCTCGCCCAGCGCGACGAAACCGGCAATCTCCTCGGCCGGCGCCACCCCCATGGCGGCGAGCAGGCCGAGTGCGATCGGCAGGTCGTAATGGCTGCCTTCCTTGGGGAGATCGGCCGGGGCGAGGTTGACGGTGATGCGCTTCGGCGGCAGGCCCAGCCCCAGCGCGGTCAGCGCCGCCCTGACCCGCTCGCGGCTCTCCGCCACCGCCTTGTCCGGCAGGCCGACCACGGTGAAGGCCGGCAGGCCGGCCGCCATCTGGACCTGGACGTCGATATCGAGGACTTCCGTGCCCGCAAACGCGACTGTCCTGACCCGTGCGACCACGCCTGACGCCCCCGATTGCCTACCCTGACGGTCATACAATCACGCAAGGGTGCCGCCAAGCGCGAGTTGCGGCTAATCTCACGCCACCACACAGACAAGGTTTCCGCGATGACATCAGTTTCTGCCGGCATCAACCCGCTGCTGACGGCGATGAACGAGGCGCCGATCCCGGCCGCCGCCGCCTGGCTGCGCCAGTACGAGGGCGGCGCCGGGCCGGCCATCGACCTGTCGCAGGC
>JAEYTW010000733.1 GCA_023433835.1 Pseudomonadota bacterium | reverse complement strand
CTTCCCAGCGGTCGAGGATGGCGAGCGCCCGGCCGGTGCCCGAGGCTTCGCCGCGGCTGGACAGGAGGGTTTCACAGGCCAGGCTGAGATCGCCTTCCTCGGGCACCGGCCCGCGACCGCGGATCAGGTCGCGGCCGCGATCGGTGATCGTCTGCAGCAGGTCGCCGAGGAAGGACAGGCTCATCTAACCCCCATCACCAGATCGGGCAGCGCGGTGGCGATGCCCGGGAAGAAGCACAGCAGAACGACGGCGAGCGCCATCAGCAGCACGAAGGGCACCGTGCCCCAGATCACGTCCGACAGCGGGATGTCGGGCGCGATGTTCTTGATGACGAAGATGTTGAGGCCCACCGGCGGATGGATCAGCCCCATCTCCATCACGATGGTCATGACGATGCCGAACCAGATCAGGTCGAAACCGGCCGCCTTCAGCGGCGGCAGAATGATCGGCGCGGTCATCAGGATGATCGAGACCGGCGGCAGGAAGAAGCCGAGCACCACGACCAGCAGCAGGATGGCGGCGAGCAGGACCCAGCGCGACAGCTGCAGCGACACGATCCACTGCGCCGCGCCCTGGCTGATATGCAGATAGCTCATCACATAGGAATAAAGCAGCGACATGCCGATGATCATCATCAGCATCGTCGATTCGCGCAGCGTCGAGGACAGGATCGGGTCGAGGTCGCGCGGCCGCCACACGCCGTAGATCGCGGCGATCAGCAGCAGCGCGAGGATGCCGCCGAGGCCCGCCGTCTCCGACGGCGTGGCATAGCCGCCGTAGAGCGCGACCATGACGCCGGTGAGCAGCACGACGAAAGGCAGCACGCGCGGCAGGGCCGAGAACTTTTCGGCCAGGGTGAAATGCTCGTCGCGCAACAGTTCGGACCGTACCGCCCCCCGCTCGTAGGCGGCACGCGCCCGGGCATGTTCCTGACGGAAGCGGATCACGGCGTAGCCAGCGAACAGCACCACCAGCAGAAGCCCCGGCCCGAGGCCGGCAAGGAACAGCCGGCCGAGCGATTGTTCGGCCGCGACCGCATAGAGGATCATGGTGATCGACGGCGGCAGCAGGATGCCGAGCGTGCCGCCGGCGGCGATGATGCCGGCGGCGAACCCGCCGGAATAGCCGCGCTTGCGCATCTCCGGAATGCCCGCCGACCCGATCGCCGAGCAGGTCGCCGGCGATGAGCCGGCCATGGCGGCAAACAACGCGCAGGCGAAGACATTGGCGATGGCCAGGCCGCCGGGCACCTTGTGCATCCAGACATGCAGGGCGGAATAGAGGTCCTGGCCGGCGCGCGACTTGCCGATCGCCGCGCCCTTGAGGATGAACAAGGGGATCGACAGCAGCGTGATCGAGGCCATTTCCTCGTAGACGTTCTGGGTGACCATGTCGAGCGAGGCCGCCGGCATGAACCCCATCATGAAGACGAGGGCGACGGCGCCGAGCGCGAAGGCGATCGGCATGCCGGAGAACATCGCGGCGAGCGTGGCCCCGCCGTAGAGCAGGCCGACATAGAGCGTGCTCATCGCCGCACCATGCCGCCGGCCGCCTGGGCAATGAGCTGCAGCGAGAGCAGCCCCATGCCGATCGTCATCACCGCATAGGGGATCCACAGCGGCGGCGCCCAGGTCGAGGACGAGACCTGGCCGTCGACCCAGGCCTCGTGCAGCAGCACCCAGGATTTCCAGGTGAAGAACGCGCAGAACAGGAACGAGGCGAGGTCGACCAGAATCAGCCGCACGCGGTTGACCCCCGCGGGCAGCAGCCCGGTGATCGCCTCGATCGCGACATGGCCGCGGCGCGACTGGACATGGGCCGAGGCCAGGAAGGTGGCGCCGACCAGCAGGAAGACCGAGGCCTCGTCCTGCCAGTAGGTCGGCATGTGGAACAGGTAACGGGTGACGACCGAGTAGGAAAGAATGACGCTGGCCGCGATCAGCGCGACCGACGCGGCCAGCATGATCAGCCGGTTGAGGCGCGCCAGCAGAAGGTCGAGGGGCGCGAGCAGCGGGGGGGGCCGGGCCCGCCCCCCCCCCCCCCCCCCCCCCCCCCCGCCGCCGCGGCGCCGAGATCGACGCCGTGGCTCATGCCGAAACCTCCAGCGCCTGCTTGATCAGCTTGGCCGAGGTCGCGGTCTTGGCTTCGTAATCCTTCCAGGCGGTGTCGCGGGCGATCGCCTGCCACTTCTCGATCGTCGCGACATCGAGGTCGTGGGTCGTGGCGCCGGCCTTCTTGTAGACGGTCGCCACCGCCTCGTCGTCGGCCATCGCCGCCTTGAGGCCGAAGTCTTCCATCTCGGCGCCGACCTTGAGAATGACTTCCTGCTGTTCCTTGGGCAGGCCGTCGAGGATCTTCCTCGACATCAGGAGCGGCTCGAACATGAACCAGTAGCTGCGGCCGCGGCCCGTCGTCAGGTGCTTGGACAGCTCCTCCAGCCGGAACGAGATCAGGCTGGTCGACGAGGTGATGCCCGCGTCACAGGCACCGGTCTGCATCGCCGCATAAAGTTCGTTCGACGGTAGCGACAGCACGGCGGCGCCGGCGGCCTGCAGCACCAGGTCCATCTCGCGGCTGCCGCCGCGCACCTTCATGCCCTTGGCATCTTCGGGCGCGACCAGCGGCTTGGCCCGGCTGGCGACGCCGCCGGCCTGCCAGACCCAGGTGACGATCGAGATGCCCTTGTCGGCGAGGAAGCCGGTGAGATCCTTGCCCACGGCGGCGGTCTTCCAGGCCAGCCCCTGCTTGTAGGTCGAGACCAGGCAGGGCATCAGCCCGATATTGCATTCCGGCAGCTCGCCGCCGGCATAGGAGAGCGGGTAGAGCGAGAGATCGAGGGCGCCCTTGCGCAGTGCCGAGAACTGCGCGTTGGTCTTCATCAGCGACGAGCCGGGATGGATCTCGAAGCGCAATTCGCCGTTGGTGCGCTTCTCGACCTCGGCGGCGAACTTGCGCACCAGGCGGTCGCGGAAGTCGCCGTCGTCGATCGTGCCGCCGGGGAACTGGTGGGAAATCTTCAAGGTGGTGGCGGCCCTGGCGCTGCCGATGCCGAAGCTCAAGGCACCGGCCGTGGCAGCAGCCGTGCCGATCAGCCGGCGGCGATTCAGAATGATACCCATGGTGTCTCCTCCTTCACTTCGCTTGTATGGCTTTGCGCGAATTCGGGCGACATGGTATGGCTATCTGCCGACACGGACAAGATTTATGTATACAAGATCCGAGACAAAGGAAACACAACCCGGGTTGAGCGCGGGATCACGGCTGCGCGACGAGATCGAGAACGAGATCCTCACCGGCCGCCTGGCCCCGGGGACCCGTCTCGACGAGGTGCCGCTGGCCGCGCGCTTCGGCGTGTCGCGCACGCCGATCCGCGAAGCGCTGATGCAGCTCGCCGCCGCCGGGCTGATCGAGATCCGCCCGCGCCGCGGCGCGGTGGTGGCCGAAATCGGGCCCGAGCGGCTGGTCGAGATGTTCGCGGTGATGGCCGAGCTGGAGGCGATGGCCGGGCGGCTGGCTGCCCGCCGCCATGCCGAGGCCGACCGCGCGGCGCTGACCGCCGCGCTGGCAGCCTGCCGGGCGG
>JAEYTW010000709.1 GCA_023433835.1 Pseudomonadota bacterium | reverse complement strand
GGCTATGCCCGGGCGCTGGCGCTGAAGGCGGGCGAGGCGGAATGAAACGCGACCGGCATGCGGCCGAACGGGCCGGCCGGCTGGCCGAGACGCTGGCGGCGCTGTGGCTGACCGCCAAGCTCTACCGCATCGTGGCGCGCCGGACGCGCGGGCCGCTCGGCGAAATCGACCTGATCGCGCGCAAGGGCCGGCTCCTGGTCGCGGTCGAGGTCAAGCGGCGGGGTACGGCGGCGACGGCGGTCGAGGCGATCACCGCGCGCCAGCGCCGGCGGATCGAGGCGGCGGCCGAGGCCTACCGGGCCCGCCAGCCCGATGCCGCGACGCTGTCCCTGCGTTTCGACGTGGTGCTGGTGGTCCCGCGCCGCTTGCCCCATCATGTGGTCGATGCATGGCGACCCTAAACTAGCCCTGGTATCGCTCACGCTGCTTTTCGTGGCCGGCTGCTCGCCGGCCAACCTGGTCATGAGCGCCGGGGCCTGGGTCGGCGCCGCGGCGGTCGAGGAACGCGGGGTCGGCGGCTATGCCAGCGACACCATGCTCAAGCTGCGCATCCACGACATGCTGGGCCAGCGGCGCTTCAGCTATCTGACCGACGTCAACGTCGCCGTTTCCGAGAACCGGGTGATGCTGACCGGCACGGTGCCCACGACCGACGCGCGCAACGAGGTGGTCGGGCTGGTGCGACCGCTGCCCGAGGTGCGCCAGCTCTATGACGAACTGCAGATCACGTCGGGTTCGAACTTCCGCGACACCACGCGCGACATGATGATCTCGACCAAGCTGCGCACCCGGATCTTCGGCGACAACCGGATCGCCGACGTCAACTACGACATCACCACGGTGAACGGCACGGTCTACCTGCTGGGCATCGCCCAGAACGCGGCCGAGATCGACCGGGTGGTCGCCTATGTCCGCGATATTTCCGGGGTGCGCGCGGTGGTCAACCATGTCATGGTCAAAACCGATCCCGACCGTTACAAGTAGCCACGGGACTGTTCGAGAGCTTCACGAAGGCGATGGCGACCAATCGCGAGCGTCAGAAACTGGTCGAGGCCCTGCTTGCCATCGGCGAGCAGGCGGACGACGACATCGGCCTGGCCGATGCGGGGCTGCTCCTGGCCGCGCTGGACGACCCCGACCAGAAGCTCGACTTCTATCACCGCCATCTCGAAACCCTGGGCAGCGATGTCGCCGCCCGGGCCGGTGAGGCCACCGATGCCACCGCCGCGGCCCTGGCGCTGAGCGAGGTGCTGGCCGGCCATCACGGCTATCGCGGCGATGCCGCCTCCTTCGACGATCCGGCCAACGCCAATCTGATCCGCGTCATCGACCGCCGCCGCGGCCTGCCCGTGGCGCTCGGCATCCTGTGGCTGCATGCCGGCCAGGCCGCGGGCTTCGCGATCGAGGGCCTGAGCTTTCCCGGCCATTTCCTCCTGCGCCTGCGGCACGGCCCCGACGCGGTGGTCATCGATCCGTTCAACGGCGGGCGGGTGGTGGCGCCGGCCGACATGCGGGCGATGCTGAACCGCATCGCCGGCGAGGAAGCGCTGAAGCCCGAACATCACCGCGCGGTTTCGGCCCGCGAAATCCTCCTGCGTCTGCTCAACAACCTGAAGAGCCGGGCGCTGCAGGCCGGCGATGCCGACCGCGCCGCCGAGATGCTGTCGCGCATGGTCACCGTCGCCCCCCGCCACCAGCCGAGCTGGCGCGAACTGGCACTGGTCCGCGCCCACGAAGGCAAGCTCAACGATGCCATCGCCGCGCTCGGCCGGCTGGTCGAGCTGGCCAAGACCGCGGAGGAGCGGCGCGAGGCCGAAGCCTTGCTGGCCGAGATCCGCAGCCGGCTGAACTGAGCGAAGTCATTACCTGCCAGATCATGGCGCCCGGGGCCGCATGCCGCGCAGGCTGTCGGGGCAGGGCTTCGGAAATGCCCGGGGAGGAATGAACATGATCATGCGGATCATCGCGGCCGTGCTGGTGTGCGCGGCCATGCTGCCGGGGGCGGCCGCCCGGGCGGCGACGGAGGCGGAACTCGCCGCCCAGGCTTATGTCTATGCCTACCCGCTGGTGCTGACCGACGTGACGCGGGTGGCCAGCCTGTCGAGCCCGGTGGCGGCCAACATCACCCCGAACCGCTTCCTGCATATCCCGATCCTGGCCAATGCCAGCTTCCGCACCGTGGTGCGGCCCAACGTGGAGACGATCTATTCGACCGCCTGGGTCGACGTGAAGGAAGAGCCCGTGCTGATGACGGTGCCGGCCTCGGGCGGCATCTACTACGTCATCCAGTGCATGGACGCCTGGACCAACGTCTTCGCCGCGCCGGGCACGCGCACCCAGGGCGATGCGGCCCGGACCTACGCGATCGTCGGGCCGGGCTGGCAGGGCAGCCTGCCCGACGGCGTCGACCGGCTGCAGGCGCCGACGGCGATGGTCTGGATCATCGGCCGGATCGATGCCAACCGGAAGGGATCGCTGCCCGCGGCGCAGGCCTATCAGCAGAAGCTCGACCTGCGGCCGCTGAGCCGGGTCGGCGACACCGCGTTCGATGCCGCGCGGCCGACGCTGCGCCTGGCGCCGCTGCCGGCGCGGACCACGCCGAAAGACCAGGTCGCCGGGATGGCGGCCCGCGATTTCTTCGTCCGCTTCGCCGCCCTGCTGACGGACAATCCGCCGGCGGCGGCCGATGCGCGGTTCGTGGCCCGGGTGCGGGCGCCGCTCGGCCTCGCCCCCGGCCGGCTCGACTGGGTTGCGCTGCCGGCCGAACGGCGCGCGGCGCTGGAGCAGGGGGCAGCC
>JAEYTW010000702.1 GCA_023433835.1 Pseudomonadota bacterium | reverse complement strand
AGCAACAGCGGCTGGCGCGAGGCCTGCAGCGGCACCGAGATCAGCGCCTCGGCGCCCCAGGGGCGGCCCCGGCGCAGGCGGACGGTGCCATGCAGCAGCCTGACGGCTTCGGCCACGACGGAGAGGCCCATGCCGCGCCCGGACAAGCGGTCGACCGCGGCAGCGGTGGAAAATCCCGGCTGGAAAACCAGTGAAAGCAACTGGTCGGCCTGGGGCGGCGCCTCGCCCGGGCGGGGCGGGCTGATCAGCCCGCGTTCGATGGCGGTCGCCTGGATGCGCGTCAGGTCGGGGCCGCGGCCATCATCGCGCACGGCGACCGACAGCCGCCCGCCGCGCGACCGGAAGGTGAGCGAGATTTCGGGCCGTGCGGGCTTGGCGCGCGCCTCGCGCTCGGCCGGCGTCTCGGCGCCATGGCTCAACGCATTGCGCACCAGATGCAGCACCGGATCCTTCAGCCGCTGCAGCACGTCGCGATCGGCCTCGGCCTCCAGCCCGTCGACATAGACCGCGACTTCGCGCCCTTCGCCGCGCGCCATGTCGCGGATCATCCGGCCGAAATCGCCGAAGATCGAGCCGACCGGCACCAGCGCGATGGCGTCGACGTCGTCCTGCAACCGGCGCACCGACTGCCCGAACGACCAGCGCGACCGGCGATGATCGCGCCACAGGCCGGAAATGTCGCGCAACAGGCCGCGCAAGGCGGTATCCGCCTCCTCGCCGCGTCCCCTGCCCCAGTGCCGGCGCAAGGCGGCGGCGGCAGCGGCGATGTCCTCAAGCCGGTCGTCGAGGACGTCGCGGCGTTGCAATTCGGCGGTCAATTCATGCATCGAGCGCGACAGCCGCGCGACCTGCATCTCGGCGACACGCAGATACGCGACCGGCGCCTCGGCCGGGGCTTCCTCGTGCGGGGCTTCCTCGTCCGGGCGGGCCTCGTCTTCTTCCTCGACCGCCGCCGGCTCCTCCGGCGGCGCTTCGCCTGCCAGCCGGCTCAAGGCTTCGACGGTGTCGCGATCGGGCTGGGCCTGACCGTCGGTCGCCGCAGCCAGGCCTTCGATCGCATCGATGCCGCGATGCAGGATCGCCAGCGTATCATCGTCGAGCGCCAGGGCGCCGTCCTGCACGCGGGCCAAGGCCGCTTCCAGCCGGTGGGCGATATCCTCGACGACCGGCAGGTCGACCGCGCGCGCCGCCCCCTTCAGCGAATGGGCACGGCGGAAGATGTCGCGGATATCATATTCGGCCCCGCGCGCCGCCAGGCCCAGGCCACGGCGGATCACTTCGAGATGTTCGCGATGCTCGATCTCGAAGGCGGCCAGAAGCTGTTCGCGCAGGCTCGACAAGACGGCCCCGGCCTCAGAGACGGTAGCGTTCGACCAGCACCAGCAATTGCTGGGACAGGTCGCTCAGGTTGCCGGCGGCGGCGTCGAGCTGGCGGGTGCCCGACGCCGTCTGCTGGCTGGCCTGGCGGATGTTCTGCAGGGCGCCCATCACCTGCTCGATGCCGAGCTGCTGCTGGTTGGTCGAGGCCACGATCTGCTGGAAGGTCTGCACGCTTTCCTGCACCCGGCCCGAGATTTCCTCGATCGTGCGGGTGGCGCTGTCGGTGCGGCCCTTGCCTTCGGTGACCCGCTTGACCGCCTCCTCGGTCAGCATGACCGAGGTGTTGATGCCGCGCTGGATGTCGCCGAGGATCGCGCGCACCTGGGTCGTCGCCTCCTTGGCCTGGTCGGCCAGCAGCTTCATTTCGGCCGCGACCACGGCAAAGCTGCGCCCGCTCTCGCCGGCCGCCGCGGCCTCGATCGCGGCGTTCAGCGCCAGCAGGTGCGAGCGCTCGGAAATGTCGTTGACCGTAGCGATGATCTCGCCGATGGCCTGGGTCTTCTCGCTCAGCGCCACGATGTTCTCGGCCACCGCCTCGGCCTGTTCGCGGATGCCGTCCATCGCCTTCGCGGTATCCTCGACGGCGCGCAGGCCACCCGACGAGGTCTGCGCGGTCAGCTGGGCCGCGGCGATCACGTCCTGCGCCCGCTTGCCGATCTGCACCCCGGCATGGGTGATCTCGTCGACGGTGGCCGCGGTTTCCTGCACGGCGGCGAACTGTTCCTCGACGCTGGCCGACTGTTCCTGGGTCGAGGCGCGGATCTCGGCCGCCGCGGCATTGAGGTTCTCAGTCGCCTCGCGGCTCTGCTTGGCCAGTTGCCGGAGACCGGCGACCATGCCGTTCAGCGTGCCGCCCAGCCGGCCGAACTCGTCCCGGCCGGTCGCCGCGACCTGGCCGGCCAGATCGCCCTGCCCGACCCTTTCGACGAACCCCATCAACGCGTTCAGCGGCCGCGTGATCGACATGCGGATCGCGGTGGAGATGACGATGGCGACGATCGCGGCCATCAGCAGCGCGCCCCAGATCGACAGGCGGCTTTCGTCGTAGATTTCGTCGGCGCGGCGCTGGCCGGCGACAATGCCGCCGTTGACCGCCTCGCGCGCACCGGCGAGATGGGTGCCGAAGGCATCCTCGATCGCCGAGGCGCCGTTTTCCGCCGCCTCGGCCCCGCCGAGATCGTTGGCGGCGATCGCCGTGATCTGGCGGTCGGTCTGCTCGCGCATCTGCCTGATGTCGAGGTTGATTTCGCCGATACGCTGACCGATGCGGCGCCAGGCTTCGATCCGGTCCGGCGAGACCGCCGCGGCGCGATAGCCGTTGACGGTGCTGGCGGCTTCGTTGACCAGCGCTTCGGCCGCGGCGGCGCGGCGGCGCCATTGCCCGACCCCATCCTCGGTGCTGGCCTGGCCGCGGCCCAGCTGTTTCATCAGATAGCCGTAGACGATGTCCTGGCGTGCCTCGCGCATCGCGCGCTCGGCATCGCGGATGCCGTCCAGCTGGCGCATGACGTCGAGATCGCGGGTGACGATGGTGTTGGCGGCATCGCGCACCACGCCGATCTGGTTCAGCGAATAGATGCCGAGCAGCACCGTCAATCCGATCAGGATGACGAAACCGATAAGGATGCGATTGGCGATCGAAATCGACACGGGCGTCAGGCTCCGGCGGTCGGGGATGGGATCAGGGTGGGCAGGAGGCGGTCGAGGTCGACCAGCGCCAGCACGCGCGCCCCAGGCACGGTACGGACATAGCGGGTGAAGGCCGCGGGCTCGGGCTGGTCGGCCTCCGCCTCCATCGGGACGGCGCGGGCGACACCTTCCGCCCGTTCGATCCAGAACGCCAGCCGCGGCGTGGTGTTGCGCAGCACCAGGAAGTGCCCGCCATCCGCCGCCTCGGCCGGCCGGCTGCCGGCGAGCGCCGCACCGAGATCGACGACGCTGAAGGCGCGGCCGGCACGGCCGTAGAGACCGATCAGGGCGGGCGGCCCGGCCGGCACCGGCACGCAAGGGCGATAGGGCAGCACTTCCTCGACCGCGCCGATCGGCAGGGCGCATGCGTACCGGCCGACCTGGCAGATCATGACGTCGACGGCATCGGCCAGATCTTCGGCGGCGCGTGTCCGCCGGGACAGGAACGAGGTGCGTTCGTCCAGCAGCCGTTCGCGGCGCGCCGCCGCCTTCTCCGCGGTACTCATGCCCGACCGTCTCCTTCATGCCGCGTCAACGGCAGGCGGGCCACCCGGCGCAGCGCATCCGCCGTCATGCCGTCGCCCTGGGCCAGCAGCAGACCGCCATCCATCGCATTGGCGATGCGGGCGGCGTGCCCGATCGAGCGCCGACCCGCCCGGCCCCGTCCGTCATCGAGCAGCAACAGGCCGAGATGGTGATGGGCCAGCGCGAAATTCCGATCGAGATAGATCGCCCGGCGAAAGGCCGCCTCGGCCTCGCGCGCCGCTCCCCGGGCGCGGGCGATCAGACCGTCGTAGAAATGCAGCGCCGGGCTGGTCGGGTTGGCGTCAAGCGCATCGCGGCAGGTGCGCCGCGCGGCCTCGAGCTCGCCACGGTCGGCTTGCTGCCGCACGGTCTCGACCACGTCGTCGAGATTGGCCGGGATGACCTGCGGCGCTGGCGCCGGTTCCGGCAACGGCCGCGCCGCGGGCCTGACGACAGGCACGGGTTCCGGCGGCAGGACCGGCACGTAGGTCGGGGGTGCGATGACGACCGGCTCGGGCACCGGCCCGCGGCGATAGACGGTGGTGCCCGGCAGGTTGACCGGCTGCAGCGTCTCGGCGAAAGCCGGGTTGGGCTCGGCATGGCCGACCAGCAGCCAGCCGTCGTCGACCAGGCAGGTCCCCAGCCCCGCGACGATCCTCGCCGACATCTCCGGATGGAAATAGATCAGGACGTTGCGGCACAGGATCAGGTCGAAATCGGTGAACTGCAGCGGCGAGGTGCCGTCGAGCAGGCTGAGCAGGTTGTGCCGCTCGAACTGTACCGACGACCGCCATGCCGGGCGCAGGGCCCAGGTGGTGGCCGATGCCGGCCGGAAATAGCGCGCGCGATCGGCATCCGACAGGCTGCGCAGCGCCCAGCGGCCGAATTCCGCCCGCCGCGCCGCGGCGATCGCGGCGGCGTTCATGTCGGTGCCGATGATCGAGACGTGCCAGTCGTCCCAGTCATCGCCCAGCAGGTTGCGCAGGACGATGGCGATCGAATAGGGCTCCGCGCCCGAGGCGCAGCCCGCGCTCCAGATCCGGATGCGGCGCGTCTCGCGGTTGCGCGCGATCAGATCGGGCAGGATGCGGCTCGACAGGGCCTCGAACTGCTCGGTGTAGCGAAAGAAGAACGTTTCGCCGATGGTGATCTCGGCCTCGAGCGCTTCCCATTCCGCCTCGCCGCGGTCGACGTTCTCCAGCCGCTCGAGATAGGCGGTGCTGTCGCCCGTGCCGGTCGCCGCCAGCCGGCGCAGCACGCGTTCCCACAGCAGATCGTCCTTGTCCTGGTAATAGGCATGGCCGGTGCGGCCGATGATGCGCGCCTTCAGCGCGGCGAAGCCGGCATCGGGCAGCGGCCGGGAGCGGCGCGTGGGATGCTGCATCACCCGCCCGCCTGCCGCCATTCGGCCAGCCGCGCCGCCGCGGCCTGGCCGAGCTCGGCGATGCCCTGCTGTTCGGCCGCCATCAGGATACGGTCGACCGCCACGAGATGGACCAGCGCGCCGCGATGGGCGATCTCGCCGGTGACGCAACCATTCAGGCTGACATGGCCGGGCGCCACCACACCGCCGTCAGGCTTGACGACGTCGAGCACGCGGTCGACCTCCAGCGCCACAGGCATGTCGGGCACCGCGCCGTCCACCACGATCAGGTGGCGGTAGATATCCTCTGCCTCTTCCCCGTCGCCGAGACCCAGCAGGCGGCCGAGGCGCAACACCGGGACGGCGACGCCGCCGAGATCGAGGATGCCGGCCACGGTCGACGGGGTGGCCGGCGGCCGCCACAGCCGGGCGATGGGAAGCAGTTCGCGCACGACGGGGCGATCCAGCGCGCAAACCACGCCGGCCACCTCGAACAGGACTACCTGTTGCCCGATCACGCCCAATCCCCCATGACGCTGCCTCAACGCGGCGGGTGCCGGATCGGTTGCACTTAAACTGGAGATTTTTTTCGACCGCGACTTAAGGCGTATCCAGTATCTCGCGGATGCGCGCGGCGAGCTGGTCGACGGTGAAGGGTTTCTGCAGGAAACTGACGCCGGGGTCCAGCACGCCGTTGTGGACCACCGCGTTGCGGGTGAAACCGGTAGTGTAGAGCACCTTCAGGTCGGGACGCCGCCGCCGCGCCTCGTCGGCCAGCCTGCGGCCGTTCATGTCGGGCATGACGATATCGGTGAACAGGAGCGCGATATCGGGCCGCGAATCGAGCAGCTTCAGCCCCTCGGCCCCGTTCGCGGCCGCCAGCACGGCATAGCCCAAATCCCTGAGCGTCTCGACGCTGACCTGCCGCACGCGGTCCTCATCCTCGACCACCAGCACCACCTCGCCGGCCGCGGGGCCGACCGACGCGGCGGCGGCCGGCGCCGGCGCCGCCTCGGCGGGACCGTAGAAGCGCGGCAGGTAGACCTTGATCGTGGTGCCGTGGCCGGGCTCGGCGTAGATCTTCACATGCCCGCCGGTCTGGCGCACGAAGCCGTAGACCTGGCTCAGGCCCAGCCCGGTGCCCTGGCCGACCGGCTTGGTGGTGAAGAACGGCTCGAAGGCGCGGGCGGCGACCTCCTCGGTCATGCCCATGCCGGTATCGGTCACCGCGATCATCACATACTGCCCCGGCGCCACGCCGGGATGCCCGCGCGCGTAATCCTCGTCCAGCAGGCAGTTGGCGGTCTCGATGGTCAGCCGGCCGCCGTCGGGCATCGCGTCGCGGGCATTGACGGCGAGATTGAGGATGACGTTCTCCAGCTGGGCGACATCGGCATGGATGCGCCACAGCCCGCCGGCCAGCACGGTTTCCATGCGGATCGCCTCGCCGATCGAGCGGTGCAGCAGTTCCGACATGCCGGCGACCAGCTTGTTCGGATCGGCCGCTTCCGGGGCCAGCGGCTGCTGGCGCGAGAAGGCCAGCAGGCGGCTGGTCAGCACCGCGGCGCGCCGGGCCCCGTCCGTCGCAGCATCGACGAACTTCATCACGTCGGTATCGCCGCGGCCGAGCCGCCGGCGCGTCAGGTCCAGCCCGCCGATGATCACGGCCAGCATATTGTTGAAGTCGTGGGCGATGCCGCCGGTCAGCTGGCCGATCGCCTCCATCTTCTGGATCTGGCGCAATTGCCCCTCCGCGGCCTCGCGCCGCGTCATTTCCGCGACCAGGGCCTTGTTGGCCTCGCCCAGCTCGCGCGTCCGGTCGGCGACCCTGGCCTCCAGATCCTGCTCGGCCCGCTTGGCCTTGTCGGTATCGAGGATGGTGACGACGGCGCCGCCGGTGGCGATCGGCGCCGCGATCAGCCGGATCCAGATGTCGCGCCCGTCGTCCCGACGGTAGAGGCACTCCATCTCGGCCCGCGGCAGTCCGTCGCGGATGACGCGGAACAGCGGGTATTCCTGGGCCGCGACCGGCCGCCCGTCGGGATGCAGGGCATGCCACTCGGCATAGGCCTCGGCGCTGGTCGAGGCGAGGCTCGGATGGCCGGTGATCTCCTCGACCTGACGGTTGCCCTCGACCAGGCGGCCGGACGGCGTCTCGGCGATCAGGATGCCGACCGGCACGGTATCGATGATGGCGCGCAGCCGCGCCTCGCTTGCCCGCAATTCCGCCTCGTGACGATCGCGTTGGGCGGAACGGTCCTCGAGGCCGCTGGATGCCGCGCGGATCACTTCGGCAAGCTCGGCCACCTCGCGCACCGGGCTGGTGACATCGAGCCTGGCGCTGTCGGTGCCGATGGCGGGGCCGGCGGCCGCCAGCGCCTGCAGCGGCCGGGCGATCGCGCCCCACAGCCAGTAGGCCAGCAGACCCGACAGGGCCAGCACGCCGGCGCCGAAGGCGATCAGCAGGAACAGGTCGCGGCGCAGCGGCTGCTCGATGACATCCTGCGGGATCGAGGCCGCCACGGTCCAGCCGGCGACGGCCGAGCGGGCATAGCCGACCAGGATCGGCGCGCCGAATGGATTTTCGCCGACGAACGATCCTTCCGGGCCCACCATCTGGCGCAGGAAACCGGGCAGGCCGGGTTTGCCCGAGAAATCCTCGTGGCGGTCCGAACGGGCGATGTAGTTGCCGGCATTGTCCCCGACGCCGATCACCCAGCCGCGCGGCAGGCCCTGGCGCACGGTCGCGGCGATGCGGTCGGTCGGCGCCGAGACGTGCAGCAGATAGGACGGCATCGAATTGGGCGGCACCGCCATCACGATGGCAAACAGCGCGCGCTTGGACATCGTGCCGACGAAACTGTCCGACACCACCGGCTGGCCGGTATCGAGAACGCGCTGATCGATCGGCAGCACGGTGCGGGGCAGGTTCGGCCCCAGCGGCAGACGGGTATTCACCATCATCTGCCCGTCGGGCAGGCGCAGTCCGATATCGGCATTGATGAACGACTTGACCGTCGCCAGCTGGTTGTAGAAGCCGGGAATGTCGCCCTGCGCCAGGAAGGACGAGGTCGAAATGGTCTGCAGCGTGGTCAGCAGGCCGGTCAGATCGCGGTCGATCGCATTCGCCATCTGGCGGGCGATGTTCTGCGCCTCCTGCGCATAGGAAGCGCGCTTGGCATCGGCATAGCGGGTCAGCAGGAAGCCGGTGAACACCAGGCCCGGCCCCACCAGCACCAGAACCAGGGCGGCCAGGAAGGCTTGCGTCGAAATCCGACGCCCGCCTGCCTTCACCCTATCGGACATGATCCCCCCGCATGGCCGGCAGGATGGCAGATCGCGGAAACTAACGCGACCCTATTCCAGCCGCGGCAACGTGTAGGCCGTGACCGGCGGGAGAGGCCCGTCATGCCGCGCGATCTCGACCAGACAGGTCTGCGCCGCGCAGCCCTGCGACAGCGACGAGGCCGGATGGTCCTGGGTTACCGCATTCGGATTGCCGTGCTTTTCCAGCCCGCCGGCATCGGGATCGAACCAGGCGCCGGTCGACAGTTTGGCGACGCCCTGCCGGATGTCGGCCGAGACGACGGCGCCGGCAAGGCAGGCGCCGCGGTCGTTGAAGACCCGCACGACGTCGCCGTCCGCTATGCCGCGCGCCGCGGCATCCGCCGGGTGCAGCATCACCGGCTCGCGCCCGGCCACCTTGCTGGCGCGGCTGTGCGGGCTGTGGTCGAGCTGGCTGTGCAGCCGCGTCGTCGGCTGGTCCGACAAAAGATGCAGCGGAAAACGCGCCGTGGCCTCTGCCCCCAGCCATTCGTTCGGCGGATACCAGGTGGCGTGGCCGCCGCAATCGGCGTAGCCGAAGCCGGCGATGGTTTCGGAAAAGATTTCGATCTTGCCCGACGGCGTCCGCAATGGCTGCGCCGCCGGATCGGCGCGAAAGCGATCGAGCATGACGACCGGCGCGGCATGGGCGCCGTAATCGGCCATGCCCGATTCCCAGAACGCATCGAACGGCGGCAGGTCGATACCCGCGCCGGCCGCGCGCTTGCGGCTTTCCTCGTAGAGCCGGACGAGCCAGGCGCGCGAGTCGAGCTGCTCGGTGAAACGCGCGCCGGCATCGAGGCGTCCGGCGATGTCGGCGAAGATCGCGTAGTCGTCGCGCGCTTCGCCGACGGGGTCGACCAGGCGTTTCATGGCGATCAGATGCCCCTCGCGCGTGGCATAGCCGATATCGTCGCGCTCGAGGCTCGTGGTCGCGGGCAGGACGATATCGGCGAGCTTGGCGGTCGGCGTCCAGTACTGCTCATGCACGACGATGGTGTCGGGCTTGCGCCAGGCTTCGAGCAGGCGGTTCAGGTTCTGGTGGTGATGGAACGGGTTGCCGCCGGCCCAGTAGATCAGCTTGATATCCGGATAGGTCAGGGTCTGGCCATTGTAGCTGACCTGGCCGCCGGGATTCAGCAGCATGTCGGCGATGCGGGCGACGGGAATGAACGCCTTCACCGCGTTGTCGCCCTGCGGCAGGGTCGGGCCGCCGAAGCGCGCCTCGGGGCTGCCGATCGAATTGACCGCGCCGTAGCCCACGCCGAATCCGCCGCCAGGCAGGCCGATCTGGCCCAGCATCGCGGCGACGGTGACCAGCGCCCAGAACGGCTGCTCGCCGTGATCCGATCGCTGCAGCGCCCAGGCGATGTTGAGCATCGTGCGGCTCGCCGCCATCTCGCGGGCGAGATCGGCGATGCGGGCGGCCGGGATGCCGGTGATCGCCTCGGCCCAGCGCGGATCCTTCGCCACCCCGTCCTGCGCGCCGGTAAGGTAGGGCAGGAAGCGATCGAAACCGACGCAGTGGCTGTTCAGGAAGCCCAGGTCGTGCAGCCCTTCGTCCTGCAGCACGAAGGCGATGGCCAGCAGCAGCGCGGTGTCGGTATTGGGCCGGATCGCCAGCCATTCATGGGCCGCCCCGGTTTCCAGGTCGTTGCACACCGGGCTGATATTGACGAAGCGGGTACCGGCCTCGGCCATGCGGCGCAGGCCGGCCCCCACGCGATGGGCGACCGGCCCGCCCGCCGAGACCTGCGCATTCTTCAGCGGTACGCCGCCGAAGGTGACGAACAGCCTGCAATGCCGGGCCAGCACATCCCACGACGAGTGGACCGTCATCAACTCGTCCATCGGCGCCACGACATGCGGCATCAGCACGCGGGCGGCGCCCAGGCTGTAGGAATCGGCATGCCGGACATAGCCGCCCAGCGCATTGAGGAAACGATGCACCTGGCTCTGCGCGTGGTGGAACCGCCCGGCCGAGGACCACCCGTAGGATCCGCCGAAGACCGCCTCGTTGCCGTGGGCGGAAATGACCCGCTTCAGCTCGGCCGCCACCATCTCGGCCGCCTCGTCCCACGGCAGCTCGACGAACGGATCGCTGCCGCGCCGTTCCGGCCTGGCACCCGGCCCGTGCTCCAGCCAGGAGCGCCGCACCGACGGCCGCCGCACCCGCATCGCATCGACCGAGGGGTGCGTCTGGAACAGTCCGATCGGCGAGGGCGCCGGATCGTTGGGCAGCGGGTGCACCGTCAGGTCGTCATCGACGTGATAGGTACCCCAATGGGCGACGAGATAGCGGGTCATGGCCGGTTACCGTCCGACGTAGTTGGGCGCGCGCTTTTCCTTGAAGGCCCGGATACCCTCCTGGGCATCCTCGCTCTCGCGCACCAGGCCGAGGTCGCGATGGGTGCGGGCCATCTGCTCGGACGGGCCGGCCGGCAGCACGCCCTCGATCACGAAACGCTTGATGGTCTTCAGCACCATCGGCGAATAGCCGGCGAGTTCGGTGGCCATCTTGACCGCTTCCTCAACGTGCGTCCCGGCGGCGACGACCTGGTTGACCAGGCCGGCCTCGTAGGCGCGCCGGGCATCGACGGCCCGGCCCAGCAGCATGATCTCCATCGCAATCTTGTGCGGGATGCGCCCGGCCAACCCGGCGATCATGCCGCCGGTGAAGCCGAGCTTGGCTTCCGGATAGGAGAACTTCGTCGTCTCGGAGGCGACGCAGAGATCGGCCATCATCACCGCGACCAGCGCGCCGCCGACGACCCAGCCCGAGGTCGCCGCGATGATCGGCTTCTCGGTGGTGATGCCGACGGTCGGGATGCAGCGCCACAATTCCGGCAGGTCGGTGACGTCGGCGCCGGTCGAGAAGGCGCGATCGCCCTCGCCGGTCAGCACGGCGACGCGCTGGTCCGACTTGTCGAAGGCGGCAAAGGCCGCCTGCAGGTCGAGGGCGACCTGACGGCTGATCGCATTGCCCTTCTCCGGGCGGTTGATGGCGATGATCGAGACTTTGCCCTGTTCCTTGACGGTGACGACACTCATATCCCTGAACCTTCTTTCTTGTGATGTTCGACGCTGGGGCGATCGGTCCACGCCGCGCCGGGAACGGAAGCCAGCAGGCGCTGCGTATATTCATGCCGCGGTCGCCGGAAGACCTCGGCGGCCGGACCGATTTCGACGAGTTCGCCGCGCCGCATCACCGCGATGGTGTCGCAGACCTGGGCGGCGACGCGCAGGTCGTGGGTGATGAACAGCATGGCCAGCCCCAGGCGCCGGCGGATGTCGGCCAGCAGGTCGAGGACCTGGCCCTGGACCGAGACGTCGAGGGCCGAGACCGGCTCGTCGGCGACGATGAGTTCCGGCTCCAGCGCCAGGGCGCGGGCGATGCCGATGCGCTGGCGCTGGCCGCCGGAGAATTCGTGGGGATAACGCCCGAAGGCCGATGCATCGAGGCCGACGAGTTCGAGCAGGCGCCGCGCGCGCGCCTCGGCATCCGCCTTGCCCAGGCCATGGATGCGCGGGGTCTCGGTCAGGATGCGGCCGACACTGTGGCGCGGGTTCAACGAGGCGAAGGGGTCCTGGAAGACCATCTGGATGCGCGAGCGCGTGGTGCGCAGCTGCGCGCCGCGTTCGGCCAGGATGTCGCGGCCGCGGAAGCGGACCTCGCCGGCATCGGTCTCGACCAGCCGCACGATGGCATGGCCCAGCGTGGTCTTGCCCGACCCGGATTCGCCGACCAGCCCGACGGTCTCGCCGCGATGGATGGTCAGCGATACCTGGCGCAAGGCATGGACCTCGCGCCGGCGGCGGACGAACAGGCCGCCCGACGTGCGGAACGTCTTGGTCAGGCCGACGACCTCCAACAGCGGCTCGGCGGCATGGGCGGCGAGCTCGGGGCGCGCCGACAGGCCGTGCACGGCGGCGACCAGGCGCTGGGTGTAGGGATGCCGGGGGCGGCGCAACACGTCGTCGGCCGCGCCCTCCTCGACCACCTTGCCCCATTGCATGACGGCGACGCGATGGGCGATTTCAGCCACCACGCCGAAATCATGGGTGATGAACAGCACGGCGATCCGCCGCCGGGCCTGCAGCTCGCGGATCAGGGTCAGGATCTGCTTCTGGGTGGTGACGTCGAGCGCCGTGGTCGGCTCGTCGGCGATCAGGATGTCCGGCTCCAGCGCCAGCGCCGCGGCGATCATCACCCGCTGGCGTTGGCCGCCCGACAGGCGGAACGGATAGCTGTGGTAGAGCAGCTCCGGCTCCGGCAGTTCGGTCGCGGCCAGGAGCTCGACGACCCGCCGCCTGCGCGCCGCCTTGTCGGTCATGCCGTGGGCGACCAGCAGTTCGTCGATCTGCTCGCCGACCGTCATGATCGGGTTCAGCGCCGTCATCGGCTCCTGGAAGATCATGGCGATGCGCCGGCCGCGCAGGCTGCGCCAGGCTTCCGGATCGAGGGTCGCGAGATCGGTGCCGTCGAAATGGATGCTGCCGCCGGCGACGCGCACGGCCGGGGGCAGCAGACCCATCACCGCGTTCGCCAGCAGCGACTTGCCCGAGCCGGATTCGCCGACGATACAGAGGATCTCGTCGCGCCGCAGTGCCAGGGTGACGCCGTCGACCGCATGGGTACGATCGGCGCCTTCCGGCAGCTTGATCCTGAGGTCGCGGATATCGAGCAGGATCTCGCTCATGCCCGCCCCTTTCGCGCCAGGCGCGGGTTCAACGCGTCGTTCAGGCCCTGGCCGAACATGTTCAGGGCCAGCACGGTCAGGAAGATGGCGATGCCGGGAAAGGCCGACAGCCACCAGGCCTGCCGGATCATCGTGCGCCCCGCCCCGATCATGAAGCCCCAGGTGACGTATTCGCGATCGCCCAGGCCCAGGAAGCTCAGCGCCGATTCCAGCAGGATGGCCGAGGCGACCATCAGCGAGCCGGTGACGATGATCGGCGAGAAGGCATTGGGCAGGATCTGGCGGAAGATGATGCGCAACGGCGATTGCCCGCCGACGACAGCCGCCTTGACGAAATCGCGCGACCGCAACGAGAGGAACTCGGCCCGCACCAGGCGCGCCACCGGCGGCCAGGAAACGATGGCGATGGCAAAGACGATCGATCCGATCGACGGCGAGAAGATCGCCACCAGCACGATCGCCAGCATGAAGCTCGGGATCGTCTGGAAGAATTCGGTGAAGCGCATGATCAGGTCGTCGACCCAGCGCCCGAAATAGCCCGCCACCGCGCCGAGGCAGGTACCAATGATCACCGAGCAGAGGCTGGAAACCAGCCCGATCAGGAGCGAGATGCGCGCGCCGTGCACCACGCCGGCCGCGACGTCGCGTCCCAGCGCGTCGGTGCCGAGCGGGAAACCCGGGCTGAGCGGGGGCAGCTGCGGGCTGCCGACCATGCGCCAGGGGTCGCCGGGATAGATCAGCGGCGCGCCCAGCGCCAGCACGACCAGCAGCAGCAGGAAGACCAGGCCGGCAACGCCCACGGCATTGCGGATCAGGCGGAGGGCAACCTCGGTCATGCGCCGACCTCGATGCGGGGATCGACGAGGGCGTAGACCAGATCGGCGATCAGGTTGAACAGGATGACCAGGGCCGAGGTCACGATGAACACGGCGAGCAGCAGATTGTAGTCGCGCTGCAGCAGCGCGTCGAAGGCGAGCCGCCCGATGCCCGGCCAGGCGAATACCGTTTCGGTCAGCACCGCGCCGCCGACCAGGTTACCGGCCTGGATGCTGGCGAGCGTCACGATCGGCAGCAGCGCGTTGCGCAGGATATGGCGCCGCCAGATGCGCCCCTCCGGAATGCCCTTGGCGCGTGCGGTTCGAACGAAGTCGAGGTCCATGACTTCAATGACCGAGGCGCGCGTCATGCGCACGTAGATCGCGATGTAGAACAGGCCCAGCGTCGTCGCCGGCAGGATCAGGTGCCGGATGGTATCGAGCAGCGCGTCGAAGCCGTCATAGTCGGCGCCGACCGTTTCCATGCCGAAGGCCGGCAGCCAGGGCAGCTTGACCGCGAACAGCAGGATCGCCATCAGCCCGATCCAGAACAGCGGCACGGCGAAGAAGACCAGGGCGGTGACCGTGATCGCCATGTCGGGCCAGCGGCCGACGTGGCGGGCGGCGGTCACGCCCAGCGTGACCCCCACCAGCAACGCGATGCCGAAGGCCGTCATGGTCAGGATCAGGGTGGCCGGCAGGCGCTCGGCGATCAGGTCGATCACCGGGCGCTGCTGGCGGTAGGATTCGCCGAACTGCAGCGTGGCGATCTGCTTGACGTAGATCGCCAGCTGTTCGGCCATCGGCCGGTCCAGGCCGAATTCGGCGCGGACGCGTTGCATGAATTCGGCATCGACCGAACCGGCGTCGCCGGCCAGCACCGACGCCGGATCGCCCGGCGTGGCCCGGATCAGCAGGAAGGCCAGCACGACGATGCCGAGCAGGACGATCACCGCCTTGACGAGCCTGCCAGCGATGAACTCGAGCTGTTTCATGCTACGCGCCCTCCCCGGTTACTTGCGGTCGATCCAGACGTCGGCGAAAGTCTCGTTCATCCCCTGACCGGTGGTGATCAGGTTCTTGATCTTGGTGCGATAGAGGGTCGGGAACGCCATCTGATGCGTCCAGACCACCGGCACGTCGTCCGACAGGATCTTCTGCACCTCGGCGTAAAGCCGCTTGCGTTCGGCCGGATCGACCGAGGTGTCGGCCTGGTTCAGCAGCTTGTCGACCTCAGGGTTGTTGTAGCCGTCGACATTGGCCGCCGAGCCGCGGTTCAGCTGATTGGTCGAGATACGAGATATAGGTCTGGGTGATGCCCATCGCCGGATCGCCCAGCAGATAGACGAAGTTGAAGGCGATATCGAAGTCGCCGGTCGACAGGCGCTGGAACCAGCCCGGCACGTCGACGCCTTCCATCTTCACCTTGATGCCGATATCGACCAGCCGCTCGCGCACGTATTCAGCATAACGCTGCCAGGTCTCGCCATAGGGCAGCGGCAGCAGGCGCAGCTCGGCGCGCACGCCCGAGGCGTCGGGCTTCAGGCCCATTTCGTCGAGCAAAGCGCGGGCCTTCTTCGGGTCATACGGATACTTGGCCAGCACCGACGGATCGTTGAACGGCGTCACCGTGGTGAACGGCCCGTCGACCGGCTTGCCGAAGCCGGCGAAGATCGTGTTGACCACGAAATTCTTGTCGATCGCATGCATCAGCGCGCGGCGGAAGCGGACGTCGTCGATGGGCTTGTTGCGATTGTTGACGTTGAGGAAGGCGATCGGGTCGTAGAATTCCCAGCCCTCCTCGGTGATCGCCACGTTGGGCAGCTCGCCCAGCCGGCGGACTTCGAAATTCTCGACATCGCCGCCCCGCAGCACGTCGACCTTGCCGGTCTCGAACGCGATCGAGCGGCCGTTGGCGTCAGGCACGATGTGGAAATAGATATTGTCGAGATAGGGCTTGCCCTTCTGCCAGTAATTCTCGTTCTTCACGAGCTGGATGAAGGCCCCTTTCCGCCATTCCTTGAACTTGAACGGGCCGGTGCCGATCGGGGTCTGGTTGGCCGGGTTCTTCTGGTAGTCGGTGCCGGCGTAGATGTGCTTGGGCACGATGGTGCCGCCGGTGACGTCGAACACCATCATCAGCGCCGGGAACGGCTGCTTCAGGGTGAAGACGACCGTATTGGCATCCTTCGCCACGATCGACGAGGTGCGGTCCATCGCCGCCTTGGTGCGGGCGAAGACCTTGGGCAGGAATTCGGAGAAGGAGAAGACCACGTCGTCGGCCGAGAACGGCTTGCCGTCGTGCCAGGTGACGCCTTCCTGCAGATGGAAGGTGTAGGTCAGGCCATCGGGCGAAATCTCCCACGACTTCGCCAGGCTCGGCAGCGGCTTCAGATCGAGGCCGAGGGTGATCAGGCCCTCATAGATCTTGCCGCCGACGAACGATACCGGCCCCAGCTTGTTGATGCCGAGCATCGCCGTCGGCGGCTCGGGCTGCACGATCAGGTTCAGCGTGCCGCCGGGCTTCGGCGTCTGCGCCATCGCCCCCGTTGCCAGCAATCCCATCGCCGCGGCCGCGACGGCCGTGCGCACTACCTTCATCCACATTGTTCTATTCCCTCTCCCTGCCAGATTTCCGTCGGTCTACCAATCGTCGCCCCGGGCTTGACCCGGAGCCCAGGGAAAGCGCGGCGCCGACCGCGACGTCCTTGCCCTGGATCCCCGCTTTCGCGGGGATGACGATTGTTCTCTAGATAACCAACCAATCCTAAAGTCAGCGCCGATGGGCGAAGCCCGGGGCGACGTATTGTCCTCAGCCCTTGAACAATCCCTTCGCCTTCGCATGGGCCAGGCCACCGTCGAGGCCCTGCTGCAGGCCGTCGAACATCTCGTCGATCTGCGCGGCCGTGATGATCAGCGGCGGGCAGACGGCGACGGCGTCGCGGATGGCGCGCACGATCACGCCGGCCTCCATCGCCTTGGCCTGGATCACCGCGCCGATGCCCTCGGCCACGGGGAAGGATTCCTTCTTGGCCTTGTCGGCAACCACCTCGACCGCGCCGATCAGGCCGACGCCGCGGGTTTCGCCGACCAACGGATGGTCGGCCAGCGCCTTCAGCCGGCGCTGGAACACCGGGGCAACCTCGCGGACGTGATCGACGATGCGGCGTTCCTCATAGATCTTCAAGGTCTCGACCGCGACCGCGGCGCAAACCGGGTGGCCGGCATAGGTGACGCCATGGGCGAAGACGCCGATCTTGCGGCTTTCGGCCTGCATCGCCTCGAAGATCTTCTCCGAGATCAGCGTGGCCGAAATCGGCAGGAACGAGGCCGACAGCGCCTTGGCCACGGTCAGGATGTCGGGCTGCAGCTCGAAGGTTTCGGTGCCGAACATATTGCCGGTTCGGCCGAAGCCGCAGATGACCTCGTCTGCGATCAGCAGGATGTCGTACTTCTTCAGCACGGCCTGGATCTTGGCGAAGTAGCCGGCCGGCGGCACGATCACCCCGCCCGCGCCCATCACCGGCTCGGCGATGAAGGCCGCGACCGTCTCGGGCCCCTCGCGCTGGATCAGGTCCTCCAGGCTCTGGGCCAGGCGGTCCACAAACTGGGCTTCGGTCTCGCCGGGCTGGCCGTAGTGGTAGAACGACGGGCAATCGGTATGCAGGATGCCGGCGATCGGCAGGTTGAAGTCGGTGTGGTTGGCCGGCAGGCCGGTCAGGCTGGCCGCGCCGATGGTGACCCCGTGATAGCCGCGAATGCGCGAGATGATCTTGCGCTTCTCCGGCCGGCCCAGCGCGTTGTTGTAGTACCAGACGATCTTGACCGCCTGGTCGTTGGCCTCGGAACCGGAATTGGCGAACAGCGCCTTCTTCAGGCCCTTCGGCGCGATCGCCAGCAGCCTCTCGGACAGTTCGATCGCCGGCTCATGCGAACGATGATTGAACAGGTGGTAGAATGGCAGTTCGGCCAGCTGGCGCGAGGCAGCGGCGGCCAGCCGCGGCTCGGAGAAACCAAGCGAGGCCGACCACAGCCCGGCCATGCCTTCGAGATACCGGCGGCCGCCGTCATCGGTGACATAGACCCCGTCGCCGCCCTTCATCACGATCGGCCCGACTTCCGCATGGCGGTCGAGATTGGTGTAGGGGTGGATGAGATTCGCGATATCGCGGGCGGCGTTCGAGTTCGGATTCGTCGTCATGGGAATTGCAGGCTCCTTATTGGAAGCGCGACTGGAAACCGTCGATGAAGGCATTGAGGTTGCGGCCGAGATCGGCGACGGCGTAGCCGCCCTCCTGGACCAGCACGGTGGGCAGGCCGAGTGCGCCGATGCGAGCGCCGGCGGCACGGAACCCCTCCGTCGTCACCGCCATCTCGCCCTGGGGATCGCCCTGATAGGCATCGAAACCGAGCGAGACCAGCAGCACCTTCGGCGCGTAGTTGCGGATCGAGGCGAGGCCCTGGTCGACGGCGGCGAGATAGGGCCCGTCGCCCGACCCGCGCGGGATCGGCAGGTTCAGGTTATGGCCGAGGCCGGCGCCCGTGCCCCGCTCGTCGGCGAAGCCGGCGTAGAACGGATAGCAGTGGTTCGGATCGGAATGGATCGAGACGAAATGGACGTCGCCGCGATCATAGAAGATGCCCTGCGTGCCGTTGCCGTGATGCACGTCGATATCGATGATCGCCGCCCGTCCCATCGTGCGGGACAGGTAGTTGGCAGCGACCGCGACATTGTTCAGGTAGCAGAACCCGCCAGCGAGATCCGAATAGGCGTGATGTCCCGGCGGGCGGCACAGCGCATAGGCCACGGGTGCGCCCGACCGTACCGCCTCAGCCGCCTCCAGCGCCACATGCGCCGAGGCGAGCGAGGCTTCCCAGGTGCCCTGGTCGACCGGGGCCGAACCGCCGGAGAGGAAATAACCGACCTGCCCCTGGATCGAGGTCGGCAGCGCATGCATGCGGTGCGTCGGGCCGGTATGGGAATAAACGGTCGTCGGCGCTCGGCCGCCCTGGCCCAGCAATTGCCAGCGATCCCAGGCGGTTTCGAGGAACACGAGATAGTCGGCACTGTGCACCGCCGCCACCTCGGCCCGGCCGAAGTCGCGCGGCTCGATCAGTTCATGCCCGGCTTCGCGCACGGCCTGGACCAGCTGGTCGGCGCGATCGGGCATTTCCATGTTGCCCATGATCATGCCGCGCACGACGATCTTGTCGGGCGCATGCAGGCTGTGCTTGTCGGAAAAGACGACCTTCATCTCACTCCCCAGTACTGTCGATCAGTGCCCGCCCGTCGACGGCCACGGCCCCCTCGCCGGCGCCCCGCACGATCAGCGGATTGATATCGAGTTCTCGCAATTGCCCCTGCAAGTCATGCGCCAGCCAGCCGACGCGGACGATGACATCAGCCACCGCGTCGACATCGGCGGGCCCCTTGCCGCGAATGCCGGCCAACAGCTTCGAAACCTTGAGCCGCTTCAGCATCGCCTTGGCGGTTTCCGGCGAGACCGGCGCCGGGGCCAGTGCCACGTCCTCGATCAGTTCGACCAGCACGCCGCCGGCACCGACCATGACGATCGGGCCGAACTGCGGATCGCGGTTGACGCCGACGATCAGCTCGATGCCCGACGCTGCCATTTCCTGCACCAGATAGCCTTCGATGCGGGCACCGGGCTGACGCGCGGCGATCGTTGCCGCCATCTGCCCGGCCGCGGCTTCGACGGCCGCGGCATCGGCGAGGTTCAGCACCACGCCGCCGACGTCGCTCTTGTGCACGATGTCCGCGGACACGACCTTCAGCACCTGCGGGTAGGTCAGGCCGGCACTGATCTTCGCCGCCTCCGCCGCATCGGCCGCGACCGCGCCGCGATTGACCGGAATGCCGTAGGACGAAAGCAACGCTTTCGCTTCGGCCTCGCCCAAGGTACCGGGCTTCAACGACGGTGCAGCCGGCAGGCCCGCCGGCCGCGTGGCCGGCACGGCCTTCGACCAGGCCGACCAGTCGATCCAGCCGGCCAGCGCGCGGATCGCCTCGTCGAGGTTGTTGGCGAAGGGCAGGCCGCGATTGATCAGTTCCTGGCGTGCCTTGTCGGCCGCCTTGCCCGGCTGCAGCACGAAGATGAACGGCTTGCCGGCCGGGATCGCCGCGTCGGCGAGATTCGACGCGATGCCCGATACCGACGGCGCGGTGGTGATGGCAAACAAGGTCGCATCGACGGTCTCGTCGTCGGCCACCGCCGACATGGTGGCCGCCGCGATGTCGACCGCCTCGCCTTCCCTGCGACCACCGAGATCGACGGGGTTGTTGGCCTGGCCGGGCGAATAGACTTCATCGAGCCGCGCGGCGGTCTTGGGCAGAAAGCGGGCGAGCGGGATGCCCTTGTCCGTCAGGCGATCCGCCGTGATCGCGCCGCCGCCGCCCGAGGTGGTGACAATGGCGGCATTGGCGACCCTGGCGCCGGGGAAGCGCGCCATCGACGCGGCCAGCAGGATCATCGCGTCGGTATCGTCCATCAGCACGATGCCATGTTCGCGGCACACCGCCTCCAGCGCGCGGAACGAACCGGCAAGGCTTGCGGTGTGGGAATAGGCCGCGGCGGCGCCGGGGGGGGTGCGGCCGGCCTTGACCATCAGCCAGGGCTTGCCCTTCTCGCGCGCCCGGTCGGCCAGGCGGATCAGCCGGGCCGGATCCTTGACGCCTTCGACATAGCTGCAGATCACGCGGGTGCGATCGTCGTCGATCAGGTACTCGACGAAATCGCACAGCTCGAGATCGGCCTGGTTGCCGACCGAGACGCAATGGCTGAAGCCGATGCCCTGGCCGTGGGCGCGGTCGAAGATCGTCGCCATCAGGGCGCCGGACTGGCTGACGAATCCGATCGGGCTCTCGATCAGTTTCTCGACGTCGAGCGCCGGCGACGAGCACAGGACGACCTTGTTGGCCGGGCTGATCACGCCAAGGCAGTTCGGCCCGATCAGCCGCATGCCGGCGCCGCGGGCGATGCGCACGATCTCGGCCTCTTCCGCCGCGCCTTCCGGCCCTGTGTCGGAGAACTTGGCGGTGATGATGATCGCGCCCTTGACGCCGGAGGCCGCGCAGGCCGCGATGGTCGACCGCACCTTGGGCTGCGGGATCGCCATGACGGCCATGTCGGCGGGCTGGGGCGTCGCGGCGATGTCGGGATAGGTCTTCAGCCCGAACAGTTCGGGCCGGTTCGGATTGATCGGATAGATCGCGCCGTCATAGCCGTGCTTCAGCAGCATCCGGAACACGCGGCCGCCGAATTTCGACTGGTCCTCCGAGGCGCCGATGACGGCCACCGACCGCGGCGCCAGCAAGGCCTTAACGTCTGATGTCACAACCCTGAACTCCCCTCTGACACTTATGATTTGCTCGCCCGGGCGCGGGCCCGGTATTCGACGATCCGCTGCTTCAGGCCGGGCCGGGCGGCCGAGCGCACCAGGGCGGCGAGGTCGGCGTCGTCCCGCGCCTCGCGCCGCGTGGCGCGATGCAGGCTTGCCACCGTCTCGGCATCGAGGCGGCTGGCGGCCTTCGCCGCCTCGGCGATGGCCGCATCGATGGTCGCGCCGTCGACCAACCGGTCGACAAGACCGAGGCCGGCGGCGGTGGCCGCATCCACCGGCACGCCGTCGAGCAGCAGGCGGCGCGCCGCCGCATTGCCGATACGCCCGGCCAGCCGCGCGGTGCCGAGCACCAGGCCGAAGCCTGAGCCCGGAAAGGCGAAGCTGGCATCGGCGAAGGCAAGCCGCCGGTCGCAGGCCGCGAACAGATCGGCCCCGGCGCCCCAGGTCCGCCCGGTGGCGACGGCAAGCGTCATCACCCCGGCGCCGTGCACGCGCTGCAGCAATTCCTCGATGCGCACGAAGCGCAGCAGCAGGTCGCCCTCGGTCGCGTTGTCGAGATCGGAGAGATCGAAGCCGGTGCAGAAATGCCTGCCCGCGCCGCGCAGCACGATCAGGCGCGCCCCGCCGGCGACGGCTTCGGTGAAACCCTCATCGAGGGCCGCGACCATGTCCGGCCCCAGCGCATTGCCACGCTCCGGCCGGTCGAGCGTCAGCGTGGCGGCATCGCCATCGACGGCCAGGGTCACGGTCATTGGCGCGCCCCGCCCCAGGGATTGGGCAGCCGGTCCGAATTATAGCCCGAGACGAACTCCTTCGCCGTGCCGGTGGCGGCATCGAAGACATGGCGATGTACCGCACCGATATTGGCGCCGTAGACATGGATCGAGATCGACGCGCGATCGGCATGCGCATTGCGCACCTGATGCACGTCGCCGATGGTCGGCGAGACCGCCTCGACCATACCCGGCTCCAGCCGGTCGATGCGGCCGGGTTCGGGCGGCGTGCCGGGCGCGCCCAGGCTGAAGCTCTGCGCCACCTCGGCCCCGCGCAGCATGCCGATCATCCCCCAGACGGTGTGGTCGTGGATCGGCGTGCCCTGGCCCGGCCCCCAGACGAAGGAAACCACGGAGAAGCGCTCCAGCGGATCGCAATGCAGCAGGTACTGGCAATAGTGATCGGGATGCGGCACGGCGCAGAATTCGGGGAGCCAATCGTCGACCGCGACGAGTTCGCCCAGCATCTTCCGACCGGTGGTCAGCAGGCGCGCCTCGTCATGGCCTTCCTCGGTGACGAGATCGGTCATGGCGGTGATGAAACGGCGCAAACGCGCAATGCCTTTCATTTCCCGCCCTCGGCCAACTCGGCCAGGACCGCGGCGGTGTGCTCGCCCAGGCCGGGCGGGTTGCGGCGGATCGGCGGATCGATCGCGCCCAGACGCACCGGCGAGCCGAAGGTGCGGGTACGGGTGCCGCCGGGCAGCTCGATCGGCTTGATCCAGCCCATATGGTCGACCTGCGGGTCGGCCAGCGCCTGGGAATAGCTGTTGATCGGGCCGCAGGGCACGCCGGCGCCGGCAAGCTTCTCCAGGATGCCGGAAACGGTGAAGCGGGCGAATTCGGGCTTCAGCAGCTCGGCCAGCAAGACCTGGTTGCGGGCACGGTCGGCGGTGGTGGCGAACCGTTCGTCGGCGGCGAGGTCGGGGCGGGCGATCACGTCGCAGACGCCGTGCCACAGCTTGTTGTTGCCGGCGGCGACGACGAAATAGCCGTCCGATGCCGGGTAGGCCTGGTAGGGCGCATTGCGCGGATGGGCCGAGCCCAGCTTGACCGGATCGCGGCCGGTGCCGAAATATTCCGACGTCTGCAGCGCGCCGATCGCGAGGCTGGCGCCCAGCATCGAGACGTCGACATGCGCCCCCTCGCCGCCCGCGCGGACCTGCGCGACCAGCGAGGCGAAGGAGAACGCGGCATAGAGCCCGGCCGAGAAATCGGAGACCGGCACGCCCGCCTTGACCGGCGCGCCCCCCTGCTCGCCCGTCACGCTCATGATGCCCGACATGCCCTGGACGGTCACGTCGAAGCCCCCCTCGCCGGCGCGCGGCCCGGTCTGGCCGTAGGCCGAGATCGAGCAGTAGATCAGCTTCGGGTTCTCGGCCCGCAAGGAGGCATAGCCGAGCCCCAGGCGATCCATCACGCCGGGCCGGTTGTTCTCGATCACCCCGTCGGCCGAGAGGATCAGCCGGCGCGCGGCGTCGCGCCCCTCGGCCGACTTGAGGTCGAGCGCGACCGAACGCTTGTTGCGGTTCAGCGAGGCGAAATTCTCGCTGAAGCCGTTCGAGATCGGCGGCCACTGGCGCAGCATGTCGCCTTCGGGCGGCTCGACCTTGATGACATCGGCGCCCATGTCGGCCAGCAGCATGCCGCAGAACGGCCCCGCTGCGACCTGACAGAACTCGATGACCTTGACACCGGAAAGAGGCAGCACCGGTAAACTCCTGAGGCTCTGGTTTTTTCTATGCGGTATGCAGGCGATTGAATTCGGCGGCGCCGCCGTAACCGAGGCTGGCCGAGATCACGGCCGCGGCCTCGACGACGGGCGCCACCAGTTCCTTGAGGCGCTTGGGTTTCAGCCGTTCGGCCGGACCCGAGATGCCGACCGCGGCGATCACGCTGCCCGAGGCGTCGCGGATCGGCGCGGCCAGGCCGCAGACCGTGTCGCGCCATTCCCCCTTGTTGACGGCGAAACCCTGCGCACGGATGCGTGCCAATTCCTGGCGCAATTCTTCGGCGTCGGCGACGGTGCGGGTGGTGAAACGCTCGATCCGCTCGGCCACCACGGCGACGTAGTCGGGCGATTGATGGGCCAGCATCGCCTTGCCGGTCGCCACCGCGAAGGCAGGCGAGCGGCCGCCGATGCGGGAATAGGCGCGCACCGGCTCGGGGCTGTCGATCTTGTCGACATAGACCACCTCGGCCCCATCGAGGATGGACAGATGCACGGTTTCGCGCGTGCGGTCGGCCAGCACCTCGAGCTGGGCGGCCGCCTCACGCTTCAGATCGAAGCGCGACAGCACCAGCGAGCCCAGTTCCCACAGTTTCAGCGAAAGGTCGTAATGGCCGGTCTTGGCCTCGCGCCGCAGATAGCCGCAGCTTTCCAGCGTCTTCAGTACGCGATGGACGTTGCTCTTGGTCAGTTCGACCTGCGCGGCAAGTTCGGTGACCCCGCGCGGCCCGTCGGAACGCGCGAGAATCTCCATGATCTTCAGGCCTTTGAGCAGCGTCTTGTCCATGCCGCCTCAACCAGTCCGGGATTGCGTCGACCGCTTGGCCATCGATTCGTTCCAATATTTAGAACGCTTTTTCATATTGCGAGACAAACGCTACTTTGCTGTAATCGCACTGTCAACAAGTGAAGCCTCCGCCAATAGGCGCTATGATCCCGTTCCACCCGCATCAGTCCTGACGATTTCACAGGCGCACTGCGGGTTTTGACTTCGGCTTTTCGTCCTACGACATAAGAACAGGGGAGAACCTAACGAAATGATCGACCGTCTCATGCGTGGTGCCGCCCTGGCGGCGCTCGGCCTGACCGTCTCGGCGCTGGTGGCGGGCCAAGCGCTCGCCGCGACGCCGAAGGACACCGTCGTCATGGCCAAGACGATGGACGACATCACCTCGCTCGACCCCGCCGAAGTGTTCGAGTTCACCGGCGGCGAGGTAATCAACAATGTCTATGTCCGCCTGATGACCTACGACCCCGCCGACTTCACCAAGCTGATCGGTGGTGCTGCCGAAAGCTGGTCGGTGTCGGACGACGGCAAGACCTTCACGATCAAGATGCGCCAAGGCATGAAGTTCACCACCGGGCGCCCGGTCACGGCGAAGGATGCCGCCTTCTCGCTGCAGCGCGTGGTGGCACTGGGCAAGTCGCCGGCCTTCATCCTGGTGCAGTTCGGCTGGACCGCCGACAACGTCAAGGAGATGGTGACGGCGCCCGACGACCAGACCCTGGTCCTGAAGATGGGCACGGCCTTCGCCCCGTCCTTCGTGATGAACTGCCTGTCGGCCGGCGTCGGCTCGGTGGTCGATTCGGAAGAGGCGCTGAAGAACGCCAAGGACAATGATTTCGGCTACAACTGGCTGCGCACCAACTCGGCCGGTTCGGGCGCCTACAAGCTGGTCTCGTGGAAGCCGAAGGAGAGCGTGGTTCTCGAATCGAACCCCGGCTTCTATCGCGGCGAGGCCAAGACCAAGCGCGTGATCATCCGCCACGTGCCGGAACCGACCGCCCAGCGCCTGATGCTGGAAAAAGGCGACGCCGATATCGCCCGCAACCTGACCGCCGACCAGTTGAAGGCGGTGTCGGCCGATGCCAAGCTCGCCGTCAACTCGACCGGCAAGGGCACGATCTACTATCTCGCCCTTAACCAGAAGAACCAGCACCTGCAGAAGCCCAAGGTGCGCGAGGCGGTGCGCTGGCTGATCGACTATCAGACGATGTCCTCGACCTTCCTCGCCGGCCAGTACGGCGTGCACCAGGGTTTCTGGGGCAAGGGTTCGGCGGGCTCGCTCGACGATACGCCGTTCAAGTTCGACCCGGCCAAGGCCAAGGCGCTGCTGGCCGAGGCGGGCTACCCGAACGGCCTCGAACTCGAACTCGACGCCGGCAACACCTCGCCGCATGCCGACATTGCCCAGTCGGTACAGTCGACCTTCGCCCAGGCCGGCATCAAGGTGAACATCGTGCCCGGCGACATCCGCCAGGTGCTGACCAAGTACCGCGCCCGCAACCATCAGCTGCTGCTGATGTACTGGTCGCCCGATTATCTCGACCCGCATTCGACCGCGGACTTCTTCACCAACAACCCCGACAATTCCGACGGGGCCAAGGCCAAGACGGGCGCCTGGCGCAATGCCTGGGACATTCCCGACCTGACCAAGGAAACCGCCGCCGCCGTGCTCGAGCGTGACCCGCAGAAGCGCATCGGCATGTATCTCGACCTGCAGAAGAAGGTGCAGGCCGACGGCCCGATCGTCGTCATGTTCCAGCAGACGGAAGTGGCGGCGCTGCGCGCCGAGGTGAAGAACTTCATCCTGGGGCCGAGCTTCGATACCCCGGTCTACTGGCAGATCACGAAGTAATCGAAGATGACCTTGGGGGCCGGAACGGTGGGGCTGGGTGCAACCGGCACCCACCCCTCGATGAAACTCCTGCGCGGGATCGCCACCCAGCTCGGGACCTTGTGCCTGACCATTCTCGGCCTCCTCTTCGTCACTTTCTTCATCGGGCGGGTCGTGCCGATCGACCCGGTGCTGGCGATCGCCGGCGACCGGGCGACGCCCGAGCTGGTTGCCAAGATCCGGCTCGAGCTCGGCCTGGATCTCCCGCTCTACCAGCAGTTCTGGAATTACCTGGTCAAGATCGCCCACGGCGACCTCGGCAATTCGGTGCTGACCGCCAAGCCGATCATCGAGGATATCGCGACCTACTTTCCTGCAACCATCGAACTCGCGGTGGTCGGCACCGCGCTCGGCGTGCTGATCGGCGTGCCGCTCGGCGTCATCTCGGCCGCGCGCCAGGGCCGGATGATCGACCATGTCGTGCGCGTGGTGGCGCTGGCCGGCTATTCCGTGCCGGTCTTCTGGCTCGGCCTCGTCGGCCTCCTGGTGTTCTACGTCAAGCTCGACTGGGTTTCCGGCCCGGGCCGGATCGACGCGGTCTACGAATATATCGTCGAGCCGCGCACCGGCTTCATGCTTATCGACTGCATCCTGGCCGGCGACTGGGAGGCGGTGAAGAACGCGATCTCGCATTTCGTCCTGCCCGCGCTGATCCTCGGCTATTACTCGATGGCCTACATCACCCGCATGACCCGCTCGTTCATGCTGGAACAGCTGACCCAGGAATACATCGTCACCGCGCGCGTCAAAGGCGTGTCGGAGCGCGCGATCGTCTGGCGCCATGCCTTCGGCAATATCCGCGTGCCGCTGATCACCGTGATCGCCCTGTCCTTTGCCCATCTGCTGGAGGGCACGGTGCTGACCGAGACGGTCTTTGCCTGGCCCGGCATCGGGCTCTACATCACCCATTCGCTGTTCGGCGCCGATCTCAACGCGGTGCTGGGCGGCACCATCGTCGTCGGCATCTCCTTCGTCGTGCTCAACCTGATTTCCGACGCGATCTATGCGTTGCTCGATCCGCGGGCGCGCGCGGCATGACCGTGAAAGCCTGGCTTCTCGCCGATACCCCGCAGTCGCGCACCCAGGCCCGGCTGGGCCAGGCCTATCTCGGCCTGGCGGCGCTGGTCTCCAACCCGCTGGCGGTAATCGGGCTGGTCATCATCGGCCTGCTGGTCGTGGTCGCCCTCTTCGCCCCCTACATCGCCACCCATGATCCCTACCTTCAGAACCTGGCCCTGCGGCTGAAGCCGCCTTCGGCCGAATTCTGGCTCGGCACCGATGCGCTCGGCCGCGACATCTGGAGCCGGATCGTCTACGGCTCGCGCCTGACACTCACCATCGTCTGCCTCGTCGCCGTGATCGTCGGCCCCGTGGGCCTCGCCATCGGCGTGATCGCCGGCTATGCCGGCGGCATCACCGATCGCGTGCTGATGCGCGTCACCGATATCTTCATGGCTTTTCCCCGGCTGATCCTGGCGCTGGCCTTCGCCGCGGCGCTGGGCGCCGGCATCGAGAACGCGGTGATCGCGATCGCCATCACCGCCTGGCCGCCCTATGCCCGCCTGGCCCGCGCCGAGACGCTGACCCGCAAGGGATCGGACTTCATCGCCGCCATCCGCCTGCAGGGCGCCTCGCCCGTCCGCATCCTGTTCGGCCATATCACGCCGCTCTGCGTCTCCTCGGTCGTCGTCCGCCTGACGCTCGACATGGCCGGCATCATCCTGATCGCGGCAGGCCTGGGCTTCCTCGGCCTTGGTGCCCGCCCGCCTTCGCCGGAATGGGGCGCGATGGTCGCCTCGGGCCGCGACTACCTGATCGACCAGTGGTGGGTCGCGACGATGCCGGGCATCGCCATTTTCGTGGTCAGCCTGGGCTTCAACCTGCTGGGCGACGGGCTGCGCGACGTCCTCGACCCGAAGATGCGGTGAGCGCGATGTCATCCCCCCTGCTTGCCATCGAAGGCTTGAACGTCACGTTCGAAACCCACAAGGGGCTGGTACGCGCCACCCGCGACGTCACCTGGTCGATGGGCCGGGAGAAGATCGCCATCGTCGGCGAATCCGGCTCGGGCAAGTCGATGTCGGCCCGCGCCATGCTCGGGCTGGTCCAGCCGCCCGGCCGGGTCGAGGCCCGTCGCCTCGAATTCGACGGCATCGACCTGCGCGGTCTCAAACCGAAGGATTGGCTGTCGATCCGCGGCCGCCGCATCTCGATGGTGATGCAGGACCCGCGCTATTCGCTGAACCCGGTGATGACCGTCGGCGACCAGATCGCCGAGGCGTATGTCATCCATCACGGCGCGACCAGGGCCGAGGCCAGGCGGCGCAGCCTCGAGATGTTGGCCGCCGTCCATATCCGTGACCCCGAGCGGGTGTTCGGCGCCTATCCGCACGAGATTTCCGGCGGCATGGGCCAGCGGGTGATGATCGCGATGATGCTGATCCCGGAGCCCGAACTGCTGATCGCCGACGAGCCGACCTCGGCCCTCGACGTCACGGTGCAGAACCAGGTGCTGGCGATCATCGACGAGATGGTGACCCGCCGCGGCATGGGCCTCGTCTTCATCAGCCACGATCTCGGCCTGGTCTCCTCGTTCTGCGACCGCGTGCTAATCATGTATGCCGGCCGGGTGGTCGAGGAATGCGCGGCGAGCGAACTGCACAAGGCGACCCATCCCTATACCCGCGGCCTGCTCGCCTGCCAGCCGCGGCTGGGCGAAAAGGCCGCCGAACTGGCCACCCTGAACCGCCAGGCGGAGTGGGCGCGATGATCACGGTCGACAAGCTCTCGGTCCGCTTCGGTTCCGTGCTGGCGGTGCGCGAGGCAAGCTTTGCGGTCGCCAAGGGCGAAAGCTTTGGCCTGGTCGGCGAGTCCGGCTCGGGCAAGTCGACCATCCTGCGGGCGATGACCGGCCTGGTCGCAACGATTGGCGGGACGATGACGGTCGGCGGCGAGGTGCTGGGCGCGAAGCGCGGCCGGCGCTTCCACCGCGTCGTCCAGATGGTGTTCCAGGACCCCTACGGCTCGCTGCATCCGCGCCACACCATCGACCGCATCCTGTCCGAGCCCTGCGCCATCCACGGCCTCGACCAGCCGGAGAAGCGCGTCCTGGCGGCGCTCGACGATGTCGGCCTCGGCCCGTCGTTCCGCTTCCGCTATCCCCATCAGCTGTCGGGCGGCCAGCGCCAGCGCGTCGCGATCGCGCGCGCGATCATCGCCGAGCCGCAGATCCTGCTGCTTGACGAACCGACCTCGGCCCTCGACGTCTCGATCCAGGCCGAGGTCCTGAACCTGCTGGCCCGATTGCGCCGCCAGCGCGGCCTGACCTATATCCTGGTCAGCCACAATCTCGCGGTGGTCGCGCATATGTGCGAACGGCTGGCGGTGATGAACCGCGGCGAGATCGTCGAGCAGTTGACGGCGGAAGACCTGCATCGCCGCCAGGCCGCGACCGACTATACCCGCCTGCTGATGCGGGCCAGCGAGGGCTACGACCCGGCACTGGCTACTGTCTGAGCACATCGCTCTGCCGGTTGCAAAATTGTAGCCCATAGTCGGCGCGCTTGGCCTGAAATTGTCGGCTGAACCCACATCGCGCGAACCGCTTGAGCCTGAAGAAGAAACCCCGCGCCCACGGCGACGCGCGATCGCCAAATCCGGTCAGCCCAAGGCTGCCTGAACGCTGTGGCCTCAGACGAAGGTCAAGAGCCGCCGCGGATTGGCGACCAGGATAGCGTCGATCTCCGCCTCGTCGAACCCGCGCCGGCGCATCAGCGGCAGGATGTTGGCAAAGATATGCTGATAGCCGTGGCCGCCATAGCGGCCCAGCCGGGTGCGGTTGCAGATGTCGTGACTGATCAGCACGCGGTCGCCGTGGCCGTGGTCGATCAGCAGGCGGATCCAGCGCAGGCGCATCGCGTCGTTGGGCAGGTCGATGTCGGGGTTGGGGAAGTAGTTCGCTTCCCAGCCGAACAGGTCGAATTCGATGACGCAGCCGGTATCGGCCAGCCGCAGCAGCCGCGTGTCGTCGAAGATGGTGCGGTCGACATGGCTGATGATCAGCCGCCCGACCGGGTTGCCGGCAGCACGCACGAAATCGGCGACTTCCTGCGGCTGGTCCTCATGCCGGCCAGGATGCACGTTCAGCGCCGCGCCGGTTTCCGCTTGTGCGATCAGCGCGCCGCGCATCACGCGCCGCTCCTGGTCGGTCCAGGGCGACTGGCAGCCGATCTCGCCGATGATGCCGGCGCGCACCTCGGTGCCCCAGGCGCCCACGGTGATCTGGCCGATCATCTCGGCGGCGAAGTCCTCGACCGTCCGGTCGGCATTGCGCGGGTCCTGATAGGCATGGACGTAGTGGCCGCAGCCCATCACGACATGGGCGCCCGAGGCCCTGGCGATGGCGGCCAGCGCATTCGGATCGGGTTTCAGGCCGCCGGTAGTCAGCTCGACCACGGTGCGCCCGCCGGCGTCTATCATTTCCTTCAGCTCGGCGATGGCGATGTCCTGCTGGTCCAGGCGGAAGTTCAGCCGGTTGTAGACCTGGCCGTAGCGCGCCTTGAAGCAGTTGCAGAGATCGATCTCTTCGTCGGTCACATCCTCGGCGCGGAACCGCGCCCGCAGGCCCGGCGAATGCAGGTCGATGATCAGATGCTCATGCATCAGCGCCGGCCCGACTTCGGCCGGCTCAATCAGGCCTGTGACGGTCTGGACCTTGCCCTGCAACGTCATGCGAACAATGCCCGGCGATCGGTGACGAACCGGTCCGTCGCGGCAAGGAAGGCCTCGGTATCGTCGTCGGTGATGGGGAACGACAGCGCGATCAGCCCGCGCTGGGCGAAATAGATGCCGTCGCGCAGCATGTCGAGGAACATCAGCTTGCGCAGGGCCGGATCGCCGCGCATATGCACGTTCATCAGCGAGCCCAGGCCGGTGGCGTGAAACGGGGCCTGACGGCTTTCGAACAGGGCGTTCAGATCCGCGCGAAACCGCTCGCCCCGCGCATTGACGGCGTCGAGCGCTTCCGCCGTCAGGAGCCCGGCGGCGGCGATGCCGGCGGCCATGGTCAGCGTATTGTTGTTGAAGGTGCCGGCATGGCCGAGCGCGCCCGGCCGGCGCGGGTCGAACAGGTCCATGATGTCGCGGCGCCCGCCGAAGCAGCCGAAAGCGAGGCCGCCGCCGAAGAACTTGCCGATCGTGGTCATGTCCGGCGTGATGCCCAATACCGCCTGCCGCCCGCCGACCGATAGCCGCGCGGTCTGGATCTCGTCGAAGATCAGCACCGCGCCCGTCGCGGTCGCGGCCTCGCGCAAACCCCGGAGGAATTCCGGCGTACCGGGCAGGCAGCCGGCCGCACCCTGCATCGGTTCGATCAGGATCGCGGCGGTGTCGCCATCGATCAGCGCGCGGGCCGCGGCCGGGTCATTATACGGCGCCATGACGAACTGATGCGGTACCGTCACCGGGCTGCCGCCCGGCGGGAAGACCAGCACGCCGCCGTGATAGCCGCCCTCGAACACCACGACCTTGCGCCGGCCGGTATGGGCAACGGCTGCGGCCAGCGCCATCAGATTGGCTTCGGTGCCGGAGTTGGTGAACCGCAGCAGGTCCATCGAGGGGAAGCGCGCGCAGATCAGCGCCGCGAGTTCGCCTTCCAGCCGGTTGTGGCCGGAAAGGTTGATGCCGTGCTCCAGCGCCCCGGCGATGGCCTGCTTCAGGGGGCCGGGCGAATGGCCGAAGATGCCGGCGGTGAATTCGCCGAGGAAATCGATGTAGTCATGCCCGTCGGCGTCGGTCAGCCGCGCGCCCTGCCCGCGCACCATGCACAGCGGGAACGGATCGTGGAACAGCGAGGTGCGGGTATTGCCGCCCGGCAGCGCGGTGGCGGCGCGTTCGTGCTGCGCCAGGCTTGCCGGATTGCGGGCGACATAGTCCTCGGCGGCGGCGGCGAGCGCCCGGTCAAGCATGGTCCGGCCCAGCGTTTATCTATTGTACGGCGGACAATAAAACCACCGTGGCCAACCCGCCGCAAGCGTTTATCCGCCGCCGACCAGGCGGAATGCCGGCGCCATGTCGCGGCGCGGGAAATCCTCCAGCAGCAGGCGCAGCCGTTCGCGGCCCTGGAAGACATGCTCCTCCATCATGAGGCGGGCGCGCGATGCGTTGCGCTGGCGCACCGCGTCGAAGACGATGGCGTGCATCACCACCGCGCCGCTGACGTAATCGTGGATGACGTCGAGGGTCTGGGGCGTCGAGACGATCATCCGCGCGGACGAGAGCGGCACGGTGCCCGCCTGCTGGATCATGCCGTTGATCAGGGTCGAGCCGGAGGCCGCCACCAGCAGGTCGTGGAAATCGCCGTTCAGCGCCGACCATGCCTCGCCGTCGGCCTCGGTGAACCCGCCCTTGCCGAGCAGGGCGCGGGTCGCCTCCAGGTTCCGTTCGATGGCCGCCGCGGCCTCCGGCGTCAGGCCGCGGGCCGCGGCCATCTCGCAGGCCATTGCCTCGAGCCGGCCGCGGATATCGACCGCCTCGATCACCTCGGCGATGGTGAAGCCACGCACGACGAAGCCGCGCTGCGGCGTGTAGAGCAGCAAGCCTTCCTGGGCCAGGGCCTGCATCGCCAGCCGCACCGGCGTGCGCGACACGTCGAGCAGCCGGGCGATTTCCACTTCCAGAAGCTTGGTGTTCGGCGGGCACTCGCCACCCACGATCATGCCGCGCAGCCGCAGCAGCACCCGTTCGAACTGCGTCGGCGCCGGCGTGGTCGTCATGCCAGCCCCCGCACCTGGTTCAGCATCGCGGTGACATCGGCCGGCGCCGCATCGCCCCGCCAGGCGACATGGCCGTCCGGCCGCACCAGCACCAGCGCGCGCTCGTAGGCAAGCTCGGCCGCCGGCGTCTCCAGCTCGATCGTGGTGAGCGGCACGCCCAGCGCGCGGGCGGTGCCGGCGATCGCGCCGGTCTCGGCGCCGCGGCGATGATCCAGGCAGAAGCCGCGGCCGAAGCAATCGAGCAGCGAGCGGCCGTCGGCCAGCCAGACATGCGGCGCACGGCCGCCCGGTCGGGTCGATTGCTCGTAGCGGCTGGGGTCGAACGGCGGCTCGGCCGTGCCGTCGTCGCAGATCAGGGCCGAACCGGCATAGGAATAGCCGAGCTGGATGCCCAGCGAATTCCATTCCTTGGTCCGCTTCTCGATGATGACGCGGCCGAGCATCGCGCGCGCGGCCGCGCCTTCCGGCCCGTCCGCCTCCAGCTCGGCCGGTACCGGCAGCTGCGATTCCGAGCGGTAGTTCGAGGCGGCCTCGGTGACGTTGCGCCGGGCGATCGGCTTGCGCTCGACCTCGTAGGCGTCGAGCAACCCCTGCCCGCCCCAGCCGGCCAGCACGGCGTCGAGCTTCCAGCCGAGATCGACGGCATCGCCCACCCCGGTGTTCATGCCGAACCCGCCACGCGGCCACAAGAGATGGGCGGCATCGCCGACCAGGAAGACGCGGTCGCGGCGGAAGCTGTCGGCCACCACGGTATGGCCGGCCCAGGGCCGCGCGTCGATGATCTCGACGGGCAGGTCGCCGCCCAAGGCCGCGCGGATGCAGGCGGCGGGATCGAGCGCCCGGGCATCGCCCTCGCGCACGAACAGGATCAGCCGCCAGAGCGCATCGCCGTCGACCGCCGAGAGATTGGCGTTGTATTCCGGGTTGATGATGTCGGCCATCACGCCCGGGCGGGTCGCCAGCACGTCGCGCAGCGCGGTCGAGCGGAAATAGATGCCGAGGTTGTGGCCTTCGGCGAAGTTGCCCTGCATGGCGATGCCGAGGGCCTTGCGGATGCCGCTGGAGGCACCGTCGCAGGCGGCGAGATAGTCGCAATCGACCCGGATCGCCTGGCCGTCCCGCACCAGATCGAGGGTGACGCCATCCGCCGTCTGGCGGAAGCCCGTCATCTCGCAGCCGAGCATCAGCCTGTCTTCCGGCAGGTTGGCGCGCAGCACCGGATCGAACAGGCGCTTGGGGCACCAGACCGCGCCTTCGGGGCTGAAGGCGCGGCTCAGGGCTTGCTGCTCGCGGTTCGAAGGCCGGTCCATCCGCGCCAGTTCATGGCCCAGGATGCGCGTCATGAAATAGACGTTGCGCTTCAGGTCCGGCGGAAAGCCCGAGAAGCGGACGCGATCGCTGATGCCCCAGCGGCGGAAATGCTCCATCGTCCGGGTGTTGACCGCCTCCGAGGTGGGGAAGTCGAACATCCCGGCCAGGCGGTCGACCAGCAGGAAGTCGATGCCGCGCCACTGCAGCTCATTGGCCAAAGCGAGGCCCACGGGCCCCGCGCCGACGATGACGACCGGCACGCGCATCAGACCGCTATCCGCACGAGGTCAGCCTGCGGCATGCCGTCCCGGAAACGCCCGACGAAATCGTCGGGATCGATGGCGATGCCCGCGGGGTTCGAACGAAAGGCCGGGGTCTGGAAATAGGCGAGGAATTCGGCCTCGGTCGGATAGTTCGAGGCCGACAGCTCGACCAGATTGCCGTCGTGATCCTCGTAATAGAAGCTCGTCGCCGGCCCGTGATTGAAACTCTTGTAGGGCCGGATACCGATCGAGCGCAGCCGTTCGTAGCGGGTCAGCAGCACCTCGAGCGAGGCGTTGCGGAACTGCATGTGATGCAGGCCCGACGCCCGGTCCGACGGCGCCAGGTGGGCGACGTCGAACAGGGCCAGCACCTGGGTATAGGGGAAGTCGTTGTGGACGCGCATGAAGCACAGGCGCACGTCGGTATCGAGCTTTTCCTGGATCCGGCCGCCGCGCGTCTCCCAGTCCGGCGGCACGTATTCCATGAACGGCTTGATGCCGAGGGCCTGCTGGTACCAGACCTTCATCGCATCGTAGTTGGACGAGCGCAGCACGATCTCGCTGATGCGCGGCGGCGGCAGATCCTGGGTCAGGGCGGCGGGGTCGGATGTCATCGCTGGCCTCAACGCGTGAACTGGTCGGTATAGAGCCTGGTCAGCGGCTCGATCCGCTCGTTGGCGGCCAGCATGCCGGCGGTCACGGCGTATTCCTGCGTGTTCTTCATCGCCTCGGCCGTCACGGCCAGCGTCGGGCTCGACGAATCCACGATCAGCTTGAAGGCGGTGTCGAGCACGTCGGGCGGGATCTGGGCGAAGCGCGGCTTCAGCGTGGCCAGCGCCACGTCCGGCTGCCTGACCATCTGCTCGGTCGCCTGTTTCAGGCCGGCGACCAGCTTGGTGCAGACCGTGGGCTTCTCGTTGCAGAAGGCCGGCCGCGTCACGATCAGGTTGTAGCCGAACGGGTTCAGCTCGGGCGCATCCTTGGCCGGGTTGTTGATCAGCACCACGCCGCCGTCCTTGACCGCGAGCGTGGTGAACGGGTCGGCGAAGATGAAGCCGTCGACCGTGCCCGACTTCAGCGCGGCCATCATGTTGGGCGGCTGCATCGCCGTGACGGTGACGTCGGTCTCGGGGTTCATCCCGAATTTCTTGGTGATGTAGCGCAAGTACCCGTGCGGCAGGCCGTTGACGGTATCGACCGCGATGGTCATGCCCTTCAGCGCCTTGACCCGGGTGGCGAAGTCGGCATCCGGCGCCACCTTGTACTTGGCCAGCGTCTCCCTGGTGACGACCATCTCCAGCAACAGCTTGTCGATGGTGTTGGCGATGGCCAGGAGGTTCTGCCCGCGTGCCGCGGCGCGCAGCACCGAGCCGCCGCCGGTCGAGGCGAAGTCGGCCGAGCCGGCGATGACGGCGTTGGTCGCGCCGGGGCCGGCCACCAGGGTCAGCTTGGCATCGAGACCGGCCTTGGCCCACATGCCGCCGTCGGCCGCGATATAGAGCGGCGCGAACAGGAGCGCATTGGCCGGGATCGCCACCGTGGTGGTGTCCTGTGCCTGCGCAGTACCGCCGAGGCCCAGGGCCACGGCAGCGGCGGCCGCCAGCAGGCGGAATTTATGCATCATGGTCGTTTCCCCTCGGTTTTTTTTGCTTATGCGGTCTTGGGCTGCGGCTGGCGCCGGAAGGCCACCGTGGTGTTGCGGCGCTTGATGCGCCAGCCTTCCGATGTGCGGACATAGACGTCGTGGTACTCGCCGACCACCTCGGCATCGCGCAGCGGCGCCGGCCCCTGCTCGCCCTCGGCGAAGTTGTGGAGATAGACGGCGAAGGAGACAACGCCCCTGGCATTGTTCTCGTCGATCACGTCGATCGCCAGGTTGGCGCAGAGATGGCGCGACAGCATCGTCGCGGGCCGGGCCTTCAACGTCGCGCGGATCACCTCGCGCCCCGCCAGGGTCTCGCCGCGCCGCTCGAACTCGCCATCGACGGCAAAGACCTCGGCGGCCTCGTCGGGCCGGCGGTTGTCGACATGGTTGGTGAAGGCGATGGCAAGCTTGGCGCAGGCGCGCTCGATGGCGGCTTCCTGGTCTTCGGTCATTGGTACTCCTCCCATTGGCGACTGAAGAATGAATGCATTACGGACAGACAGCAAGCCGATTTACCGTCATATTTCTCATGATTTGAGCTTAACCGTTATGCTATGCATGCATTCCATGAAGTTGGGGAGAGAAACGACCGTGAAAAGGGGGCATGCCCGCACGGCGCTGGATCGTCTGGCCGTCGGCGTTCTGCTGATCGCCGCGTGGCAGGGGACCAGCATGGCGACGGGTGAATACTGGATCGCCGGGCCATGGTCGACGGTGGCCAGGCTCGTGGCACTCGCCGCCGACGGGCAGCTGGGCATGCATGCCGCCTATACGCTGCGTTCGGCCGTCACCGGTTTCGCCATCGGTTTCCTGCCGGGGCTGATGCTGCCGTTCCTGCTGCGCCGTTCGCCGATCCTGACGGCGATCATCGAACCCTACATGATGGCGGGCTACGGCATCCCCAAGCTGGCCCTGGCGCCGCTGTTCATCCTGTGGTTCGGCATCGGCATCGAATCCAAGATCGCCGTCGTCGCGATCGTGACTTTCTTCCTGGTCTACTACAATACGGCGGCCGGCGTGCGCGCCCTCGACGTCCGGCTGGTGCGCATGGCCCAGGTTGCCGGCGCCTCCGAGGCGCAGGTCGCGCGCAAGATCGTCTGGCCGACGGCCGCTCCCTACATACTGGCCGGCGTGCGGATCTCGACACCTTATGCGATCGGCGGCGCGGTCATCGCCGAGCTGATCTCGTCGAACCGCGGCCTCGGCTATCTCGTCCAGCTCGGCGCCGCCAATTTCGATACCAAGACGGTGTTCGCCGCACTGGCGGCAACGACGGTGATCGTGCTCGGCGCCAACTGGCTGGTCGGCGCGGCCGAACGGTATTTCCTGCGCTGGCGGCCCGCCGCCGGCCCGCTCGGAGGGGTTTGAATGGCGTTCCTGGAGTTGGCGGCCTTAAGCAAGAGTTTCGCCGATCGCGACCGGCCGGCCGAGCCACGCTGGATCATCCGCGACCTCACCTGCGCGATCGAGGAGGGTGAGTTCGTCACCATGATCGGCCCGTCCGGCGCGGGCAAGTCGACCCTGCTGAACCTCATCGCCCAGACCGATCTGCCCTCGGCCGGCGAGGTGCGCCTGCGGGGCAAGGTGGTCTCGCATGCCGGTGCCGCCACGCTCGATCCCGGCGTCGGCCGCCAGATCGGCTACGTCACCCAGGAAGACAACCTGCTGCCCTGGCGCAGCATGCGCGACAACGTCCTGTTTCCCCTTGAGGTCCAGGGAACCTTGGACCAGCCGAGCCGCCGGCGCGCCGACGCGCTGATCGAGGCGGTCGGCCTGAAGGGCTTCGAGCGGCATTACCCGCACGAGCTGTCGGGCGGCATGCGCAAGCGCTGTGCCCTGATCCGCACGCTGGTCTACGACCCGCCGATCATCCTGATGGACGAACCGTTCGGCGCGCTGGATGCCCAGACGCGGGCGCAGTTGCAGGCCGACCTGCTGAACCTGTGGACGATGGGCCGCAAGACCATCCTGTTCGTCACCCACGACATTGCCGAGGCCATCGTGCTGGGCGACCGCACGCTGGTCCTGTCGAAGGCGCCGACGACGATCGCGGCCGAGCATCGCATCCCGATCGCGCGGCCGCGCGACGCCCACAACGTCTTCGGGCTGGCGGGTTTCGCGCCCCTGCACGAAGCGATCCGGGCCCAGGTACAATGACACCTGCCGCCCGCATCGCGCTCGGCCGCGTCATCCTCGGGCTCGTGCTGCTGACGATCTGGGAAATCGCAGGCCGAAGGCTTGGCACCGGCTTCGTCGCCGGGCCGTCAGCGGTGGCCGAGCGGCTGTTGCAGATCATCCGAACCGGCGAGATCTTCTCCCAGACGCTCGCCACCGCCCAGGCCACCGGCCTCGGTTTCCTGATCGGCACGGCGGCCGGCATCGCGTTGCCGCTGGCCCTGCGCCTTTCGGGCCGGGCGACGCGGGCGATCGAACCCTTCGTCATGGCCTCGATGGGCATTCCGATCTTCGCCCTGGCGCCATTGCTGATCCTGTGGTTCGGCATCAACCTGACACCGAAGGTGGTGATCACGGCGGCGATGGTGTTCTACATCATCTTCGTGGCGAGCTTCGCCGGCATCCGCGCGGTCGACCGCCGCCTGGTCGCCATGGCCCGCATCGTCGGCGCGCGCGACTGGGCGATCATGCGCGAGATCCACGGCCATGCGATGCAGCCCTATCTGTTCACCGGCCTGAAGATCGCCTTGCCCCGCGCCCTGTCCGCCACCATCGTCGGCGAATTCCTGGTCGCCGATCGCGGCCTGGGTTTCTATATCGAGAATGCCCGCCAGCAGGCCGATACGGTGGGCGTGTTTACCGGCGTCGTGGTCGTCACCCTGTTGGTGCTCGGCCTCGACAAGCTCCTGCAGCGGATCGAGGCGCGCGCCCTGCGCTGGCGCCCGGTCGATCGCGACATGATGGCCTGAGAAGGGGTTTTCCATGAAGCTCGTCAGTTTCCTCGATCCCGCGACCAAGGCGCCGACATGGGGCGTGGTCGACGGTGACCGCATCGTGCCGCCCGCCGCCGGCGTCACCCTGCCGACGAAGGCCGCCGCCACGACCGCGAACCATGCGCTGGCCGAGGTGGTGCTGCTGCCGCCGATCCCGGATCCGTCGAAGATCATCTGCATCGGCCTCAACTATCGCGCCCACGTGGCCGAGGCGGGACGCGCCCTGCCCGATCATCCCAGCCTGTTCGTGCGCTTCACCGAGACGCTGGTCGCCCACGGCGCCCCGCTGGTGCGCCCGAAGGTCTCGGACAATTTCGATTTCGAGGGCGAACTGGCGCTGATCATCGGCAAGGGCGGCCGCCATATCGCGGAGCATCGCGCCCTCGACCATATCGCCGGCTATGCCTGCTTCAACGACGGCTCGATCCGCGACTGGCAGAAGCATTCGGTGTCGGCCGGCAAGAACTTCTCCCAGACCGGCGGTTTCGGGCCGTGGATGGTGACCAAGGACGAGATCCCGGATCCGGCGGCGCTGACATTGACCACGCGGCTGAACGGCGCCGAGGTGCAGCATGCCGGCACCGACATGCTGATCTTCCCGATCCCCCGCCTGATCGCCTATGTCTCGGCCTTCACCCCGCTGAACCCCGGCGACGTCATCGCCACCGGCACGCCCGAAGGCGTCGGGCTGACCCGCACCCCGCCGCTATGGATGAAACCGGGCGACGTGGTCGAAGTCGAGATTTCCGGGATCGGAACCCTACGCAACCCGATCGTTGCCGAGGGCTAACAGCTCGGCCAGCACCTCGGCCGTATGATGGCCGGGCTGGCCCGGCGCGATGCGCACGGTCACCGGCGCGTCGTCGAGATGCACCGGCGAGCCGACGATGCGCATGGTCTCGTGTGCATTGTCGGCCTCGAGGATCATGCCGTTGACCCGGGTCTGTTCGTCGGCCAGCGCCTCGGCCAGCGTGCGGACGGGCGAGCACAGCAGATCCTGGCCCTCCAGCCGGTCGAGCCAGTGGGCGGTCGTGCCGGTGGCGAAGCGTTCGCGGAAGATCGCGTGCAGGGCGCGCTTGTTGGCGACCTGCAGGTCATGGCTGGCAAAGCGCGGATCGGCGGCGAGATCGGGCAAGTCGAGCGCCCGGCCGATATCGCCCAGCGGATCGGCCTTAAACGCGCCGACCAGCACCAGCGCCCCATCCGTCGTCTCGAACACGCCGGTCAGCGGCATGGCGCCCCAGTTGACCTCGCGCCCGCGCATCATCTGCGCCGCCGCCTCCTGGGTCTGGGCGGCCAGCATCGAATCGAACAGCGAGACCGACAGGCGCTGGCCGCGCCCGGTCTTGTGCCGCTGCAGCAGGGCCAGCAGGATACCCTGCGCCAGATGCATGCCCGTGGTGTAGTCGGCCATGGCGGTGGCACCGATCACCAGCGGATGATCGTCGTCCGACCGGCGGTGCATCACGCCGCTGACCGCCTGGGCCAGCACGTCCTGCCCGCCCTTGTGGGCGTAGGGGCCGGTCAGGCCGAAGCCCGAGCCCGAGGCATAGATCAGCCGCGGGTTGCGCCGGCGCAGCGCTTCCCAGCCGAAGCCCATGCGGTCCATCACCCCGGCGCGGAAGTTCGAGACCACCACGTCGGCATGGTCGAGCAGCCGGAACACCGCCGCCTTCATCTCGGGGTTGCCGAGGTCGAGCATCACCGAGCGCTTGTTGCGGTTCAGCGAGCAATAGACCGGCCCGACCAGCCCGGCCGGGTCGTTGGGGAACGAGGTGCGCGACAGGTCGCCGGTCGGCGGCCGTTCGATCTTGATGACGTCGGCGCCGTAATCGGCCAGCACCTGGGTAGCGATCGGCCCCATCACGACTTGCGTGAAATCGACGACCCGGATGCCGGCGAGCGGCAGATCGGCAGGGTTGGTCACGGCGGGGCACTCCGGGGCGATTGGCATTGCACCGGGATACACGATCCTGCGTCTTCAGGATATCGCCGGGTTTCGTGCACAGCGTTGCCGAAATGTGTACGCTGAGAGAAATGGGAGGTCGTTCGCGTGCATGCCGCAGCCCTGCGCTATCTGCTGAAGGTCGCCGATCTCGGCTCGATCCGGCGTGCCGCCGATGCCCTGAATGTGGCGGCTTCGGCGGTCAACCGCCAGATCCTGAACCTGGAGCACGATGTCGGCACGCCGCTGTTCGATCGCACCGCCAAGGGCGTGCGGCCGACCGATGCCGGGCGCCTTTTGATCCGCCATGCCCGGGAAACGCTGAGCGGCTATGCCCATGTGATGGCCGAGATCAACGGCCTGGGGGGCGAGCATGTCGGCGAGGTCGGCATCATCGGCCTGGCCTCGGCGATCGAGAGCCTGATGCCGCCGGTGATGGTCGAGCTGGCCGCGCTCTATCCCGGCATCGACCTGCGCCTGGTCGAGGCCGACCCCGCCCAGGCGGTGGCCGGGCTGAAGGCGCAGAATTTCGAGCTGGCGATCATCTTCGTCGACCGCCGCCACCATGATTTCCAGATGCTGGCCCAGCTCGACACCGCGATCGGCGCGGTGATGCGGGCCGACCATCCGCTGGCCCGGCGGCAGAGCGTCACCCTGACGGAATGCGCCGAGCACGATGTCGTCATGTTCACCGACCGCTGGATGATCGCGCCGATCATGGAAGCCGAATTCGGCCGCACCGGCGCGCGGTTCAAGCCGCGTATCGTCTCCAACTCGATGGTCGTGATGGCCGCGGCGGTGCGCAACGGCCTCGGCGTCGGCTTCTTCACCCCGATCGGCTTCATCGACGAGATCCGGCGCGGCGAAATCGTGCATGTGCCGATCACGCCGGGCCTGGCCGGGTCGGGCGGCCTCGGCATCTTCGCACCCCGGGGCGCACCGCTGTCGCCGCCGGTGCGGGCGGTGGCCGAGCATCTGGCCGGCGTCTTCGGTCGCCTGCAGGTCGAACTGGACGGCTTGCGCGGGTAGTGTTGCCACTTCGGCAACGGGCCGTAAGCAAATCGATGGTTCCCGGCGACGCTGCTTCGGCGCTTATCTGGCGGCGCAGAGGAGGAACCTAAGATGATCCTGACCGAGGAACAGCGCCAGATCCGCGACACCGTGCGCCGCTTCGTCGAGCGCGAGGTGATGCCCTACGAGCAGATCCTGATGCGCCGCGAGATCGACGGTGGCGGCGCCAGCCCGGGCCTGACCGAGCCCGAGCGGCGCGAGCTGCAGGAGAAGGGCCGCGCCATCGGCTTCTGGGGCATCGACCTGCCGGCCGAATATGGCGGCGCCGATCTCGACCCGGTGACCCTGTCGGTGATCCATGAGGAGCTCGGCCGCACCATCGTCGACTTCGAATTCGGCGGCTCGGTCCTGCCGGCGCTGTTCTCGTGCAGCGAGGAGCAGAAGGCGCGCTACCTGATGCCGACCATCCGCGGCGAGCGCGTATCCTCGATCGCCATCACCGAGCCGGGTTCGGGGTCGGATGCGATGGGCATGCGCACCACCGCGATCCGCGACGGCGACGGCTGGGTGATCAACGGCGAGAAATGCTGGATCACCCGCGCCGACACCGCCGACTACGCCATCCTGTTCGCCCGCACGCCGCAGGAAGGGCTCAACGGCGGCATCACCTGTTTCCTGGTCGATCGCGCCGCCGGCTATACCTCCGCGCCGATCGCGCTGATGGGGTCGCGCGACAAGGTCGGCTCGATCCATTTCGCCGATGTCCGCGTGCCGTCGGACGCGGTGCTGGGCGAGGTCAACAAGGGCTTCGACCATGCGATGCCCTTCATCTACCGCAACCGCGCCTTCATCCTGTCGGCCAAGAACCTCGGTGCCATGGCGCGCATGATCGAGATGGCGATGCGCTGGGCGCAGGAACGGGTGATCTTCGGCAAGAAGCTGGCCGAGCGCGAGAACATCGCCTTCGCCATCGCCGAATGCGAGATCGACCTGCGGGCCGCCAAGCTCCTGGTCCATCACGCCGCCACCAAGGCGGCATCGGGCGCGGACTACCGGCACGAGGCCTGCGCCTGCAAGGTCTTCGTCGCCCGTACCGCCAACACGGTGGCCGACCGTATCCTGCAGATCCACGGCGCGCTGGGCTATGCCAAGGAAAGCGTGATCGAACGCTGGTACCGCGACCTCCGGGTCGAGCGGATCTACGACGGCTCGGACGAAATCAACCTGGCAAGCCTTGCGCGCAACCTGTTCAAGGGCCATGCGCGGCCGGGCGGCCTGTTCGAATAGCGCCGGCCTCCATCTCTTACCGATCTGTAATTTTCCGGCCCCATGCCGAATTGGCGGATCCGTCACCTGTTTGGGTGACGACGCCTTGGCGAGCCCGAGGCTATCCAGATTGAAGCGCGTGCCCGTCCGCGGGCAGGCGGATCGGCACCGCTTCAACCTTGGGGAAAACTCATGAAAAAGATCTTGGTCTGCACCGCTGCCCTGCTCGTGTCGGCACCGGCATTCGCCCAGAGCATCGTGCCGACCCAGGGCTTCTATCTCGGCCTGGGCGGCAGCGTCAATTCGACCAGCTACAACGACCAGTCGATGACCGCGACCGGCGTCTCGGATACCTACCGCACCTCGACCGGGCAGTTCCTGTCGTCGGGCACCGCCACGGGGCCCGCCGTCAGCCCCGAACTCGACACCAAGACCAGCATCGCCCCGAGCCTGCAGGCCGGCTACTTCCACAAGCTCAGCTCGAACTGGCTGGTCGGCGGCAAGCTGTCCTACAGTTACCTCGACAACAAATCGACCAGCTCGCGCTTCCTCGTGCCGCAATACGGCTCGTTCGGGACCACGTCCTTCACCGGCAATGCCGTCGTCCAGTCGTTCCAGGTCAACGTGCGCCAGCAGGTCGCGCTGATGCCCTATGTCGGCTACACCTTCGACCGTTCCTACGTCTATCTCGGCGCCGGCCCGACGCTGAGCCAGGTCCAGACCAAGATCAACGGCGTCATCGGCTTCGCCGACATCAACGGCAACCGCACCGACATCTCGGGCACCGCGCAGAACTTCTCGAACTCCGAGTGGGTCTGGGGCGCGGGCGCGACCATCGGGGCGACCTACTTCCTCGATTCCTCGTGGTTCATCGACGTCAATTACACGATCGGCGCCACCCAGAATAAGACCGCGAACTACAATTCGTCGTTCACCAACGTCAATGCCAATACCGGCCTGACCTATACCGGCCAGCTGATCGGCACCAGCTCAGGCACCACGACGACGCAGAGCTTCGGCATCACCATCAACAAGGCGTTCTGATCGAACCGGCCGGGTGGCATCGCGCCACCCGGCATGGCTTAATGTCGCGATGAACGATCGTGACATTGAGGTGGCGGCGACCTTCGCCGGCGTTCGCTTCATGCCCTGGTGGTATGCCGCGGCCAGCAACAGCATGCGGCCGCTGCTGGCCGTCACGCCGTCGGGCATCCGCTATCGCGTCATCCGCACGCGCGAGCGCGCCTTTACCGAGATCGAGGCCATCGACCTGCGCACGGCCTGGCAGACCGTGAACATCGTCTTCCGTTTTCACGGCCGCTGGCTGACCTTGATGGCCAATGTCCAGACCGCGGCGCGGGCCCGGGCGGCGTTGCAGGCACTGGCGCCGGCGGCTGCCCTGTTCACGCCCCGGGCCCAGGCGGTCCTTCACGCCAGCGGATAGTGGCAGGCTGCCGGATGCCCGGCCCCGGCCAGCATGGGTTCCTCGACCGGGCAGCGTTCGCCCACCTGGTAGCAGCGCGTGCGGAAGCGGCAGCCCGACGGCGGGTTGGCCGGGTTGGGGACGTCGCCGGTCAGGATGATGCGCTGGCGGGCGCGTTCGCGGTCCGGATCGGGCAGCGGCGCGGCCGAGAGCAGCGCGCGGGTATAGGGATGGCGCGGATTGGCGTAGAGCTCGTCGCGGGTGCCGAGTTCGATGATCTTGCCCAGATACATCACGGCGACACGATCCGACAGATGGCGCACCACCGAGAGATTGTGGGCGATGAAGACGTAGGACAGGCCCAGCCGGGCCTGCAGATCCTTCAGCAGATTGAGCACCCCGGCCTGGATCGAGACGTCGAGCGCCGAGACCGGTTCATCCAGCACCATCACGGCAGGGTTCAACACCAGGGCGCGGGCGATGCCGATGCGCTGGCGCTGGCCGCCGGAGAATTCATGGGGATAGCGCCTGGCATGGTCGGGGTCGAGTTGCACCAGACGCAGCGCCTCGGCCACCCGGTCCGGGATCTCGCTCTCGGCGACGCCCAGGTTGCGCAGCGGTTCGGCGATGATGTCGCGGGTGCGCAGCCGCGGGTGCAGCGAGGCGTAGGGGTCCTGGAAGACGATCTGCAGGTGCCGGCGCAGCGGCCGCATCGTCGTCTGGTCGATCTGGGCGATGTCCTGGCCGCGAAACAGGATCTGCCCGGCCGAAGGCTGCAGCAGCCGCACGAGGCAGCGGGCCAGCGTCGACTTGCCGCAGCCGGATTCGCCGACCAGGCCGAGGGTCTCGCCGGGGGCGAGGTCGAAGGAAACGCCGGCCACCGCCTGCACCTCCTTCACCTGCCCCCATAATCCGCCGCCGCGGACCTTGTAGGATTTGACCAGGTTGCGTACCGACAGCACGGGTTCGGTCATGCCGGTACTTCCTCGTCGGCGCGGTGGCAGGCGACCAGCGAGGCACCGACCGGGCGCGGCAGCGGGTCGTCGACGGCGCAGCGCTCGATCGCCGCCAGGCAGCGTGGCGCGAAGG
>JAEYTW010000696.1 GCA_023433835.1 Pseudomonadota bacterium | reverse complement strand
GGCCAGCTCAAGGGGTCCGATAATGCGGAAACGGCCCTGCAAGGCAAGGCTTGCCGCGACGATATGGCCGTCGCGGCGCAATTGTTCGGCGCACCTTGCGCCGCGGCCGAGGGCCGTGGCGACAGCGCCGGCCGGCAGCGGGCCGACCGCGACGGTGACGGGCAGGTCGCCGAGGTCGCTGTCGTCCTTGACCATGCGGGCCGGCAAGCGCCGGATGGCCGGGTGATCGACCGTGCATGCGTTGGCGATCAATGTGGCTGCGGCATCGGCCGTGGCCGCATCGCGGGCCAGCACGGTCGCGGCGTCCGCTATCCCGAGGCTCTGGCTGCGGCCGCGCCAGCCCGAGGTGGCGATGCCGCCGATCCCGTCGCCGGAACGGATGGTGATCTCGCCATCCAGCGCCGGGGCGGCAAGATCGGTGACCAGGCCCGTGGTCAGCGTCTCGGACCCGGCGACGTGCAGCGCGATGTCGCCGCCGTTGTTGACGAAGGCCCGGGTCATCCCGGGCGCGGCCCGGCGCATCGCCGCCAGCACCTCGTCGGCGACGCCGCCGGCGACCGCGGCCATCGGCGTCAGGTAGACGGCCCGATGCGGCCAGCAGGCGGCGAGCATGCGGCGGGCGACCGGGCCGCGCAGATCGGGCGCTGTCTCGCCCAGCGGGCGGCGCAACAGGTCGAGTTCGCCGCACAGGGTATCCAGGATGTCCTGGAAGCGCGCCCAGGCGGCGCGATGCGCGGCCTCGCAGCCCGGCCCCCGGCCGAGCAGCACCAGGTCGATCGGGCCGTGCTGGAAATGCAGGCGGCCATCGGCCAGCGGACGGCCGACCGGGCCCATCGCCTCAGCCCTGCGCCTGTCGGTGATGCTGGCCGTAGGCGGCAATGCTGTCCAGGTTGCGCACCCGGCCGATATGGCCGCCCAGCGCCGCGTAATCCTCGCGCCGCATGGTGAACTCGATCGGCGCGACCAGCGCGGGCGTCGGCACGTAGCCGAAGGCATTGGCGGGCAGGGTGGTGACGTCGACCATGAAGGTGATGCCGCCACCCGGCCAGACATAGACCGGCGCACCGCCCGAGGTCACCCGGGTCAGCGCGTCGCGCACCGAGCGGGTCAGGCGGATCGGGTTCTCGGTGACGCCGGACCGCAGGGATCCGCCGGCCCCGGCCATGAACAGCACGGTCGACAGCGCGGGCTCGCAGTTCTCGCCGATGCGGGCGACGACCTTGGCGATCGGATCGGGCATCTCGGCCGGGCGCGGCACCAGGTCGTGGTCGAGTTCCAGCCAGATCGAATCCTCGCCGGTCGTCGAGACCATCAGGAGCCGCATGCCGGGCCAGGCGAGCTTGGGGTCGATCTTCTCGATGATGGTCAGGGGGTCGGTGATCGTCGTGCCGCCCCAGCCCGAGCCCGGGTCGGCGACGTGGAAATAGCGGCCGGGGGTCGACTTGCGGCCGCGCACGCGGATGCCGGCGGCGCGCATGTCGAGGCCGCGCCCGGCCTGGTGCTCGGTCAGCACCCCGGTGATATGGTCGTCGACGACGATGACCTCGTCGACATGGCCGTGCCATTGCTGGGCGAACATGCCGATCGTGGCGCTGCCGCAGCCGACGCGCATCCGCTGTTCCAGCACGTCGTTGATGACGGGCGGCCGGCCCGCCTGCACCGTCAGCCGGGCGCCGCCCTCGACCGCCAGCTCGACCGCCGCGCCGTTGGCCAGCGCCAGCATGGTGTCGCAGGTGACCACGCCTTCCTTCTTCGATCCGCCGGTCAGGTGCCGCACGCCGCCGAGCGACAGCATCTGCGAGCCGTATTCGGCCGTGGTGACATGGCCGACCGGCTCTCCCTTCGCGGTCACAACGGCCTGCTCAGGCCCGACAAACCGGTCGGTGTCGATCTTCACCTTGAGGCCGCAATAGGAGAAGATGCCCTCGGTCACCACGGTGACCATGTCGACGCCTGCGACTTCCGAGCCGACGATGAACGGCGCCGGCTTGTAATCGGGATAGGTGGTGCCCGAGCCGATGCCGGTGACGAACGGGGCGGCGGAAGGTTCCACCGGGTTGCCGGTCCAGTCGTTGGCCAGGAACGGCACGACTTCACCGGCCGTGCGGTCGAGCAGTACCAGCGGGTCGACCCGGTGCAGCAGTCCCGCGACATTGGCATAGCGGTCGCAGGCGCCGGTCTTGCCCGGCTTGATCCGGCACAGCACGGGGCAGGCCTGGCAGATCACGACGTCGCCGTCGCGGATGGTTTCGACCGGATTGATCTCCATCATGGTGTCACCCCGGCGGCTACGAGGGCTGCGTGGATGCGGTCGGGCGTCGCCGGGGCGCGGGTCAGCCGCACGCCGGTCGCCTGGTGGATCGCGGCGAAGATCGCGGGCGGAATGCCGACCAGGGCCGGTTCGCCCACCCCCTTGGCGCCGAACGGGCCCAGCGGGTCGGGGCTTTCGACCAGGATGCACTCGATCGGCGGCATGTCGCCCACGGTCGGGATCAGGTAGTCGTGCAGGTTCTCGGTGCGGCCCGGCAGGTATTCCTCCATCAGCGCGAGGCCCAATCCCTGCGCGATGCCGCCATGCAACTGGCCCTCGACCTGTTGGGGGTTGACCGCGCGGCCGACATCGTGGGCGGCCACGATGCGATGGAGCGTGACCTTGCCGAGCTCGACGTCGACGCTGAGCTCGACCATCTGGGCGCCGAAGGCATAGGAGGCATAGGGCTCGCCCTGGCCGTTGCCGTCGAGCGGCGTGGTCGGCGGATCGAACCGGCCGAGGCCCGAAAGCACGTCGCCACGCTCGTCCGGCTTCAGCCCGCCGAGATCGAGGCGATGGTCGCCCGCGCCGTCGCGCACGACCAGATAGCCTGGATGCAGGGTGATCGCGGCATCGTCGCCGGCATTGACCCGGCGCAGGATCTGGCCGCGCAGATCGCGCCCGGCGAGTTCGGCGGCCTTGCCCGAGACATAGGTCTGGCGGGAGGCCGAGGTCTTGCCGGCATCCTCGGTCAGGTCGGTATCGCCGATGATGAAATCGATGCGGTCGACGGCTACGCCCAGCGCGTCGGCCGCGATCTGCGGCATGATCGTCGTCGATCCCTGCCCGATGTCGACCGCGCCGTTATAGAGCATCAGCCGGCCGTCGGGCTTCAGGCCCAGCCGCATCGTCGACGGGTTCGACAGCGCGGTGTTGCCGATGCCGTACCACAGGCAGGCGATGCCGGCGCCGCGGCGACGGCGGCCCGCTTTCGCATTGGCCGCGGCAACCGCCGCCTGCGCGGCCTGCCAATGCGGCCGCAGCGCGGCGAGGCAATCGGCCAGGCCGGCGGACGCCTTGAGGACCTGGCCCGACGGCGTGGCATCGCCGACGCGCAAGGCATTGCGGTAGCGGAATTCCAGATGATCGATACCGAGCCGGTCGGCCAGCATGTCGACCAGCGCCTCGCCGGCGATGGCCGATTGCGGCACGCCGAAGCCGCGGAAGGCGCCGGCCGGCGGATCGTTGGTATAGAGCGCGCGGGACAGGACGCGCGCCGCGCCGACCCGATAGGGGCCGGTGGCATGCACCGGCACCCGGCCGGCGACCGTCGGGCCCCAGGAGGCATAGGCGCCGGTGTTGAAATCGCCGTGGAAATCGAACGCGGTGATATTGCCTGCGGCATCCGCCGCGGCGCGCGCCGTGATCGCGGCCGGGTGGCGCTTGGTGGTCGCCTTCATCGATTCGGGCCGCGAATAGACGCAGCGCACCGGCCGCCCGGTCAGCCAGGCGGCGACCGCCACGACCGGTTGGATCGACAGGTCGAGCTTGCCGCCGAACCCGCCGCCGGTGGCGGTCGGGATGATGCGGATACGGTCGGGCGGCATGCCCATCACATGGGCGACCTCGTCGCGGTCCATGTAGGGCGACTGGGTGCAGGCGACGATCTCGATGCGGTCGCCGACGCGGCGGGCGTAGCCGGCCTCGGGCTCGATATAGGCATGCTCGACGAAGCTGGTCTCGACCGCGATCTCGGCCGTGACCGCGCCGGCGGCAAAACCGGCGTCGAGGTCACCGCGCGCCAGGCGGCCGCGGGTCAGCACGTTGTCCGGGCGGCTTTCATGCAGTGCCGGCGCCTCGCCCCGGCGCGCCGCGGCGAAGGTGACGGGGTCGAGCGGCTCCCAGGTGATCGGCACCTCGGCATCGGGCAGCCGGGCGATGCAGTCGGGCTCGCCGACCAGGGCCACCACCGCTTCGCCGCGATAGCGCACGATGCCGCCATCGGCCAGGGCCGGCTGGTCCTTGTCGACCGGATAGATGCCGTAGCGGTTGACCGGGATGTCGGCCGCGGTCAGCACCCGGACCAGGCCGGGCCAGCGGGCATGGAGCGCATCGAGGTCGCCGATGGCGAAGCGGGCGCGGGCATGGGGCGACCGCACGACGCGCAAGGAGAGTGCATCGTCCGGCACGTCGTCGGCGCCGTAGCGCGCCTCGCCGGTGACGCGCGGCCGGCCGTCGGCCTTCAGCGTGCGGGCGCCGACGGCCGCGCCCCCGGCCGGCACCTCGGGCAATGCCGCGGGTCGGCCCGCATCCATCACCGCCTCGACGATCTTGACGTAGCCGGTGCAGCGGCACAGCACGCCGCCCAGCGCATCCTCCACCTCGGTGCGTGCAGGCGCGGGATTGCGTTCCAGCAGGTCCTGGGCCGCCATCAGCATGCCTGGCGTGCAGATGCCGCATTGCGCCGCGCCGTGGCGCAGGAAGGCAGCCTGCAGCCGCGACAGCCGGCCCTCGGCGGCCAGCCCTTCGACCGTCGTGACCGACCGGCCGGCGGCCTGGGCCACCGGCACCATGCAGGCGCAGACCTGCGCGCCGTCGAGCAGGACGGTGCAGGCGCCGCAGTCGCCCGCGTTGCAGCCGATCTTGGTGCCGGTCAGGCCGAGGCGGTCGCGCAGCACGTCGGCCAGCCGCGCGCCGGGATGGGCGGCGACGTCAACCGGGGTGCCGTTGACGGTCAAGGGAATCATCAGGCGGCCTCGCTCGAAGGCTGGCTCAGCTCTGCCAGGGTGTCGCGCAGCAGGGTGACCGCGGCGGCGCGGCGATAGGCGGCACTGCCGCGCACGTCGTCGAGCGGCGCCAGCCCGGCGATGTCGGAGGCGGCGACGAGGTCGCGCAGCCGGCTCGACAGTGCCTGGCCGACCAGCCGCGCTTCCAGCGCGGGCAGGCGTTGCGGCACCGCGCTGCAGGCGCCGACGCTGATTCCGGCGCGCGTGATGCGACCGCCGTCGATTTCGAGACGGGCGGCGATCATCACGATCGAGATGACGAGATAGCGCCGGGCGCCGAGCTTGGCGAAGGCCGAACGCGTCGCGGCGGCGGGCTTGGGCACGATCAGCGCGGTGACGATCTCGTCGGGCAGCCGCGCCGTGCGCCGGTTGCCCAGCACGAAATCGGGGATGCCGAGCTCGCGCCGCCCGGCGGCGGAAGTCAGCTCGACCCGCGCATCCAGCGCCAGCAGGTTCGGCGTGCCGTCGGCGGCCGGCGAGGCGTTGCACAGATTGCCGCCCAGCGTGCCGGTGTTCTGCACCTGGCGGCCGCCGACCTCGCGCGCGGCGCGGCGATAGCCGTCGAACAGCGGCGGCAGATCGGCATCGGCGAGTTCCGTCCAGGTGGTCAGCGCGCCCAGGCGCCAATGATCGGGCATCTCGGTGATGCCGCGCAGCGGCGGGATCGCGGTGAGATCCAGGATGTCTTCGTCGCTGAAGCGATCGACGCGGGCCGGAAAATGATCGGTGCCACCGGCCAGCAGCGTCCAGCTTCCGGCGCTCAAGACCTTGAGCGCCTCGTCGAGGGAATCGGGTCGGCGATACTGCCCCATGCCGCGCTCGCGCCTCCCGTTGGCTAAGCGGCGATTGTTTGTATACATATTAATTCCGGCCGGAAGCCTGTCAAGCGACAGCGATTGGCACCCTGCAAAATCCACCATGCGGATCTTTTTCCGGACCGCCCGATCGGGGAAGGTCGCCCCGTCAATCCATCGGGGCCGCCGCCATGATCGATCTCTATTACGCACCCACGCCCAACGGCCTGAAACTCAAGCTGTTCATGGCCGAGACCGGCCTGCCGCATCGGGTCGTGCCGGTCAGTCTGTCGAAGGGCGAGCAGTTCCTGCCCGAGTTCCTGGCGATCGCGCCGAACAACCGCATCCCGGCGCTGGTCGACCATGCGCCGGCCGATGGGGCCGAGCCGGTATCGCTGTTCGAGTCCGGTGCGATGCTGCTCTATCTCGCCGACAAGACCGGGCAACTGATTCCGGCCGACCTGCGCGGCCGCAATGCGGCGATCCAGTGGCTGTTCTGGCAGATGGCGGGGCTTGGGCCCATGGCCGGGCAGAACGGTTATTTCAACGTCTACGCACCGGAGAAGGTGCCGTTCGCCATTGCCCGTTACGAGAAGGAAACGGCGCGGCTCTACGGCGTGATGGACCGGCGACTGGCCGATCGCGCATTCCTTGCCGGCGACGCCTACGGCATCGCCGACATCGCCTGTTATCCCTGGATCGTGCCGCATCGGGCGCATGGCCAGGACCTCGGCGATTTCCCGAACCTGAGCCGCTGGTTCGAGACCGTCGCCGCCCGCCCGGCCACGATCAGGGCTTATGACGGCGTGGCCGACGTCTATGCCCGACCCGGCCGCGCGGTAGCCACAAGCCGCTAGCCGGCTGGGGGCGATCGGCGCACAGTGACGGCATGATTACGCGTCTGCTGCTGCTGTTTTTCATTCTGGCTGCCATGCCGGCCCTTGCCGAGCCGCTCGAGGCGCCGGGGCCGGCGGGTCCGTTGCGCGGCACATTGCTGTCGCCCGGTCAGGCGGGGGCACCGGCGGTGCTGATCATTCCGGGCTCCGGCCCGACCGATCGCGACGGCAACAACCGGCTGGGGGTGAAGGCGGCGACCTACCGGCTGTTGGCCGAGGGGCTGCTCGCCCAGGGCGTCGCCACGGTCCGTACCGACAAGCGCGGTCTGTTCGCCAGCGCGGAGGCGGTGGCGGACGCCGATGCCGTGACCATCGCCGACTATGCCGCCGATACCCACGGCTGGATCGCGGTGATGCGCGATCACCTGAATCTGCCGTGCGTCTGGCTGCTCGGGCACAGCGAGGGTGGGTTGATCGCACTGGTCGCGGCGCGAGAGCCCGTGGGCATCTGCGGCCTGGTGCTGGTCGCCAGCGCCGGCCGGCCGCTCGGGTCGGTGCTGCGCGAGCAATTGCGGGCGAACCCGGCCAATGCCCCGCTGCTCGACCAGGCCATCGGCGCGGTCGACGCGCTGGAAGCCGGGCGGCGTGTCGATACCGCCGGCATGCCGCCGGCCCTGTTGCGCCTGTTCCGGCCGTCGGTGCAGGGTTTCATGATCTCGCTGATGTCCTACGATCCCGCCGCCTTGCTGCGCGGCTGGCGGGGCCCGGCCCTGATCATGCAGGGCGAGCGCGATCTGCAGGTCGGCGTCGCCGATGCCCGTGCGCTGGCCGCCGCCAGGCCCGATGCGCGCCTGCTGCTGCTGCCCGAGGTCAACCATGTGTTGAAGGTGGTAGCGACCGACGATGCCGCCGCCAACCGGGCGGCCTATGCCGATCCCGACCTGCCGCTGGCGCCCGGCATCGTGTCGGCCATCGCCGATTTCGTGAAGGCGGGCCGCTAACCCAGCCGGCCGAAAGCCCGCGCGGTATTGCGGCCCGCCGCCTTTGCCGCATAGAGGGCGGCGTCGGCGCGCACGAACAGATCGGCGGCGGAGCAGCCATCGGCCCGGGCGATGCCGACCGAGGCGCCAAGGCTGAGCCGGCGGCCGTCGATGTCGACCGGACGGCCGATGCCGGCGATGATCGCCGCGGCCAGCGCATCGCAGCAGGCATCGGTGGCGTCGGGCTCCAGCAGCACGCCGAATTCGTCGCCGCCGACGCGGGCGACCAGGGCGACGTCGCGGCAGGTTTCGGCCAGGCGCCGCGCGGCCTCGCGCAGGCCGTCGTCGCCGACCGCATGGCCATAGGAATCGTTGATCTGCTTGAACCCGTCCAGGTCGACCAGCAGCAGCGCACCGATGCTGTGGCCGTCATCGGCCGCGGCCAGGCGGGCCTGGAACCGGGCGCGATTGGCCAGGCCGGTCATCACGTCGTATTCGGCGAGATAGCGGGTGCGTTCCCACAGCAACCGTTCCTCGGTGATGTCCTGTTTCATCCCGAAGATCCGCACGGCCCGGCCATGCTCGCTTTCGACCGTCGCGGTCAGCCTGAGCCAGCGGCGCCGGCCGCGGAAGGTGACGATTTCGGCATCGAGGGTGAAGCCGCCGCATGCCGCGATGGCCTGGCTGCGCAACCGGGTCAGTTCCGCGCGCGAGGCTTCGGTGTAGCAGGCAAGGATCTGCTGCCGGTTGACGATGCAGCGGCGCGGCAGATCGAACAGGTCGAACACCACGTCGGTCCAACTCAGCGTCTCGTCGGGAAGGCTGCATTCCCACACGCCGATGCGCGCGGCCTCGGAGGCCCGCGCGAAAATCTTGCGGCTATGCGCCAACTCTGCCTGCAGCCGCGCGATCTCCGCCGCCGCACCGATGTCCATCGGGCTGTGATGCACCGTCATGACCTCAGCATTTTCCATTTATCGAACAAGAACACAATGATCGTGGTGGCCACCAAGCTAGCTTCCTGGCGGCCGCGCGCCGGGCAGCCAGCGATGGTAGAGCGTGAGATAACTGCCGTCGGCCTTCATCGCATCCAATGCGGCCTGCCAGTGGGTAACCAAGTCTTCGTCGGTGCCCTGCGAAAAGGCGATGTACTGGACGGCGTCGTCCAACGGCAGCGCTTCGACCAGCGCCTCGGCCTCGACCTTCACTGCCGCGCGGCTGGTGGCAAGCGTCACGTCGTCCAGCGCCATCAATTGCGCTCGCCCGCCGGCCAGCAGGCGGATGGCTTCGCCCGGCGTTGCCACCTCGACCAGGTTTTCGAAGGCACGCGCCTGCAGTTGCTGGTGCAGATACCAGTTGCGCGGTACGACGATGCCGCCGGCGATGCGTGCCTGATCCAGCGCCGACAGGACCAGCGGATCGCCCCGGCGCTTGTACAGCGCGGCGCGGGTCGCGGTGACCGGGCCGACCCATTTGAACAGCGCTTCGCGGGCCGGGGTGCGGGTGGTGACGAACAGGCCGGTATTGGCGTCGCGGGTGGCGTAGAGGTAACCGCGGGCCCAGGGTACCACCTCGATCGGCGCATCGGTGCCGGTGCGCCGCATGATCTCGCGCACGATCGCCGTGCCCAGGCCGTCGGCGCGGCCATCGCGCGCGAAGGTGATGGGCGGATATTCCTCGGTATAGAGGCGCAAGGCCGGAATCGGCCCCTGCGCCTGAGCGATGCCAGCCCAAAGCAGGATGATGATCGCTGCAAGCAATGCGTGCATGATCCGCACTCCCCAAACTGGTCTAGCTAGTATGGACAGCTTGCGGCGACCGCGGCAAGCGGCGCGACCTTCCGGCATCTGCAAGGATTCGATCGTTGATCCGGTATACCGATCCGTTCAATAATGAATCAAAATAATGATAAATATTTATTACATTGTAAGTAATGATGCGGGTCGACGGCGGGGTGGCTGATGATCTGGTTTCCGGTGGCGGCGTGCCTCGCCCTGATCGCCGCGATTATCGCGCGCCTGGCAATCCCGGCGGCCCATAGGCGGCATTTGCGGCTGGCGACGCTCGAAGCCGAGATCACGGCCGAGGCGCAGGGGCTGGAACAGGCGCGCCAGATGCTGGAGACGCTGGACGGCGAGATCCGCAATACCGATGCGCGTTTCGTCTCGCTCGGCCGCGAGATTCCGCGGCTCAAGGAGGAGGTCGGCGCGTTGCGCCGCCGGCCGGTATGGCCGGCGCGCGAGATCGTGCTTTCCGAAACCGATTCGGCCCGGGTCTACATCGCCCGGCTCGAGCGGCCTGCCGGCGCGGGGCCGAGCGTCTGGGCGGTGCCCAATTTCCTGCTGATCTATGCCGATACCGAGAATGCCGCGATCGCGGCGGCAATGTCGCGCTTTCCCGCCAATCAGGGCTACAGCCTGGCCTTCGCCACCACGTCGTTCCCGGTGGAGGTGAGGCATCGCGACCGGTCGATCCTGTTTGCCGTGCCGCGTGGCGCGGCGCCGGAAACGGAGGCGATGTCGGCCTGATGGATTTCACCCTGCTCGCCGTCTCGCTGTTCGGCGTGGTCGCGGCCGCCGCCCTGCTGATCGACCTGGCCTGGCGCGTGCACATCGCCGCCAGCCACCACGCCCGCCTGCAGGCCGCGCGCAAGACCCTGCGCGAGCGGGCCGAGGCCATCCGCGAGCGTGCCACCGAACTGGCCAAGGCCAAGGCGGAGGCCGACCGCCGCTTCCTCGACCGCCACAAGGAACATGACGGCCTGCGCCGCCAGATCGAGGACGAGCAGCGCCGGCCGGGCGAGTTGCTCTACGTCACCTCGGACGCCCCGACCATGTCGGCCGACCGGCCTTTCTCGGTGCTGGTCCGGATTGCGCGCTATGCCCGCAACCCGGTGGCGGCCGGCCGTTTCGGCGAGGATCGCCATGTCCTGGTCTGGTCGCAGAATCCCAACCAGGCGCTGAGCTACGCCGAAAGCCGCCACACGGCGTTCGGCGAAGTGACGACCGGTGCCGCCCTGCCGGTGCCGACCGAGCGGCTGGGCCTGCCGCGGTGGGAAGGGTGAGGGTGTTGCGCCGCGGGCCCTGAGGCCCTAGTTTCCGCCCCGCGAAACTCTGAGGGGCCCTGCCATGCCGTTCACCGCGAAGATCCTGCTGCTCGGTTCCGGCGAGCTCGGCCGCGAATTCGTCATTTCGGCCAAGCGCCTGGGCGCCGAGGTCGTTGCCTGCGACGCCTACGACAATGCCCCGGCGATGCAGGTGGCCGATGGGCGCGAAGTCTTCCCCATGCTGGATGGCGAAAAGCTGCGCGCCGCGGTCCTGAAGCACCGCCCGGATTTCATCGTGCCCGAGGTCGAGGCGATCCGCACCGAGATGCTTGCCGAACTCGAGCGCGAGGGACATGCCGTCGTGCCGTCGGCGCGCGCCACGATCATGACGATGAACCGCGACCGCATCCGCGAGCTGGCGGCCGTCGATCTGGGCTTGCGCACCAGCCGCTATCGTTATGCCGAAAGCTTTGCCGAAGTGCAGGCGGCGGTCGGGCATACCGGGCTGCCCTGCGTGATCAAGCCGGTGATGTCGTCATCGGGCAAGGGGCAGAGCACGGTACGCGAAGCCGACAAGCTCGAGGCTGCCTGGAACTACGCCGTCGCCAACATGCGCGGCGACCGGGCCAAGGTCATCGTCGAGGAATTCGTTCCCTTCGAGTACGAAATCACCCTGCTGACCGTGCGCACGCGCCAGGGTATCGTCTTCTGCCCGCCGATCGGCCATCGGCAGGAGCGGGGCGACTACCAGGAAAGCTGGCAGCCGATGGCGATGCGGCCCGAGCTGCTGGCCGCCGCGCAGGACATGGCGCGCAAGGTGGTCGACGACCTCGGCGGCCACGGCATCTTCGGCGTCGAATTCTTCGTGACGGCCGACGAGGTGATCTTCTCCGAGCTCAGCCCGCGGCCCCATGATACCGGCATGGTGACGCTCGCCTCGCAGAACCTGTCCGAGTTCGACCTGCATGCCCGCGCCATCCTCGGCCTGCCGATCCCAGGCGTGACGCTCCATGGCCCCGCGGCCTCGGCCGTCATCCTGGCCGACCGCGATTCCGCCGATTTCGCCTTTGCCGGCGTGGCCGAGGCCCTGTCGACCGGACGCCCCGACCAGGCCGTCGACCTCCGCCTGTTCGGCAAGCCGACGACCCGGCCCTATCGCCGCATGGGCGTGGCTCTGGCATTGGGCAAGGATACGGACGAAGCGCGGGCGACGGCCAGGCAGGCGGCCGACCGCGTCCGTATCGCCTACAAGTAGGCGGGCAGGCCGGGATTACCCGGCCTCGGCCTCGCGGATCAGGTTGCGGGCGATGACGACCTGCTGGATCTGGCTTGTCCCTTCGTAGAGCCGGAACAGGCGGACGTCGCGGTAGAAGCGCTCGATGCCGTAATCGGCGACGTAGCCCGCCCCGCCATGGACCTGCACCGCCCGATCGGCGACGCGACCGCACATTTCCGAGGCGAAGTACTTGCAGCACGACGCTTCCGTCGTGATGTCCTCGCCGGCGTCGCGGCGGCGGGCGGCGTCGATCACCATCGAGCGGGCGGCGTAGATCTCGGTCTTGGAGTCGGCCAGCATGCCCTGGATCAGCTGGAAATCGGCGATGCGCTGGCCGAACTGGCGGCGCTCGATGGCGTAGCGCACGGCATCGTCGAGCATGCGTTCGGCCACGCCGACGCAGACCGCCGCGATATGCAGCCGGCCCTTGTCCAGCACCCGCATCGCCGTCTTGAAGCCGACGCCTTCCCGCAGGCCGATCAGGTTCTCGGCCGGTACGCGCGCATCCTCGAAGATCACGTCGGCGGTATGCGCGCCCTTCTGGCCCATCTTCTTGTCGATCCTGCCGACCGATACGCCGGCCGTGCCGGCCTCGACCACGAAGGCCGAGATGCCCGACGCGCCCTTGATGCCCGGATCGGTTCGCGCCATCACCGTGAAGATGCCGGCGTGCGGCGCGTTGGTGATGAAGCGCTTGGTACCGTTGAGGATGTAGTGATCGCCGTCGCGCCGCGCCGTGGTCTTCAGGCTCGCGGCGTCCGAGCCCGCCTCGGGCTCGGTCAGCGCGAACGAACCGATCAACGCGCCGGCGGCGAGCCTGGGCAGGTATTTCTGCTTCTGCTCGGGCGTGCCGTCGATGACGATGCCGGACGAGCCGATGCCGTTGTTGGTGCCGATCATCGAGCGGAAGCAGGGCGAGGTGCGGCCGAGTTCGAAGGCGATCGCCACCTCCTCCTCCATCGTCACGCCGAGCCCGCCGTACTCCTCGGGGATGGCCAGGCCGAACAGGCCGAGCGCGCGCATCTCGGCCACCGCCCAGTCGGGGATGCGGTCGGTCTCGGCCACCTCGTGCTCGATCGGTACCAGCCGCTCGCGCACGAAGCGGCGGATGGTGTCGATCAGCAGGGCAAAGCTTTCCGGGTCGCGGATCATGACCGGGCGTCCTCGTCAAATGAACAGGGGCCGCGATCTCACCTCGAAACTGCCGGCCGCGCAACCCAGGCGATCATATCGCCGCCACCGTCTTAGGGACTATGGGGTTTCGCCGGTGGAAACCCGTATCATCGCCCGAAGCGGGAGCGAGGGGGGGCCTCCATTTGCGTTTCGCGTCACCGGCCGTCGTGATGACGGCCGCCATGCTGTTGTGCCTGGCCTCGGCCGGACTGGCGATCGCCGCTGCCCTCGGCCAGCCCTGGCTGGGTCTGAGCCTGGCGCCCGATGCCTCCGCCAACGGCATCTACGTCACCGCCGTCGATCCGGCCGGCCCGGCCGCGGGCCTGCCGCGTGGCCGCCTGGTTGCCGTGGGCGATGTGACGCTGGCGGCCGACGACCTGATCGAGGATCCCGATTTCCTCGACAGCCACGACCGGATCGTGCGTTTCCTCGAGCGCCAGTCGGCGCTGGCCGCGTTGCTTGCCGCGCCGGCCGTCACCCTCACGGTGGCAGAGGGCGCGGCGCGGCGCACGCTGACCGTGCGGCCCGCTTCCCGCCGACCGGTGGGCGACCTGCCGGCGGTTTTCTGGGCCCAGATCGGTGTCGGCATCGGCGGTCTCTCGATCGGGGCCTGGGTCTGGTCGTTGCGGCGCGATCACTGGGGGCCGGCGATGTTTGCGGCCGCCAGCCTGGCCATGATGGTCTCGGCCCACGCCGCCGCGGTCTATTCGGCGCGCGAGCTGGCACTGGACGGCGCGCTGTTCCGGGCCTTGAGCGCCGCAAACCATGCCGGGGCGACGGGGTTCGGCGCGGCGATGATCGCGATGTTCCTGTGCTATCCGAAGCGGCTGGTGCCAGCGGTCGGGCTGCTGGCGGTCGCGGCCGTCTTCGCGCTCTGGCTTGCCGCCGATATCCTGCGCTGGGTACCCGATCCCAGTCTCGGCATGCAGTCGATCATCGCCACCGCGATGGCCGGCATCGTGCTGCTGGTGGGCGTGCAATGGTGGGCCAACCGGCGCGACCCGCGGGCGCGCGCGGCACTGCGCTGGCTCGGCCTCTCGGTCGTCATCGGCGCCGGCGCGTTCATGATGCTGATCGTCGCCCCCATCCTGCTCGGCGATTTCCCAGCCCTGAAGCAGGGCTGGGCCTTCGTCTTCTTCCTGCTGATCCATGCCGGGTTGGCGCTGGGCCTGCGCCGCTATCGCCTGTTCGAGCTGGACGAGTGGGCCTTCCGCATTCTGTTCTACACCATCGCCGCGATGCTCCTGGTGGCGGTCGATGCCGGCCTGATCCTGACGCTGCATCTGGCGCCCGACCTCTCGCTCGGCCTGGCCTTGCTTGTCGTGGGGTTCGCGTATCTGCCGCTGCGCGATCTGCTGTGGCGACGCAGCGTCGGCCGGCGCGGCCTGGCCGACGACGAACTGTTCCACCAGGTGATCGACGTCGCCTTCGAGGCCTCGGCCGAGGCGCGGGCGACGCGCTGGCACGCGCTGATCCGCCGGCTGTTCGACCCGCTGGAGCTGGAGCCGGCCATTCAGGCGGTGGCCGAGCCCGCGATCCGCGGCGACGGCCTCGAACTGGTGCTGCCGGCGACGGCCGAGGCCCGGGGGCTGTCGCTGCGCTACCCCTGGCAGGGCCGCGGGCTGTTCGGGCCGGTGCATCTGCGGCTGGCCCGCCAGATCGTCGCCCTGCTCGGCCATGCCGCGGCCAGTCGCGACGCCTATGGCCGCGGCGTCGCAGCCGAGCGCGCCCGCATCGCCCGCGACCTGCACGACGACGTCGGTGCCCGCCTGTTGTCGGGCATGCACAAGCCGGGCCTGCCCGAGACCCGCGAAACCTTGCGCGAAGCCATCGCCGATATCCGTACCATCGTCGCCGGCCTCTCGGGCGACCGGCTGCCCTTCGACCAGCTGGCGGCCGACCTGCGGCATGAGACGGCCAGGCGGCTCGAGGCTGCCGGCATCGCGCTGGACTGGCCGTTGCCCGAACCCGGCGACGCCGTGCTCGACTACGATGTGGCGCGCCACCTCGTGTCGGCGTTGCGCGAAGTGGTCTCCAACGCCATCCGCCATGCGCGGGCCCGGCAATTCAGCGTCATGCTCGCCTGCCGCGACGGCAGGGTCGAGGCGAGGTTCCGCGATGACGGCATCGGCCTCGATCCGCGGGGCGCGACCGCCGGCAACGGCCTGCGCAACCTGCAGGCGCGGACCGCGCAGGTCGGCGGCAGCCTGTCGTTCATGCAAGCCTCGCCCGGCTGCGCCATCGTCCTGGCCATCCCGCTCGGCCGGCCCACGCCGTGACCGGCGTCTGCCTCGTGCTGGAAGACCAGCCGGATACGCAGGCCTGGCTTGTCGGGCTGATGGCCGGGCGGTTTCCGCCGGAAGCGATCACCGCGGCCGGCAGCCTGCAGGCGGGGCGGGGCTGGCTGGCCGCATTGCCGGCCGCGGCCACCGGGCTGGCGCTGATCGACCTCGGTTTGCCCGACGGGTCGGGCATCGCGCTGATCGGCGAGATGGTCGCGGCGGCCCCCGGCGTGACGCCGGTAGTGACGACCGTCTATGATGACGATCGGCATCTGTTCGACGCGATCGCCGCCGGGGCGCAGGGCTATATCCTGAAGGACCAGGCGCCCGAGCATTTCCTTTCCTATCTCGACCGCATCGATCGGGGCGAGCCGCCGCTGTCGCCATCGATCGCCCGCCGTATCCTGGCGCGCTTCCGGCCGCACGCCCAGGCCCCCAGCCTGACACCGCGCGAGACCGAGGTGCTCGGCCTGCTCGGCCGTGGCCTCAGGGTGGCCGAGGCGGCCGGCGTCCTGGCCTTGAGCGAGCACACCGTCGCCGATCACGTCAAGGCGATCTACCGCAAGCTCAACATCGCCTCGCGCGCCGAAGCGGCGCTGGAGGCGCAGCGGCGCGGGCTGGTCTGACGTCCAATCGGCGCGATCCCCCCTGTTCCGGGGATACCGGGGCAGGGGGGTGATTCTTACAGTGCCCCTCATTCGAAACGGAGGGGTATCAGGACATGGCAAGCATGATGGGCTGGGGGTGGCGCGCGGCGGCGGCCGCGGTGCTGACCGGCATGATGGCGGGCACGGCGTTCGGCCAGGTAGGCTTTTCGACCCAGGTGACGGTGACGCCCGCCGGCCCCTACAAGCACAACGGCGTGCAGGGCGCGCTGGTCGCGCCCATCCGCGATACCGCGACCGCCAATGTCGGCGACAGCATCGAGCTGACGCTGGGCCAGCTGATCACTTTCCCCGCGCCCTATAACGGCGACGGTTGCGCACTGGGTGTCACCGTCACCGCCGCGGGGGTGCGCGCCGATCGCCTGGGTACCGAAGCGCGGGCAGGCGCGCCCTTGAGCTTCACCGCCGCCGGCACGGCGTCGTCGAACATGAGCACGACGGTCACCTCGGGCGCCGCCGTCGGCGGCGTCGGCATCGGCTCGCAGAATTCGCGGATCAAGCTGTCCTTCACCGAGCCTGGCATCTACGGCATTACCATCAATGCCAATGCCGTGCCGCCGGGATCGAGCTGTCCGTTCACCACTTTCCTGGCCCAAGGCAGCACCTTCCCCAACCTCTATGCGGTCGTGAACGTGGCCGGCTCGACGCCCGCGATCACGCCGCAATCCGGCTGGTGGAACAATTCGGCCCAGTCGGGTCGGGGCTTCGTGCTGGAGCACAACGCCGGCAGCGGGAATATCTTCTTCGCCATGCTGGGCTATGCCACCGACAGTGCGGCCACCTGGTACATCGGCACCTGTCCGTTGTCGGCCAGCAACTGCCAGGGTACCCTGCTGCAGTTCGGCGGCGGCATGGCGCTGTCGGGCAGCTTCAAGCCGGCAAGCTTGGTCGGGCAGATCGGGGCATTCGGCCTGAACTTTTCCTCGACCACGGCGGGCACGCTGACCTTGCCGAACGGCAGCATCCCGTTGCAGCGTTTCGCCTTCAACGGCACATCGTCGCCGGTGGCCGGCATCAGCGGGTCGCCGCAGGCCGGCTGGTGGTATTCGACCAGCGAACCCGGCCGCGGCTGGTTCATCGAAACCCAGGCCCGCGCCGACGGCCGCAACGCGATGTTCATGGCCGGCCTGATGTACCGCGCCGACGGGCAGGCGATCTGGTACCTGGCCGAGGGCATCATGACCAGCGAGTCGACCTTCGAAGGCACGTTGCGCGAATTTGCCGGCGGCTCGTCGCTCGGGGCGGGCAGCTTCCAGGCGCCGACCGCCTCGACCGAGCGTGGCGCGATCAGCGTGCGTTTCCCCTCGCCGACCAGCGGCGTCGTGACGCTGCCGAACGGCACGCAGGCGACGATCGTGCGCAATCAGTTCTGAGAGCGCCGGAGAGGGCGGCGGTTTCGGGCGGGGGCGCTTCGGCGCCCCCGTTGCCTTTCAGGCGATGGTGACGCCGAGGTCCGCGGTGCGGAACAGCGCGGCGAGATGCGCCGGCGGCTCGGCATCGGTCACCAGCCGGGCGATGCGTTCGGGTGGGGCGACCCGCACGATGGCGCCGCGTTCGAACTTGCCGGCATCGGCCGCCGCGATGGTCTGGCGCGCCGCCGCGATCGCGGCCTGCTTGACGCCGACCTTCTGCAGGTCGAAATCCATGATCCAGCCGTCGTCGTCGAAGCCCGACAGGCCGAGCACCGCGTAGTCGAGCCGGAAGCGGGCCAGCGCCGCGGTCGTCGTCTCGCCGACCAGCGAGCCGTCGATCCCGCGCACCTGGCCGCCGGTGACGAACAGCTCGATGCCCGGCCGCCCGGCGAGCAGCGTGGCGGCCGCCAGGCTCGACGTGAAGACATGCAGCGAATTGCGGATGCGAAGGCTGCGCGCCACCGCCTCGACCGTCGTGCCGACATCGAGGAAGACGGAGGCGCCTTCCGGGATCAAGGCCGCCACCGCCTCGCCGATGCGGATCTTGGCCTCGGCCGCCACCGACTGCTTCTGGCCATAGCCCAGCCGAACCGTCGTCTCGCGCAGGCCCGCCCCGCCGTGGAACCGCTGCAGCAGCTCGCGCTCGTCGAGGAAGATGATGTCGCGCCGGACGGTCTGGGCCGAGACGTCGAACTCGCGCGCCAGTGCCTCGACAGTGGCGAAACCGAGCTCGCGCACGATCTCGATGATCCGCCGCTGGCGCTCGGTCAACGCTGCCTGGTCATCCATCAAGCTGCCCCGGTCCGTGTAAGTCGTGGAAGATATCTTCCATTCTTCATACTACATCAAGTGCCTGTTTGCGCGAAATTTTAGCTCATGCTCAAATTTTGATGTCATAAAACGATCATATTGGTATCGTATGTACGTTTTGCACCACTGAACCGGTACGTCAGCCCAATGCGCGTCGTCACCTATCTCTACCTGCTCTACCTCGCCGCGCCGATCGCGCTGCTGGCGCTGGGCTCGTTCGGCGACGGGTGGACCAACACGCTGCTGCCGACCGGCTCGACGCTGCGCTGGTACGAGGCGCTGTGGGCCGATCCGAGCTTCGCGCGCGCCTTCCGGGTCAGCCTGATGGTCTGCCTCGCCACCTGTGCCGCCGCCGCCGTCATCGGCCTGCCGCTGGCCTATGCGATCTACGCCGCGGCCGGGCGGGGCATCCGGGTCGCCGCCCGCATCCTCTATCTGATGCCGGTCGCCGCCCCCGCGCTGGTGCTGGGTTTCGGTTTCGTCCTGGTGTTCTCGTCGGATCAGCTGCCGTGGCTCGGCACCACCTGGCTCCTGGTCGCCGGCCATGTCGTGCTGACCTTGCCCTACCTGATGCAGACGCTGGTGGCCGACATGCGCCATCTCGACCTCGCCACGCTCGAGGCCGCGGCGGAATCGCTCGGCGCCGGCTTCGCTGCCCGTTTCTTCGACGTGGTGGTGCCGAGCCTCGGGCACAGCCTGGCTTCCGGCCTGATCATGGTGGCGGCGCTGTCGATCGGCGAATTCCAGCTGTCGAACCTGATCGCCGGCTTCCTGTCGCGGCCCTATCCGGTGGTGCTGCTGCAGGCCTTCTACGGCGCCACCGGCTTTGCCTGTGCCGCGACCATGGTTCTCCTGCTGCTTGCCATGGTCGCCTCGCTGGCCTCGGTGGCGGCCAACCGCGCCAAGAGGCTGATGGCATGAGCATCGCGGTCGATCATCTCGGTTTCCGTTACGGTGCCGGCGCGGCCGGGCTCGACGATGTCTCGCTCGAGGTCGGGCCGGGCGAGCTCTGCGCCGTCATCGGCCCGTCGGGCTGCGGCAAGTCGACGCTGCTCAAGCTCGTCGCCGGTTTCCTGCTGCCGCAGGCGGGCCGGATCAGCATCGGCGGCGCCGATGCGGGCAGCCTGCCGCCGCGCGCCCGCGATCTCGGCATCGTCTTCCAGAACTATGCGCTGTTCCCGCATATGACCGCGCTCGACAATGTCGCCTATCCGCTGAAACTGCGCGGCGTGGCCAAGGCGGAGCGGCGCCGGCGGGCGGGCGAGATGCTCGAACGCGCCAGGCTGTCGGCCGAGGCCGACCGGCACCCGGCCCAGCTTTCCGGCGGCCAGCAGCAGCGCGTGGCACTCTCCCGCGCGCTGGTCTTCCGGCCGCGGGCCCTGCTGCTCGACGAACCGCTCTCGGCGCTCGATGCCGCCCATCGCGCCGACATGCGCGACGAGATTCGCAGCGTGCAGCGCGAATTCGGCATCGCCACGCTGCATGTCACCCACGACCAGGAAGAGGCGCTGTCGATCGCCGACCGGGTCGCGGTGATGCGCGGCGGCCGGCTGCAGCAGCATGCGACCCCGCGCGCGCTTTACGACGCGCCGGCCAACCGCTTCGTGGCCGGGTTCGTCGGCCATGCCAATCTGCTCGACGGCACGGTCACGGGCCCCGGCGAGGTGACCACCGCGATCGGCCCGCTGGCCTGCGATACCCGCGCCCAGACGCTGGGCGCCGCCGTGGTGGCGATGTTCCGGCCGGAAGCGGTGCAGCCCGCGCCGGCGACGGCTGCGGCCAACCGATTTTCCGGCGCCATCCTGCGCGACCGTTTCCTCGGATCGCTGCGCCGTTTCGACGTCGCCGTGGGGGACGGCGTCGTCATGGTCGAAACCGCCTCGCGCGAGGCGGTCTCGGCCATCGAGATTCCGCCCTCGGCCATCCGCCTGCTTCCGCCAGAAACGAACAACCCCAGGGGATCATGACCATGCTCACACGTCGCCTGACGCTTGCCGCCACCATCGCGGCGGGCCTGATCGGCCCGGTCGCCGCCCAGACGCTCGAAGGGCCGGAACTCTATGCCGGCGAGAGGGCCCTCTACGAGGCCGCCGCCAAGGAAGGCATCGTCGTCTCCTTCGATACCGGCCCGACCTGGGCCAACTGGGCGGCGCAGTTCGCCGCCTTCAAGAAGCGCTATCCGGCGGTCGAGATCACCTACAACGATCTCGGCTCGGCCGCGACCGTCGTGGCGCTCGACAAGGCGCGCAACCGCCCGCAGGCCGATACCGCCTACTACTTCGCCGCCTCGGCGGTCGACGCGGTGAAGAAGGACGTGGTCGCGCCGTTCAAGCCGGTCAATTTCGACAAGCTGCCCGACGTGTTCCGCGAACCCGAGGGCAAGTGGTTCACCATCCATTCGCTGACCATCGCCTTCGTGGTCAACAAGAAGCTGGTGGCCAACGCGCCGAAAAGCTGGGCCGACCTGTTGAAGCCCGAATACAAGAACACCGTCGTCTATCTCGATCCGCGCTCGGCCGGTATCGGCCAGGTGATGATGATCGGCGCGGCCTACGGCAACGGCGGCTCGCTCGACAACCTGCAGCCCGGCTTCGACTATATCGAGAAGCTGCACAAGGCCGGCAACGTCCAGCGTGTCGAGGGCACCACGCCCTATGCCAAGTTCGTCAAGGGCGAGATCCCGATCTGGATTTCCTATGAAAACGACGGGCTGAAGGCCAAGTACACCGACGGCCTGGGCGACGCGGTCGAGGTGGTGATTCCGGCCGAAGCCTCGGTCGCCGCCCCCTACGGCATCAGCCTGGTCAAGAACGGGCCGAATCCGAATGCCGGCAAATTGTGGCTCAACTTCATCATGACCGACATGGGCCAGGGCATCTTCGCCCAAGGGTTCGTGCGGCCGTCGGTGCCGGGCGTGGCGCTGCCGGAAGGTGTTGCCGACAAGCTGCCCGCCTCGCCGCAGGTCAAGCCGCTCGACGTCGCCGCCGCGGCGGCGAAGAAGGCCGAGATCGACGCCGGCTGGGCCAAGGCCGCGCTGGGCAAGTGACGATGTCGGGGCCGCAAATCCGGACGCCGCGCCTGCGCCTCGCCGCGCTGGCAGCCCCCGGGCTTGCGGCCCTCGGCTTCTTCTTCATCCTGCCGCTGGCAGCCGTCGGGGCCGAAGCCTTCGCCGGCGATGCCTTCCTGCGCTTCTTCGCCTCGGGCGAGCTGATCGGCGCGCTGGGCCGGTCGCTGCTGCTCGGTATCGGCGCCGCCGGCGTCTCGCTCGTGATCGGCATCGCCGTCGCGCTGCATCTGTCGCGCCTGCCGCCGGCGCGCCGCGCTTTGCTGCAACTCGTCATCGCGCTGCCCCTGACCTTTTCCGGGCTGATCATCGCCTACGGCTTCATCCTGGTGCTGGGCCGCGCCGGCTTCGTCACCTTGCTGCTGGCCGAGATCGGCGTCGATCCGGGCCGGGTCGCAGCCCTTCTCTACGGCCCCGCCGGCTTGGTGATGGCCTATGCCTATTACCTGACGCCGCGCGTCGTCTTGATGCTGCTGCCGGTCTTTGCCAATTTCGACCAGCGCCAGATCGATGCGGCCGAATCGCTCGGCGCCGGGCGGGCCCGGGCGCTGATCGACGTGCTGGCGCCGCAGGTGGCGCCGACGGCGTTTGCTGCCTTCTGCCTGGTCGCCGCGGTGGCGATCGGTACCTACGGCACGGCGCTGGCGCTGGTCGGCACCCAGCTCGATATCCTGCCGTTGCGGCTCTATTCGATGGTCGCCGATGCCGGCGCCGATTTCCCCCTGGCGGCAGCGACCTCGATCGTGCTGCTCGCCACCTGTTCCCTGCTGATGGGTGCCGCCGAGTTCGTGGCGGCGCGCGCGGAGTCTCGCCATGTATGAATTCGATCCCGCCACCCGCATCGTCCGCCGTGGCGGCGCCCTGGGCCCTGAAGCCGCGCTGATCGCGCTGCAGCGCCAGAGCGCGGCCCCGCTGCGCATGCCGATCGGCGTGATTGGCCCGCGCGAGGCGGTGGGTGAGACGCTGCAGCTGGCCGAGGCGGCCGGCGCCGTGATCGCCCGTTGCGGCTTCACCCTGTTGTGCGGCGGGCGCCAGGGCGTGATGGAGGCAGCCAGCCGGGGGGCGGCGACCGCGGGCGGCATCGTCGTCGGCATCCTGCCCGAGGAAGACATCGGCGGCGCCAACGCCTACGTGACCATTCCGATCGCGACCGGCATCGGCGAGGCGCGCAACGCCATCGTGGCGCGCGCCTGCCGCTGTCTCGTCGCGGTCGGCAACAGCCTCGGCACGCTGTCGGAAGTGGCGCTGGCCCTGCGCTTCGGCCGCGCGGTGTTCGGCTTAGGGGGGGCCGCCCAGGTCGAGGGCGTGCGCCATCTGGCCGGCGTCGAGGATCTCGCCGCGGGATTGGCGGCGGAACTGATCACCGATAGATCACCAGGCAAGGTATAGCAAAATAATCGTCGTTACCGCGAAAGCGGGAATCCAGGGCAAGGCCGCTCTCACCGCTTCGCTGGAGCCGTAATGACGATCGGGCTTACCGCCCGCGGAACACCCGGCGGCGTAGCGGGTTGGCGCCGAATTCATAGGCCAGCTCGGCCGGATGGGCGACGGCCCAGAGGCAGAGATCGGCATGCTTGCCGACCTCGAGCGTGCCGTGGGTCGCGGCGCGGCCCAAGGCCTTCGCCGCATTGCGGGTCAGCCCGGTCAGCGCCTCTTCCGGCGTCAGGCGGAACAGGGTGCAGGCCATGTTGAGGGTCAGCCGCAGGCTTGCGAACGGCGAGGTGCCGGGATTGACGTCGGTCGAAATGGCGAGCGGCACGCCGGCGGCGCGCAAGGCCGCGATCGGCGGCTGTTTCGTCTCGCGCAGGAAATAGAAGGCGCCGGGCAGCAGCACGGCGACGGTGCCGGCGCGGGCCAGGGCGGCGACGCCGTCGTCGTCGAGATATTCGACATGGTCGACCGACCAGGCGCCATAGGCGGCGGCCAGCGCCGAGCCGCCGAGATTCGACAATTGCTCGGTGTGGCCCTTGATGGCCAGGCCGTGCTTCTTCGCGGCGTCGAACACCCGGGCGGTCTGGGCGGTGGAGAAGCCGATGCCTTCGCAGAACACGTCGACCGCCTCGGCGAGGCCGACCGCGGCCGGGATGATCTCGTTGCAGACAAGGTCGACGTAATCGTCGGCGCGGCCCGAGAATTCGGGCGGCACGGCATGGGCTGACAGCAGGGTGGGGGCGATCTCGACGCCCGCCTCCTCACCCAGCCGGCGCGCGGCGCGCAGGCATTTCAGCTCGTCCTTGAGGTTGAGGCCGTAACCGGTCTTGACCTCGACCGTGGTGGCGCCGTCACTGATCAGCGCGTCGAGCCGGCCGCGGCTGGCGCGGACCAGGCCGTCCTCGTCCAGCGCGCGGGTGGCCTTGACCGTCGACAGGATGCCGCCGCCCTGGCGGGCGATTTCCTCATAGGCGACACCCTGCAGCCGCATCTCGAATTCGCGGGCGCGGTTGCCGCCGTAGACCAGGTGAGTATGACAGTCGATCAGCCCGGGTGTCAGCCAGCCGCCGTCGCCGTCGATCACCTCGTCGGCGAGCGCGGCCGGGACATCGTCGAGATCGGCGCGGCGGCCGACCCAGGCGATGCGCCCGTCCCTGACGCCGAGCGCGCCGTCCGGGATGGCGCCGTAGGCCTCGCCCGCCGCCGCCATGGTGGCGAGGTTGACGCCGGTCCAGAGCTGGTCGAAGCGGCGGGCGGCCATGGGCTCAGTCCTTCAGCGAGGGCAGGTTGAGGTCGTGGGTGCGGGCGCAGGCCTGGGCGGTCTCGTAGCCCGCGTCGGCATGGCGCATGACGCCGGTCGCCGGGTCGTTCCACAGCACGCGGCCGAGGCGCCTGGCCGCGGCCTCGGTGCCGTCGGCGACGATGACCACGCCCGAATGCTGCGAGAAGCCGATACCGACGCCGCCGCCGTGATGCAGGCTGACCCAGGTGGCGCCGCCGGCGGTGTTCAGGAGGGCGTTGAGCAGCGGCCAGTCGGACACGGCGTCCGAGCCGTCCTTCATCGCCTCGGTCTCGCGGTTCGGGCTCGCCACCGAGCCGGTGTCGAGATGGTCGCGACCGATGACGATCGGGGCCTTCAGCTCGCCGCTCGCCACCATCTCGTTGAAGGCGAGGCCGGCGCGGTGGCGTTCCCCTAAGCCGAGCCAGCAGATGCGGGCGGGCAGGCCCTGGAAGGCGATGCGCTCGCGCGCCATGTCGAGCCAGCGATGCAGATGCCGGTCCTCGGGGAACAGTTCCTTGATCTTGGCATCGGTCTTGTAGATGTCCTCGGGGTCGCCCGAGAGGGCCGCCCAGCGGAAGGGCCCGCGGCCGACGCAGAACTGCGGGCGGATATAGGCCGGCACGAAACCCGGGAAGGCGAAGGCGTCGCTGAACCCTTCGTCCAGCGCCACCTGGCGGATGTTGTTGCCGTAGTCGACGGTGGGGATGCCGGCGCGGTGGAAGGCGACCATCGCCTCGACCTGGACGCGGGCCGACGCCTTGGCGGCCTCGATCAGCTCGGCATGCTGGCTCTCGTCGTCCTGGGCCTGGCGCCAGCGCTCGACGGTCCAGCCGGCCGGCAGGTAGCCGTTGATCAGGTCATGGGCCGAGGTCTGGTCGGTGACGATGTCGGGGCGCACGCCGCGGCGGACCAGTTCGGGGAAGATTTCCGCGGCATTGCCCAAGAGGCCGATCGAGATCGCCTTCTTGGCCTCGCAGGCTTCCCGGACCAGGCGCAGCGCGTCGTCGAGGTCCTTGGCCTGGACGTCGAGGTAGCGGGTCTTCAGCCGCATGTCGATGCGGCTTTGCTGGCATTCGACGGCCAGCACGGTGGCGCCGGCCATCACGCCGGCCAGCGGCTGGGCGCCGCCCATGCCGCCGAGGCCGCCGGTCAGGATCCAGCGCCCGGCGAGGTCGCCGTTGTAATGCTGCTTGCCGGCCTCGACGAAGGTTTCGTAGGTGCCCTGGACGATGCCCTGGCTGCCGATATAGATCCACGAGCCGGCCGTCATCTGGCCGTACATCATCAGGCCCTTGCGGTCCAGTTCATGGAACTTTTCCCAGGTCGCCCAATGGGGTACCAGGTTCGAATTGGCCAGCAGCACGCGCGGCGCATCGGGGTGGGTCTTGAACACGCCGACCGGCTTGCCCGACTGGATCAGGAGGCTTTCGTCTTCCTCGAGCACCTGCAGCGCGGCGACGATGCGGTCGAAGGCATCCCAGTCGCGCGCGGCCCGGCCGATGCCGCCATAGACCACCAGTTCCTGCGGGCGCTCGGCCACCTCGGGGTCGAGGTTGTTCATCAGCATCCGCATCGCGGCCTCCGCCCCCCAGCTCTTGGCCGTCTTCTCGGGGCCGTGCGGCGCCCGGACGACACGGTTGCTGATACGGCGGTTCGGGCTTGCGGTCATGGCCGTCTCCTCGGATTTTCCCCGCTGGCGGGCTATGACTATACTTGTATAGGCAAGTCGCGTTCGATGCAAGCAAGGTGCGTGGCCGTGGTCACTTTGTCCGACCCTTCTGCACGTCTGCCCGGAAGTCAATTGCGGCGGGAAGGCGGCGGTCCCGGCAATCTGTTACCAATCCGCGATTTCCGGGTCTGCCGGGTTGGGGTAGACTGAAGGTCAATCCCACGAACCCGGTGAGTATCGGTTATGAAACCCCTTCGTTCCCTCGTCATCGCCAGCGCCGCCGCCGCGGCCGTGCTGGCGGTCAGCCTTGCCGCCCCGGCCGAGGCCGGCGGGCGGGTGGCGGTCGGCGTCTCGATCGGCACCGGCTGGTACGGCGGGCCCGGCTACTACCCGCGCTATTACGGGCCGCGCTACTACGGCTATCCGGCCTACTACTATCCGCCGCCGGCCGTCGTGGTCGCGCCGCCCCCGCCGCCCGCGGTGGTCTATCAGCAGCCGGTGCCGAACTACTACGTCGCGCCCCAGCAGGCCCCCGCCGTGGCCCAGCAGCAGCCTTATTGCCGCGAATACCAGAAGACCGTGATCATCGGCGGCCAGCCGCAGCCCGGTTTCGGCACCGCCTGCATGCAGCCGGACGGTTCCTGGAAGGCGATCAACTAGACTTCGGAACGCTAAGCTTGGGCCCGGCGTTTGCCGGGCCATGAAGCTCTTCGAATGCCAGAACTGCGGCCAGCTCATCTATTTCGAGAACATCCGCTGCGAACGCTGCGGCATGGCGCTCGGCTATCTGCCCGATCCCGGCACCCTGACCGCCCTGGAAGCGGCCGAGGAGGGGACGTGGAAGGCGCTGGTGCCATCGCCCGGACCGTTGCGCTATTGCGCCAACGAGGCGCACGGGGCCTGCAACTGGCTGGTGCCGGCCGACGGGCCCGACACGTTCTGTCCGGCCTGCCGGCACAACCATACCGTGCCCGATGTCTCGATCCCGGATAACCTCGCCCGCTGGCAGAAGCTCGAGATCGCCAAGCGGCGGCTGATCTACACGCTGATCGCCCTGCGCCTGCCGCGCGCCACCCGCGTCGAGGACCCCGAGCACGGCCTGGCCTTCGATTTCCTGGCCGACGTGGTCACCGAGACCCATGCGCAACGCGTCATGACCGGCCATGCCAGCGGTCTGATCACCATCAACATCGCCGAGGCCGACGATGCCGAACGCGAACGGATCCGCACCCAGATGGGTGAGCCGTTCCGCACGCTGCTCGGGCATTTCCGGCATGAGGTCGGCCACTGGTACTGGGACATCCTGGTCGCCGACAAGCCGGTGATCGACGAGTTCCGCACCATCTTCGGCGACGAGCGCGCCGATTATGCCGAGGCGTTGCAGGCCCACTACCAGAACGGGCCGGCGCCGGGCTGGCAGGAGAATTTCGTCAGCGCCTATGCCGCCTCCCACCCCTGGGAGGACTTCGCCGAAACCTGGGCCCATTACCTGCATATCGTCGATGCGCTGGAAACCGCGGCCGCCTTCGGCCTGCGCATCCGCCCGACCGCGGGCGACGACCCAAGCCTCGCCACCCGCATCGATTTCGACCCGCATCACGCGGCAACGATCGACCGGCTGATCGAAGCCTGGCTGCCGCTGGCCTTCGCGGTCAACAGCCTGAACCGCAGCCTGGGCCAGCCCGACCTCTATCCCTTCGTGCTCTCGCCCCAGGTCATCGCCAAGCTCGGCTTCGTGCACGGGCTGATCCATCCGGGGTAAGAATATCGTCCGAACGGCCAGTGCCGAAAGAAACAGAATATCCGGCGTAGGGATCGTTGGCCGCGATTCAAGACTGCTTCAGGATAAGCATTGAGGCAGGCTCTTACGCCGCCCGGTTGTTGCGCCGGGGCCCCGAGTCCGCTAGCCTGCGACACAATGACTTCATTGATTCAATTTGATCCCGCGGACGTTTGTCTCGCCATCGCCGCGAAGACCAAGGATGCGCTTCTCGAAGCGCTGGCGGCCGCGGCGGCGGCGCGCATCGAACGGTCGCCCGAGGAAATCCTCAAGGCGCTGCAAAGCCGGGAGGCCCTCGGCTCGACCGCGCTGGGGCACGGCGCGGCGATGCCGCATGCCCAGCTCGACGGCGCGGCGCAGCCCTTCATGCTGTTCGCCCGGCTGGAACGGCCCGTCGAGTTCGAGGCGCGCGACGGCGACCCCGTGGACCTCGTCTTCCTCGTGCTGTGGCCGGCGGCGGCGACCAAGGAGTTGCTGACGACCATGGCCGGGATCGCGCGGGTCCTGCAGGATGCGAACCTGCGCCGCGGCCTGCGCGGCGCGCGCAGCGCCGCCGAGATCGCCGACCTGCTCCGACACGCCGCTTCCGTCGACCGATAACGCGCGGATCCGCCTTCCCCCGGGATGCCCATGCCGGACGCCTTGTTCCTTCTTGTCGCTCTTCCCTATCT
>JAEYTW010000630.1 GCA_023433835.1 Pseudomonadota bacterium | reverse complement strand
GCAAGATTGGTCATCGCCTTGCGCCGGCGCTGCTCGGCGGCGTCGCGGGCGGCGGTCTCGGCGGCGCTGCGTTCGGCCGCGCTGCGCAATTCGGCCTCGGCCGCTTCCTGCTGGCGACGGGCTTCGGCCGCCTGCGTCTCGGCCTCGTGCCGCAGGCGGGCGGCTTCGGCCTCCTGTTCGCGCTGCAGCCGGTCATGCTCGGCCTTGGCGGCGGCATTGCGCGCGGCCTCGGCCTCGGCCTCCAGCCGCTTGTTCGCCAGCGCCTGTTCCTTCAGATGGTCGAGGGTGCGGGCGACCGCGCCGATCTCGTCGCCGCGCTCGCGCCCCGGGATCGCGATCGTCAGGTCGCCGGCGGCCAGCCGGTCGACCGCGCCGCTCAACCGCGACAGCGGCGTGATCACCCGGCCCTGCACGACCAGGAAGCCGGCGAGCGCCACGAGCAGACTGAAGATCAGCACCGCGCCATCGAACATGACGTCGACCAGCGCCGACGAGGCCAGCCGCTGGGCCGGTGTCTCGCGGCCGGCCGGGGCCCGCCAGGTCGGTCCGAGCTGCAGGGCGTAGAGCGGGTTCTGCGGGGTCAGCTGGGCCGCGGCCGCCGGATCGGCGGCGAGCTTGGAAACCGTCTGGTAGCGCGCCAGCGACGAATAGCCCGTCCACAGCAGCTTGGCGACCAGCATCGCGGCGAGAAGGCCCAGGACCACCATCAGGCTGGTCTTCAGGGAACGCCCGGCCAGCGGGCCGGAAACCGGGGCGGACATGACGGCGGGAGCCTCGCGCGACACAGGTTCTAGGATCGTTCAGCCTATCGGTGTCGGAGTAGTCAGGCAATGCGCGATGATGACGCGCGATGTCGGCATCGGGCGGGCTTCACCCGATCAGGGGCCAAAGTAGCGTGCCATGATGATCGCCGGCAGGGTGACGGCCGTGATCGGTACGGCTGTCAGTGCCGCGAGAACGGCCAGGCCCCGCCATCGGGGCGCAAAAGGTGCCAGACCGGCCAGGCCAAGCCCCAAGATCACGGCGAGCGGCAGGAAGTAGCGACCCTGCACGCCCTCGATCCGCGTTCCGCCCACCGGCGTCCAGGTTAGATACTGGGAAAGGGCTGCAAGAAAGGCCCCGCCGACGAGGATCAGCAGCGCGGCATACGGGCGGAGCCGCGGTCCGGTGGCCGGTTGGATCAGATCGCCCAGGACCGCGGCGGCGATCGGCAGCAGGTAGAGGAGCATCACCCGCCGAGGCAGGATGATGTCGAGGATGCCGAGCCAGCCGACCATCTGCTCGAGATAGTTCAGTCCGTAGTCCTGCAGCGCGGTCCAGCTTGCCCGCCAGAGCAGGCCCGGATCGGCCCGCATCGCGGCAAGCTGTCCGCCGGCATTGGCGACCAGATTGATCGGCACGGATACCTCGGCGGCTATCAGCCCCGACCAGCCCAGCGTGACGAGGGTAACGGCGCCGAAGGCGATCAGCCGCGACCGCCACGCCGCATCCGCCATCGGCAGGAGCAGCAAAATCGCAAGCGGCGCGTTCGACGGCCGGGCGGTGATGACCACCGCGAGCACGGCGGCCAGCAGCGCTATCCGCCAGGCCGCAGGCGACGGATGCTTCCAGATCCGGGAGGTCAACGCCGCGGCCAGCGCCGCCGCCGCGATCATCAGTCCGTCCTGGCTGACCGAGGCCGCCAGGAACAGCGTCATGGGCAGGGTCAGAATGACGAACAAGGTCAGTCGCCCGGCAACCGCGAGCCACAGCGCCAGGGCACCGAGAACCAGGAACTGGGCAATGTTGACGATGCGCGCGCCGATCATGGCGTCGTAGGGTCCGAGGCCCGCCCGCTGGCCCAGCGCGAGCCCCAGCCCGGCACCGGCGTAGAGGAGGGGGGGATATTGTATGGTGTTGCGGAAGTCGGCCAGCAACGGACCTGTCCATTGCTTGGCCCGTGCCTCGCGCAATGCCGTCGGGCTGACCCGGTCCGCCGTCGTCATCGTGTTGAACGCCTGCGCCGACCATACCAGGCCGTGATCGGCGAGGGCGCCTGCGCGTTGCTGCGCGGGCAGGATCATCATCGGCACGCCGTCCGCGTTGACGCCGGCGTCGATGCCGCCCCAGTTCGGCCTTTTCGGCAAGAGAACGGCTTCGCTGGTCCAGCGTTCGCCGACGATCACGCCGTGGCGCACCGAATCGGCCCGCATCGCATGCGCCACCTCGTCGGGCACCTGGCCGATCGGGACCGCGAAGGCGAGGAACAGGCATAGCGCCAGGCCTGCGGCCAGAAAGGCGGTTACGAGGATCGGGCGCTCGCGCCGGGCCAGGGCTTCCAGCGCGGGTCCGATCATGCCGGCGGCCGCATCTTCTGGTCGCTTGAAAGTTGGCTGTTGTTCGGGGGCATCGGCGGCCAGTGCTTCGTCTTCGTGAAATTACGAAGATTGAAAGTTATTTTGACCGTGGCAACGGTGCAATGCGCTGCGCTCATCGCCGGAATACAAGACGGTCGGCGATCGTGAAATTGACGATCCAGCCGGCGACCGATCCGAAGGCGACGCCCAAGGCAGGCCACTGGCCCAGCGGCGTCCACAAGGTGATGGCGGCGAATACAGCATAGTTGACCGCGCCCGCGATCAGCGCGCTGCCCAGGAAGGCGAGGAACTGGCGCCCCGCACGGCCCGTATCGCGGTCGGCAAAGGTGAAGCGCCGGTTCAGTGCCCAGGTGGTCACGACCGCGGCGACGAACGCGGGCACCCTGGCCAGCAGCGCCGGCAGATGGGCGAAATCGACCAAGCCCTGGGTCAGCCCGGCATCGACGACGAAGCCGGCTACCCCGACGAGGCCGAAGCGCAGGAAGCGTACGACGGCGGCGCGATCAGAACCCATAATAGTGCGCCACGATCAATCCCGGCACGATCGCCGCGGATACCGCTGGCCCGATCATGATGCCCAGGACCGCGATCGCTCGCGGCCAACGCGCGGCGACCGGGACGAGACCCGCGACGCCCAGTCCGACGACGAGGGCGGCCGGCAGGAAATATCGGCCCTGGACCCCGTCGATGGCGATCATGCCGACCGGCGTCCAGGTGAGGAACTGAGCGATCGCGGTCAGCGTCGCCACCCCGCCGACGATCAGCAGGGTCGCCGGCAGGCGCAGGCGCGGCGCGACCGTCGGCTGGACCATGTCGCCGATGATCGCGGCCGCGATCGGCAGCAGATAAAGCTGGAGCAGCCATGGCGGCAGGAGGACCTGCAGCAGGCCGAGCCGGCCGATCATTTGTTCGAGGTAGCCGACGCCGTCGACCTCGATCGCGACCTTGAGCGCGGCCAGGAACCGTGACGGGTCGGCCTTCAGCAGCGCCAATTGCTCGCCGACGTCGGCTTCGGGCCGAAGCGGCACGGAGACCGCCGCCTGGGACAGCAAGACCCAGCAGAGCGTGGCGGCAGCGACCGTCAGGAACGCCGCGCCTCGATCGCGCCAATTGATGCCGGGTTGCGGCAACAGCAGCAGCAAGGCCAGCGGTGCGTTGGTCGGACGGGCGACGATGAAGGCGATCATGACCAGGGTGAGCAAGGCCAGGCGGGTGGTGGGCAGCGCCGGCTGCAGCCACATCCGCGATACCAGCGCCACGGCCAGCGCCGCCGTCGCGATCATGATGCCGTCCTGGCTCGTCGATGCCGCGACGAACAAGGTCATCGGCAGGGTCAGCACGACAAACAGGCACAGCCGCCCGGCCACGGCAAACCACAGCGCCAAGCCGCCCAGCACCAGGAACTGCGCGATGTTGATGAGCCGCACGCCGATCATCGCATCATAGGGGCCGATACCAAGCTGGTGCGCCGCCTGGAGGGCGAGCGCCGCCCCGAGATAGAATGTCGGCGGATACTGTACAGTGTTGCGGAATTCCGCCTGGATCGGGCCAAGCCAGGGAACCGCGCGGGCATCGCGCAGCATCGACGGGGTGACCGGCGCGCCTGGGGATGCATCGAGCACCGGCCGGACCGCCTGGAACAGGGCGGGATCGGCCAGCCCGCCGGCGGCGCTCCAGGGGATGCCGACGATCTCGGGCGAGGCGCTGCCGTTCTGCCGCACGACGGTGATCGGCGGCAGTGCCCATCGGCTGCCGATGATCACGCCGTGCCGCACCGAATCGGCGCGCAGCGCATGGGACACTTCGTCCGGCGCCTGGGAAACGGGGACGGCCCGGGCAAAAAACAGGCAGAGCACCGATGCAAACGCCACGAACAAGGTAACGATCAGCGGGCGCTCGTACCGGGCGATCTCCTCCAGCGCTCGCGCGATCACGGCGGCGGCAGCGTCAGATAAGCGAGCCTCTTGGTTTCTTGCCGCGCCAGCTTGATCATCTGCAACACCAGCCCCACGGCGCCCGAGAGCATCGCACTCAGCATCAGTCCCATCGCCAGCACCGCGCTAGGCAGGCGCGGCACCAGGCCCGTTTCCAGGAAATGCACGACGATCGGCAGCCCCACGCCGATGGAAACCAGGGCAAGCAGCGTGGCCAGCAGGCCGTAGAACCACAACGGGCGTTCCGCCTGCACCAGCTTCGCGATGGTGCCGAGAATGCGCCAGCCGTCGCGCAGCGTGCGCAGCTTGGAGGCGGAGCCCGGTGGCCGTTCCCGATAGACGGTCGGGACCTCGCCGGTCGGCAGGCGCAGTTCGCCGGCATGGATCGAGAGTTCGGTCTCGATCTCGAAACCGGTCGACAGGGCGGGAAAGGATTTGACGAAACGCCGCGACATCACGCGATAGCCCGAAAGCATGTCGCCCAGGCCGATCGAGAAGACGAAGCCGGCCGTGCCGGTCAGCAGGCGGTTGCCGAACTGATGGCCCGGGCGATAGGCGGCGGCGGCTTCGTGGCGTCGCAGGCCGGTGACCATGTCGAGGCGGTCGCGGCGCAGAAGGTCGATCATTTCGGGGGCGGCCGCCGCGTCGTACGTGTCGTCGCCGTCGACCAGGACATAGACGTCTGCATCGACGTCGGCAAACATCCGGCGGACGACGTTGCCTTTGCCGCGCTGGGGTTCGCGATGGACGATGGCGCCTGCCGCCGCAGCGACGGCCACGGTGTCGTCGGTCGATCCGTTGTCGAAGACATGAATTGCCGCACCGGGCAGCGCGGCACGGAAGTCGGAGACGACCTTGCCGATGGCGGCGGCTTCGTTCAAGCACGGGGCGAGCACAGCTACGCGCACAAAACTAGCATCAGTTGTCATGGTGGGTGATCGCTGACCTGCTCCGTGTGCCCCTTCGCGATCAGTTAGACGGGGTATACCGCCTTGGCAAGCATTTTAGGGCTGCCGGAACCGGGGCTTTCCTCTCACGCCCGGCGCCGGCACCGATGTCGGTGCGCTGCATTGCGGCGTGCAACCCTTTTGTCCATAATGCGCCCGCTTCAACGCGACCCCCCAGGGTCGCCTGTCAGAGGGTCGTGTCATTTCCTGGTCCGAGATTCTTATTATCGGCGTGCTGGCGCTGCTGGTCATCGGGCCGAAGGATCTGCCGAAGGTCCTGCGCGCGGTCAGCATCTATGTCGGCAAGGCCCGCGAACTGGCCCGCGAGTTCCAGTCAGGCCTGGACGACATGGTTCGCCAGGCCGAACTCGACGACCTCAAGAAGAGCCTGACCGAGGTGTCCGACGTCGGCAATACGATCGGACGCGAGGTCAAGGACTCGATTGATCCCGGCGGATCGCTCACCAAGTCGCTCGATGTCTCCGATATCGGCCGCGACTCGGGTCCGGAGCCGATGGGCGATTTCCGGCCGATCGATCCGGTGGCCGCGGAGCTCCCGGCACTGCCCGAGCCGAGCCACGCCGTGGCCGATGCCAAGCCCGAATCGCCCGAGCCCGCACCGGCCACCCTGCCGGTGTCCGAGCCGCCCGCCAACAAGCCCTCGAGCCAAGCCTAGAGTATAGCTGTCGATGACCCAACCGACCCCGGAGGACGAGGCCGAGATCGAGCAATCGAAGATGCCGCTGCTGGATCACCTGATCGAGCTGCGCACGCGATTGATGTGGTCGGTCGGTGCGATCCTGATCTGCTTCATCTTCTGCTTCTATTTCTCGTCCTACCTCTACAAGGTGCTGATGCACCCGCTGATCATCGCCTACGGCTCGACCGAGGGGCGGCGGATGATCTTCACCGCGCCGCAGGAAGCCTTCTTCACCTACATGAAGGTCGCCTTCTGGTCGGCGGTGTTCATCTCGTTCCCGGTGATCGCGACCCAGCTCTACCGCTTCGTGGCACCGGGCCTTTACCGGCATGAGCGGCATGCCTTCCTGCCGTTCCTGGTCGCCACCCCGATCCTGTTCTTCCTCGGCGGCGCGCTGGTGTATTTCATGATCATGCCGATGGCGCTCAAGTTCTTCATCGGCTTCGAGGTGCCGCGCGGCGACGACGGCCTGCCGATCGTGCTGGAGGCCAAGGTCAACGAGTACCTGTCGCTCGTCATGACCCTGATCTTCGCCTTCGGCCTCGCCTTCCAGCTGCCCGTGCTGCTGACGCTCCTGGCCAAGGTCGGCCTCGTCACCTCGAAGGGGCTGCGCGAGAAGCGCCGCTACGCCATCCTCGGCGTCACCATCTTCTCGGCGATCGTCACCCCGCCCGACGCGATCTCGATGCTGGGCCTCGCCGTGCCGATGGCCATCCTCTACGAGATCTCGATCTGGACCGCGAAGCTCGTCGAGAAGAAGCGGCAGGAGGAGCAGCGGAAGCGCGACGCGGAAGTCGATGCCGCCATCGCCCGGGCCGACGCCGCCGACAACGGCTGACATCAAGAGATTACCGACATGCATGACATAAAGCTTATCCGCGACGAGCCCGCAGCCTTCGACGCCGCCTGCGCCCGGCGGGGCCTGTCGCCGATGTCGGCCGGCATCCTCGACCTCGATGCCCGCCGCCGCCAGGTCCAGACCCGGCTGCAGGAAATGCTGGCCCGCCGCAACGCCGCCTCGAAGGAAGTCGGCGCGGCCAAGGCGCGCAAGGACGAGGATGCGGCCGCCCGGCTGATGGCCGAGGTCGCCGGGCTGAAGGACGACATCGCCGCCGGCGAGAACGACGACCGCCGGCTGGGCGAGGAAATCGACACGCTGCTCGCCTCGATCCCGAACCTGCCCCTCGACGACGTGCCGAACGGCGCCGACGAGAGCGACAATGTGGAGTTGCGCCGCCACGGCGCGCCGCGCAATTTCGAGTTCGCCCCGCGCGAGCATTTCGACCTCGGCGAAGCCCTGGGGTTGATGGATTTCGCCGCGGCCTCCAAGCTGTCGGGCGCGCGGTTTGTCGTTCTGAAGGGGCCGTTGGCCCGGTTGGAGCGGGCCTTGGGCCAGTTCATGCTGGACCTGCATACGGGAGAGCATGGCTACGAGGAAGTCAACCCGCCGGGCCTTGTGCGCGACGACGCGATGTTCGGCACCGGCCAGTTGCCCAAGTTCGCCGACGACCAGTTCCGCACTGAGGACGGCTTCTGGCTGATCCCGACGGCCGAGGTGCCGCTGACCAACCTGGCGCGCGAGGCGATCTGGGAGGAAGAAGCGCTGCCGCTGCGCTTTACCGCGCTGACCTCATGCTATCGCAAGGAAGCCGGGGCGGCCGGCCGCGACACCCGCGGCATGATCCGCCAGCACCAGTTCACCAAGGTCGAGATGGTCTCCGTCACGACCCCCGAGCAGTCGGCGGCCGAGCATGAGCGGATGACGCGGGCGGCCGAGACCGTGCTGGAGCGGCTGGGCCTGCCCTATCGCACCATCGTGCTCTGCACCGGCGACATGGGCTTCGGCGCGCGCAAGACCTACGACATCGAAGTCTGGCTGCCCGGCCAGAACGCCTATCGCGAAATCTCGTCCTGCTCGGTCTGCGGCGATTTCCAGGCCCGCCGGATGAAGGCGCGCAGCCGCGCCAGGGGCGAGAAGTCGACACGCTTCGTCCATACGCTGAACGGTTCGGGCGTCGCCGTCGGTCGCGCGCTGATCGCGGTGATGGAGAATTACCAGGAGGCGGACGGCTCGATCCGCATCCCTGAGGTGCTGCGCCCCTATATGGGCGGGCTCGAAAAGATCGCGAAGGCCTGACGCATGCGCATCCTGATCACCAATGACGACGGTATCCACGCCCCGGGGCTGAAGGTGCTGGAAAGCATCGCCAAGGCGCTGACCAACGATGTCTGGATCGTGGCGCCGGAGACCGAGCAGTCCGGCGCGTCGCATTCGCTGACGCTGAGCCGGCCGCTGCGCGTGCGCAAGATCTCGAAGAAGAAGTTCGCCGTCGACGGCACGCCGACCGACTGCACGCTGATGGCGCTGACCGAGATCATCAAGGGCACGCGCCCCGATCTGGTGCTGTCCGGCGTCAATCGCGGCGCCAACCTGGCCGAGGACGTGACCTATTCCGGCACGGTCGCCGCGGCGATGGAGGCGACGCTGCTTGGCGTGCCCGCGATCGCGATGTCGCAGGTGCTGTCGTTCGGCCATCCGGTGAAGTGGGCCACGGCCGAGACCCATGCGCCGCCGCTGATCCGCAAGCTGGTCAAGGCCGGCTGGCCGCAGAACGTGCTGCTCAACATCAACTTCCCCGACGTCCTGCACGATGCGGTGCAGGGCGTGCGGGTGACCACGCAGGGCCAGCGCGACCTGAGCGACATGGTGATGGACAAGCGCGTCGATGCCCGCGGCTTTCCCTATTACTGGATCGGCTTCCGCCGCGAGATCGGCACGCCCGAGCCGGGCACCGACATCGCCGCGATCGCCAAGGGGTTCGTCTCGCTGACCGCGCTGCAGCTGAACCTGACCGACGAGCCGACGATGGCGGCGCTGAAGAAGGCGATCAGGTGACGTGAACGGCCAAGGGCCAGTCGGGCCGTCACCCGAAGACAAGGCCGCGCTGATCCTCGAGCTGATGCAGCAGGGGATCCGCGACGACCGCGTGCTGGGGGCGGTCGAGCGCGTGCCGCGCGAGATGTTCGTGCCCGATACCTTCCGGCCGCAGGCCTGGGCCAATACCGCCCTGCCGATCGCCGCGGGCCAGACCATCAGCCAGCCTTTCGTCGTCGCCTTCATGACCCTGGCGCTGCAGGTCGGCCCGCGCCAGAAGGTGCTGGAGATCGGCACGGGTTCGGGCTACCAGGCCGCCGTGCTGGCGCTGCTGGCCCGCCGGGTCTGCACGGTGGAACGCCACCGCAACCTGCGCATCGAGGCCGAGGGCAAGTTCCAGTCGCTGGGCCTGACCAACATCGTCACCCGGCTGGGCGACGGGATGAAGGGCTGGCCGGAACTGGCGCCGTTCGAGCGCATCATGGTGACGGCCGCGGCCGAGACCATGCCCGAAACCCTGATCGAGCAACTGTCGCCCGACGGCGGCATCATGGTGCTGCCGCTGGGCGCCCAGCATTACGATCAGGACCTCGTCCGCGTCACCCGTAACGGCGACAGCTATACGACGGAATCGCTGCTGCCGGTCCGCTTCGTGCCGCTGCTTCCCGGACTGGGCGTCCCCAGCTGATTTGAACTGGCGAAGGCCTCCACGCCCCCTGTATTAATTGCTGACAGATTCCGTAAGTTCGGCACTCAAGGGGGAATTACCGATGACGTCGTGGCGAACCCGCATCGCCGGCCCGGCGCTGGCCGCGGCCCTCAGCATCACCGTCGGCGAACCCGCGGTGGCCCGGCGCGGCGATCCGCAGATGGCGTTCCAAGGCCAGTCGATCGACGACATGGTCGCCGACTTCATGGCCGAGCATCAGATTCCCGGCTTGGCGCTGGCCATCGTGCAGGCGCCCTATATCCCGCGCGTCACCGGCTATGGCCTGGCCGACATCGACCGGAAGCTGCTGGTATCGTCCAACACCCTGTTCGATCTCGGCCAGATGATCGAGGCCTATACCGGCGTCGCCGTATTGCAACTGGTCGAGCAGGGTAGGCTCGGCCTTGGCGATGCCGCCGCGCGCCACCTGAAGGATCTGCCCGCGGCCTGGTCGGGCATCACCGTCCGCCATCTGCTGATGCATGCCTCGGGCATTCCCGATTATCGCGCGGCCGCGGGG
>JAEYTW010000615.1 GCA_023433835.1 Pseudomonadota bacterium | reverse complement strand
TGCCGGTACCGGCCGGGCCGGCCGCCGTGCCCCCCGCGACCCAGAAGCCGACCGCCTCGGCCGCCGCGCCGAAGGAAGCCGTCGCCACCGCCGTGCCGGCGGAATCGAGCGTCGCCAACCAGTCGATCCGCGTGTCGGTCGACCTGCTCGAAAACCTGATGACGATGGTTTCCGAGCTGGTGCTGACCCGCAACCAGCTGCTGCAGATGGTGCGCAGCCTGGACAATTCGGAATTCACGGTCCCGCTGCAGCGGTTGAGCCATGTGACGACCGAGCTGCAGGAAGGCGTCATGAAGACGCGCATGCAGCCGATCGGCAATGCCTGGGCCAAGCTGCCGCGCATCATCCGCGATCTGTCGGTCGAACTCGGCAAGAAGATCGACCTGCAGATGCACGGCGCCGAGACCGAGCTGGACCGCCAGGTCCTCGAACTGATCAAGGATCCGCTGACCCACATGGTCCGCAACTCGGCGGATCACGGCATCGAGAATCCGGCCGACCGCCTGCAGGCGGGCAAGCCCGAGGCCGGCCGTATCGCGCTGAACGCCTTCCACGAAGGCGGCCACATCATCATCGAGATCAGGGACGACGGCCGCGGGCTGAATACCCGCCGCATCCGCCAGAAGGCGATCGAGAACGGGCTGGCCACCGAGGCCGAGCTCGACTCGATGTCGACCCAACAGATCCACATGTTCATCTTCAAGGCCGGGTTCTCGACAGCGGCCGCCGTGACCTCGGTCTCCGGCCGCGGCGTCGGCATGGACGTGGTCAAGACGAACATCGAGAAGATCGGCGGCACGGTCGAGCTGAAGTCCGAGGAGGGCAAGGGCTCGACCTTCACGATCAAGATCCCGCTGACGCTTGCCATCGTCTCGGCCCTGATCGTCGAATGCGCCGCCGAACGCTATGCCATTCCGCAGATCAGCGTGGTCGAGCTCGTCCGCGTCTCGGGCAATTCCGAGATGAAGATCGAGCGCATCAACGACACGCCGGTCCTGCGCCTGCGCAACCGGCTGTTGCCGCTGGTCTTCCTCGACCAGACGCTGCGCCTCGTCGAGCAGACCGACGAGATCGACACCCAGTCGGAAAAGTTCATCGTCGTCACCCTGGTCGGGTCCTACCAGTTCGGCATCGTGGTCGACCGCGTGTTCGATACCGAGGAAATCGTCGTCAAGCCGGTCGCTCCGATCCTGCGCGACATCCCGATGTTCTCGGGCAACACGATCCTGGGCGACGGCTCGGTCATCATGATCCTCGATCCGAACGGGATCGCCACGGCCTCGTCGGAGACGGCGGCGACCGAATCGACGGTCATCGAGGACGAGATGCGCCTTGCCCGGTCGAGCGAGCTGATGGCCCTGCTGCTGTTCACCGCCGGCGGCAAGGAGCCGAAGGCCGTGCCCCTTTCGCTGGTCGCCCGCCTCGAGGAAATCGACGTCGGCCAGATCGAATTCGTCAATGGCCGCCATGTCGTGCAGTACCGGGGCAAGCTGATGCCGCTGGTCACGATGCGCGAAGGCTTCCAGATGCGGTCCGAAGGCCGCCAGCCGATCCTGGTCTTCTCCGACCATGAATCGACGCTGGGCCTGATGGTCGACGAGATCGTCGACATCGTCGAATCCGAGCTGAACATCGAACTGAAGTCGTCCGATCAGGGCATCCTGGGCTCGGCCGTCATCGCCGGCCAGGCCACCGAGATCATCGACGTCGGCTACTTCCTGACCCGCGCCTTCGGCGACTGGTTCAAGAACCATGACGACAGCCCGTTCGGCCAGGCCAGCGAGAAGCACAAGGTGCTGCTGGTCGACGACAGCCCGTTCTTCCGCAACATGCTGGTGCCGCTGCTCTCGGTGGCCGGCTACGCGGTCGAGACCGCGGACAATGCCGAGATCGCGCTGAAGCGCCGCGACGAGGGCGAGCAGTTCTCGGTGATCATCTCCGATATCGAGATGCCCGGCATGAACGGTTTCGAATTCGCCGAGGAGGTCAAGCGCGACTACCGCTGGCGCGAGACCCCGATCATCGCCCTGTCGTCGCACACGAATAAGAGCGATTTCGACCGGGGCCGCGAAGTGGGCTTTGCCGACTACGTCGCCAAGTTCGACCGCGAGGCGCTCCTGAAGAGCCTGGCCCAGACCCTGTCCGCCGGAGGGAATGCATAATGGCTTCGACCCCAGCCACCTCAACGACCGGCGGCGCGCTGGTCAAGTCGCAGGGCACCTCGGTCGCCAGGTCAACCGGCGGTTCCAGCGAATACGTCACCGTGACCATCGGCGGCCAGCTGTTCGGCATCCCCGTCCTGTCGGTGCAGGATGTGCTGGGCCCGCAGAAGATCACCCGCATCCCTCTGGCGCCGCCGGAGATCGCCGGCGCCTTGAACCTCCGCGGCCGCATCGTCACTGCCGTCGACGTGCGCCGCCGGCTGCAGCTGCCGCCGCGCCCGGCGGGCGAGCAGGGGATGAGCGTCGTGGTCGAGCATCGCGGCGAGCCCTACAGCCTGATGATCGATTCGGTCGGCGAAGTGCTCAGCCTGCCCGACGACGCCTTCGAGCGTAACCCCTTGACACTCAATCCGCGCTGGCGTGAGGTGTCCGGTGGCATCTATCGCCTCGATGGCCGCCTCCTGGTGGTGCTCGAGGTCGAACGTCTGCTGACCTTCCAGGGCGCATCCTCGGCTGCGTGAGGATTCGTTTCGCCTCACCCGGCTACCCTGAAACGGGGCTTGGTATGGCCCTGCGGTTCAGGTAAATCCTAGGGGGCGGATAGGCGAATCAATTCGGGACCCGCGCGTCCCGGCGGCGGAGGCGTGTAAATGAAGTCCTGTTTGGTGGTCGACGATTCGCGCGTCATCAGAATGGTGGCCCGTCGCATTCTTGAGCAGCTCGGCTTCGAGATCCGCGAGGCGGTCGATGGCCAGGAAGCGCTCAACGAATGCGTCAAGGCCTTGCCGGACGCCATCCTCCTCGACTGGAACATGCCGGTCATGAACGGGATCGATTTCCTGCGCGAGCTGCGCAAGCTCAGCGGCGGGGACGGTCCGATCGTGGTGTTCTGCACGACCGAGAACGACATGGCCCATATTCGCGAAGCCATCGAAGCCGGTGCGAACGAGTACATCATGAAGCCGTTCGACAAGGAAATCATCGAGGCGAAGTTCGCGCAGGTCGGATTGCTTCCTTCGTAAAGCGGGCCGGCTCCAGTACCCCCGGTCGGAACAGGCAGGATTATGGCTACAGACGGCCCCTATCGCGTCATGCTGGTCGATGATTCCGCTGTCGTCCGCGGTCTCGTCACCCGCTGGATGCAGGAGGACCCCGAGATCGAGGTGGTCGCCTCGGTCGGCAACGGGGCCGTGGCCGTGCGCGAGATCGCCCGCACCGACATCGAGGTCATCGTCCTCGACGTCGAGATGCCGGAGATGGACGGGTTGACCGCTCTCCCCAAGATCCTCGCCGCCCAGCCCGACGTGAAGGTCATCATGGCCTCCACCCTGACCATGCGTAACGCCGACATCTCGCTGAAGGCGCTGCAGGCCGGCGCGGCCGACTACATCGCCAAGCCGTCGGCAATGCGCGACCAGTCGACGGTCCAGGAATTCCAGCGCGACCTTCTGGCCCGGGTGAAGAC
>JAEYTW010000519.1 GCA_023433835.1 Pseudomonadota bacterium | reverse complement strand
GACGGGGGCGGCGGCCGGCGACAGACGGGAAAGGCCGTTATTGGCGGCCGCGCCCTTCTGGCTGTGGGGGGCCGTGGGGGCCGCGCCGCGATCGTCCCGCACCAGCGCGGCCAGGTCTGAAACCATCCCGGTCTGGCCGTCGAAGAAATCGTCGATCAGCGCGCGCGTGTCCTGCGCGCCCAGCCGCTCGACCAGGCGGTCGAGGCGGCGACGGTCGAGCGCCTCGACCTCGGCCGGCGGTCGGATCGCCGGCCGCGGCGCCGCCGCCGGCTGCAAGCCCAGGATGTCGGCGATCACCAGATAGAGCCGGTCGGGATCGAACGGCTTGGCGACATGGCCGTCCATGCCCGCCTCGAGGCAGCGTTCGATATCGGTCGACATCGCGTTCGCGGTCATGGCGACGATCGGCACCCGGCCCTGCGGCGCGGGCAGCGAGCGGATGCGCCGCGTCGCCTCGATGCCGTCCATGCGCGGCATCTGCATATCCATCAGCACCAGGTCGATGCCGCCGTTCGCCGCGGCCACCACCGCCTCCCGCCCGTCGCCGGCGAGCGTTACGCGATGGCCGTCCTGCATCAGCATCAGCGAGGCGACGCGCTGGTTGGTGGGATTGTCCTCGGCCAGCAGGATATGCAGCGACGGCAGCTTGATCTCGCCGCGCGCCTCGCGCACCGGCTCGGCCCCTTCCACCAGCGCCATGGTGAACCAGAAGCGGCTGCCGGCACCGGGTTCGGACCAGACGCCGATCTCTCCCCCCATCGCCTCGACGATCCGGCGCGAGATGGCAAGGCCCAGCCCCGTGCCGCCATAGCGGCGGGTGATCGAGGAATCGCCCTGGCTGAACTCGGCGAACAGCCGGCCCTGTACATCCGGCGTCATGCCGATGCCGGAATCGGTCACCGCGACATGCAGCAGCGCCCCCCCGGGCCCGTCGCGGCGCGAGACCAGGAGTTCGATGCCGCCGGCCTCGGTGAACTTGACGGCGTTGCCGATCAGGTTGATCAGCACCTGGCGCAGCCGGGTGGGATCGCCGCGCAGATAGGACGGCAGATCGGGGCCGAGCCGGGTCGACAGGACCAGCCCTTTCTCGGTCGCGCGCGGCTCCATCAGCGAATGGATGTCGGAAACCAGCGCGCCCAGGTCGAAATCGATGGTCTCGATCTCGACGCCGCCAGCCTCGAATTTCGAGAAATCGAGGATGTCGTTGAGGATCGACAGGAGGAATTCGCCCGACGACAGAATGGTGCCGGCATAGTCGCGCTGCTGCGGCGTAAGCCCCGCGCGCATCAGCAGGCGGGCCATGCCCAGCACCCCGTTCATCGGCGTGCGGATCTCGTGGCTCATCACCGCGAGGAAATCCGATTTCGCCCGGGCCGCCGCCTCGGCCCGTTCCTTGGAAATGCGCAGGTCGCGCGTCTGGCTCTCCACCACCGCCTCCAGCTCGTCGCGATGGCGGCGCAGCAATTCCTGCTGGCGGTGGCGTTCGGTGACGTCGCGATAGGTCGAGACCAGGCCATTGTCGCGCAGGCGGGCGCGGCGCACCTCGATGATGCGGCCGTCCGACAGGTGATCCTCGCGCACGGTCGTGGGCGTCAGGCGGATATGCTCCATCCGCTGCTGCACCATCGCCTCGACATCGTCGGCGATGCCGCCGTCGGACAGCCAGATCAGCCCGCGCGACATGTGGTGGCGCAGGATATCCTCGATCGGCGTGCCAGGCGTCGCGATTTCCGGCGGCAGGTCCAGCATGCGCAGGAAGCCGTCATTGACCATGACGATGCGCATCTCGGCATCGATGACGAAGACGCCCTGGTCGATATTGGCCAGCACCGCCTCGAGCTGGCGGGTGCGCAGTTCCAGCAGCACCTGCTCGGCCCGCTTGGCGGTGACGTCGCGATAGGCATTGACCACGCTGCCGTCGGGCAGGCGGCTCGACGACAGCTCGACGATGCGGCCGTCGTCCAGATGTTCCTCGCTGATGCCCGACGGCCGCAGCTTGACCTCGGTCAGCCGGGCCTGAACGTATTCCTCCAGGTCCTGGCCGCCGACCAGGTCGCGCTCGCCCTGCCGCCAGAACCGCCTGGTGATGCGGTCGCGGATGAAATCGGCGACCGACACGCCCGGCCGGCGCAGTGCCGGCGGGAAGCCGTACATCTGCATGAAGCCGTCATTGACGATGACGATGCGGGCATCGGCATCGACGACGGTGACGCCCTGGTCGATATTGGCGACCACGGCTTCGAGCTGGCGGGTGCGCTCGGTCAGCAGGCGCTCGTGCTGGCGGCGCTCGGTGACGTCGCGATAGGCGGTCACGATCGAGCCGTCGGGCAGGGTCGAGCGGTGCAGCTCGATGGTGCGGCCATCCGACAGGTGCTGTTCCTCGATGCCGCTGAAATGGTCGCGGAACTGGCGCACGCGGGCCATCACCCGCGCATCGAGATCGCCGGCCGCCGGATCGTCGGCGGCATGCAGGCCCGACGACATGCGGGCGCGCAAAAAATCCTGGATGTGGCGGCCGGGCGCCAGCACCTCGGCCGGCACGCCGATCATCCGGCGGAAGCCTTCGTTGGCGATGACGATGCGCTGATCGGGATCGAGCACCAGGATGCCCTGGTCGATATTGCCGACGACCGCCTCGAGCTGGCGCTGATGCTCGATGATGCGGCGCTCCTGCATCCGCTTCTCGGTGACGTCGCGCAGCACCACCAGCGCGCCGTGGCGCCCGCCGATCTCGCCGGTATCGGGATCGATCGGCAGCGCCGTCACCTCGGCGATGCGCTCGACGCCGCCGAAGCGGAAGCGGCGCTCGGCCAGCGGGATCGGCTGTTGCGACTGCGCCAGGATGCGGCCCCGTTCGCGCGACTGGTCGCGCTCCTCGGGCGGCAGCAGCTCGAAATAATTCCGCCCGACCAGGGCCTCGGGGCTGTCGACGTGGAAGAAGCGCGCCGCGGCCCGGTTGGCGAACATGATCGTGCCGCCGCGGGTGGTGAAGGTCGGATCGGGCAGGATGTCGACCAGCAGGCGATAGCGCCGCTCGGCCTGCTCGCGCACCTGCAGGGCCTGGAGCAGCGCCGCTTCCTGGCGCTTGGCCTCGGTGATGTCGGTGCGCAGGGTGACGAGGCCGCCCGACTGCGTGCGGTAGGAGGCATAGCGCAGCCAGCGGCCGTCGGGCAGTTCGCGCTCGAACGGTTCGCGGATCTGGCGGTTGCGCGCCATACCCTTGGCCATCGCCTGCTCGAAGGTTTCGCCGGGCTCGATCGCCTGGATGCCGGTCTCGATGGCGCGGCGCACCAGGTCTTCCAGCGTGCGGCCCGGCTCCAGCACGTCGACCAGGGTGGGATAGATCTGCCGCACCCGGTCGTTGGCCAGGATGATGCGCTCGTCGGTCGAGAACAGCACGAAACCTTCGTCGACCGCGTCGATCGCGCCGCGCAGCTGCTCCTCGAACCAGGCCGCCTGGGTCTGGGCCTCGACCTTGTCGGTGACGTCGAGCCACAGCACGGCGATGCCGCCGTCGTCGTTGCGCCGCTCGGCATATTGCAGCCAGCCGCGGCCGCGGCGCGACAGCACCAGCGGACGCTCGATCGGCGCCGTGCCCGGCTGGCGCCGGGCGATGACGCCTTCCAGCAGGGCTGCGTCCGACGAGGTCAGCGCGGTCAGCGCGATGCGGCGCAGATGCTCGGCGAAGTCGGTACCGGTGCGCAGGAGTTCGCCGACCGACGGGAACAGGTCGTGATAGCGCTTGTTGCCGGTGACGAAGCGGCCCTCGCGGTCGAACACGGCAAGGCCGGCGGCGACCAACTCGGCCCCTTCCATCACCGCGGCCTGGGTCGTCGGTGCCTGGATGCGTTCCTCCAGCACCTCGCGCCACAGCCTGAGCCGGCCGCCATCGGGCATCTCGCGGATGGCGACCTTCAGCCAGACGCCTGACGACAGGCGAAAGATGTAGGGCTCGGTCTGCTGGTGGAAGCGCACGACCGCGGCGGCGACGTGGATGTCCAGCGCCGCCTGCTCCTCGGCCGGCAGGTTCGCGGCAAAGAACCGGCGCAGCGTGTCGGGATAGGGTTCGCCGACGCTGACCACCCCGGCCTGTTCGGGGAAATAGGTCAGGTACTGGGCATTCCAGGCGACGATACGGTCCTCGGCGTCGTACCAGCAGGCCGCGACGTCGAGATCGTCGAGCAGTTGGATGACGGGCCGCAAACCTCCGGGCATCGGCGTCAGGCGGCGCGGCGGATCAGCGCGGTGAAGCGGCCTTCGGCGGCCGTGGCCTCGACCAGATCGTGGCCCTCGGTGGTACAGAATACCTGGAAATCCTCCGGCGCGCCGGGGTCGGAGGCGATCACCTCGATCAGCCCGCCGGGCGGGATGGTGCGGATCGCCTTCTTCAGCTTCAACAGCGGCAGCGGGCAATTGAGCCCGCTGGTATCCAGGATCCGATCCACTGCCTCTGCCGTCATCGCTGCCAAAATCCCCAGTCCCGGCCGCCGACTATATCAGGATTCGCCCCGTTGCACTCCCGCGTGAAACCGACCAGCATGCCGGCCATGCTGAGACTCGTTCCGCTCCTCGCAGCCCTCCTCCTTGGCCCCATCGCGGCCTGGGCGGCCCCGCCCACGGTCGGCTATGTGCTGATCGACGGCGGCACCGGCAAATTGCTGGCCCAGCAGAATGCCGATACCGCGTTTATCCCGGCCTCGGTCGCCAAGCTGCCGACCGCGATCGTGGCGCTCTCGACGCTGGGGCCCGATTTCCGCTTCGCCACCCGGCTGGCGGCGACCGGCGCGCGCTCCGGCCCCAGCTGGACCGGCGACCTCTACCTCGTCGGCGGCGGCGACCCGATGCTGACCGCCGACCAGCTGCGCCAGCTGGCCGAAACCCTGGTTTCCCAGGGCGTGACGCGGGTCAACGGCCGGTTCTTCTATGACGAGAACGCCCTGCCCCGCCTGCCGCGGATCGACGCGAGCCAGCCCGAATCGGTGCCCTACAACCCGGGCATCAGCGCGCTGTCGGTCAATTTCAACCGGCTGATCGCCGCCTGGGTGCGCGCCAAGGACGGCAGCCTGCGAATGGACGTGACCAGCCCGGCGGCGGTCAACACCCTGCCCACCCCCTGGATCGGCATGCATGCCAGCGCGCTGGCGCAACCGGCCGCGCCGATGCAGCGCGATGCCGGCGTGGCGGGCGAAGGCTGGCTCTACGCCCCCGGCCTGCTCGAGCCCAAGGGCATGGTCAACCTGCCGGTGGCCGATGCCGGGCGCAACACCGCCGAAATCTTCCGCGCCGTCGCCGCCAAGGCCGGCCTGACCGTGGCCGAGCCGCGGGCCGGCCGCGTGCCGCCGACCGCGCCGGTCATCGCCGCGGTGGAAAGCCCAGCCCTGGCCGAGATCGTGCGGCTGGCGCTACGCTATTCCAACAACATGACGGCCGAACTGGTCGGGCTGGCCGCCTCGACCCGCATGGCGGGCGCGCCGCCGGCCAGCCTCGCCCAGTCGGCCGCGCTGCATGTCGACTGGCTCAAGCATGCCGCGCCGCAGGTCGACTGGCGCGGCTTTGCCCTGCCCAACCATTCCGGCCTGACGCCGCAGGGCCGCGCCACGCCGCGGCAGCTCGCCGAACTGGTGCGGCTGTCGGGTGCCGACCTGCAGGGGCTGATGAAGGTGATGGCGACGGACGGCGAGAATGCCGGCATCGAGGGCAAGACCGGCACGATGTATTTCGCCGTGTCGCTGGCCGGCCAGATCCGCCGCCCCGACAACGCCCCGCTCTATTTCGCGGTGATGCTGGTCGACTGGCAGGCCCGCGCGGCGCAGGAGGCGCTGCCGATGGTGCGGCCGGCTGGGCCGCCGCCCGGTGCGGTGGCCTGGCGCGACCGCGCCCGCAAGACGATTAAGGAACTGACGCAGAACTGGCAACAAGGAAAGTGGTGACATCGATGGATCTCGGCATCGCCGGAAAGAACGCGCTGGTCTGCGCGGCGAGCAAGGGCCTGGGCCGCGCCTGCGCCGAACATCTCGCCCAGGCAGGCGTCAACCTGACGATAACGGCCCGCGGCGCGGACGTGCTGGAGGCGACCGCCGCCCATATCCGCACGCTGAACCCCGCCATCACGGTCAAGACCGTGGCGGGCGACATCACCACGCCGGAGGGCCGCGCCGCCGCGCTGGAGGCGGCCGGCGACCTCTACATCCTGATCAACAATGCCGGCGGCCCGCCGCCCGGCAATTTCCGCGACTGGGACCGGGCGGCGTGGAACGCGGCGCTCGAGGCCAACATGCTGACCCCGATCGACCTGATCAAGGCGACGGTCGACGGCATGATCGCGCGGAAGTTCGGCCGCATCGTCAACATCACTTCGGGTGCCGTGAAGGCGCCGATCCCGGTGCTGGGCCTGTCGAACGGCGCGCGCTCCGGCCTCACCGGCTTCGTCGCCGGCGTGGCGCGCGAGGTGGCGCGCCACAACGTCACCATCAACGGCCTGCTGCCCGGCCGCTTCCTGACCGACCGCCTGACCGGCAATTTCGATTTCGAGGCGAAGAAGGCGGGCATTACGGTCGAGGAGCATATCAAGCGCTCGTCCTCCACCATCCCGGCCCAGCGCTTCGGCGCGGCGACCGAGTTCGGCGCGGCCTGCGCCTTCCTCTGCTCGGTGCATGCCAGCTACATCGTCGGCCAGAACCTCCTGATCGACGGCGGCGCCTATCCCGGCACGTTCTGACGCCCCGGGGCTTGTAACGACGGCGGGACCGCGCCATACTCGTGGTGTCGTCAACTTTTGAAAGGAGGTGATCCAGTGTCTGATCTTCTTAAGCCGTCGATCGCCGCGACCTGGATCCTCGCCCTTCGCGAGGTCCCTGCCGCCTGACCATGCGGCTGCGGTCCGGTGACCGCGCGGTTAGACTAAAGGAAAGGGCCGTCACCCCGGGGTGGCGGCCCTTTCTGCTTTGGGTGAGATGACCGACGACTTCGCAACCCATATCCCGGCCTGGCGCATCCGCCGCCTGCGGGGCGTGCTGCGCGCCGCCGAGGAAGAAGGCCGGCGGGGCGAGCCGGACGAAGCCGGCGACCACCGGGCCATCCTGCGCCGCAGGGCGCGCGGGCGGGCGGCGGTGCGGCCGACGCCGAAGACTGCGACCTCGCGCAGCGTGCTGCGCTACGGCCGCATGCTCTCGGGCGACCGCCGGCGGGTCGATTTTCTGCTGGCCAATGCGCGCCGCCATTTCACCGCGGCAAAACCGCCGCGTGGCGCGCTGGCCACGGCCTATGCCGATCTCAAGGCGACAATGAAGGCCGCCGGGTTGCCAACGCCGAAGCGGCATCGCTGGCGCGCTTGGCTCGCCTATGCCGGCTTCGTGCCGCTGCCTAGCGCTGCAGCAGCCGCAGCGGCCGGAAGTAGTCCAGGACGGCCGGATCGTTGATGAAAGAGACATTATAGGGGTGCTCGGCCATCAGCTTCGGCCAGCCCGCCGCCCCCTCGATCTCCGCGAACTGCTTGGCGAAGGCCCCGAACAGCAGGAATTTAGCCTCGGGCCGGGCCCGGTGGATGCCATGCAGCAACCCGGCGGTGAATTTGTGCCAGGCTGCGGCCTCGCGCGCCTTGTTCTTGTCGGCCAGCACCGGCGTGGCGTTGATGCACAGCACGCCCTGCCGGCGCAGCGCGCCGAACACGTCGGCCAGGCTGTCTACCAGGCCTTCGCGCTCCAGGGCCGCGATCTCTTCCGCCTTGGCCTGCTGCGAGATCAGCCCTTCTGCCACCAGCATCATCTTGACCAGGTTGCGCAAGCTGGTGGCCTTGTTGACCGGCTTGGCCAGCCCCTGCCCGCTCCACAGCGTGCCGACAAGCCCGTCATGAAACGCCTCGCCGATCGCCGAGCCCTTGCGCGGGTATGGCGATTCGCCGACCAGCACCGCGTTGACCTCGCCGAGCGGCACGTGGCGCAAGGCGGCCAGCATCAGGTCGGGCCCAGGCAACCAATCGGTGGCCTCCAGCTTAGCCAGATAGGCCGGATCGAGCGTGGCGGCCGGGCCTTCGAGCAGGCTCAGCCATTCCGGCGCGAGGCCAACGCAGGCCTGGGCGAACGGATAGCGGGCCAGCGGGCCTTCGGCGTGGGATTGGGGGCGGACGATGGAAACCATGCGGCGGGACCTTAACGCCGTCGCACCCGCCGTGAAAGGTGCTGCTTTCCGCTGCCTTGCGCTCGACAAAACCTACCCCAATTATTGATCGGACAAATTTATCCCACTATGATCAGCCTGATGGGAAAGCTGGCACAGTTCGGCAAGGTCGCGGTCCGGATATTCGGCAACGATCACCCGCCGCCGCATTTCCATGTCACGGCCCCCGACTTCCGGGCGATCGTTGCGATCGACACTTTGGAAGTCCTGGCAGGACAAATGCCACGCGACGTCCTGGAAACCATAAGCACCTGGGCGCGGGCAAACCGGAACGCGCTGATAGCCGACTGGAATGCCTACAATCCCGGGCTGGCTGTCGACTGAAGGAGCTTGAGAATGGCTCGGCCAATCCATCGTATCGATTCGGTCGCTGTCGGCGACGGGGCAAGGCTGACTGTTGCCTGGGATAATGGAGCCAGCGCCACCATCGACCTCTCCGGCTGGATTGCCACCGGCGCCGATCGGACCGCCCCACTGAAAGACCGCGCGCTCTTTGCCCGCGCGGAGGTCTTCGAATACGGATCGGCCGTTGCCTGGGACGAAGACGGCGAAATCGCCATCGACAGCCTGCACCTGGAAATGCTCGCCGAGCAGCAACGCGATTTCGGCCGGCCTGAACTGATGGCATGGCAGCAGACGACGGGGCTATCCAACAATGAAGCCGCCGACTTGCTTGGTATCAGCCCGGCCACTTGGCTGAACTACAAGAACGGTTCAACCCGTATTCCCGGCGCCATAGCCATTGCCTGCCGGGCAGTTCAGCGCGATCGCCTGTTGTTCGAAGCACATTACCGGCCGCGCATGGCCGGTCGTCCGGCTGCATCAAGCCGTTGACCTGTCGTCGCCCAACGGCAACGCCGTCCGATAGCTCACCTGCTTCAGCGTGATGCTCGAGCGGATCGAGGCCACGCCGGGGATCTTGGTCAGGCGCTCCAGCACCACGCGGCGGAAATGGTCGAGGTCGGCGACCGCGATGCGCAGCAGGTAATCGGCGTCGCCGGTCATCAGGTAGCATTCCATCACTTCCGGCATGTCAGCGACCGCCTCCTCGAAGGCGTTCAGCGCGGCTTCGACCTGGCGTTCCAGGCGGATCGAGACGAAGACGTTGACGCCCATGCCCACCGCCACCGGGTCGACCAGCGTGGCATAGCGGCGGATCACCCCGGCCTCCTCCAGCTGGCGCACCCGGCGCAGGCAGGGCGACGGCGACAGGCCGACGGCCTCGGCCAGGGCGGCGTTGGTGATGCGGGCATCTTCCTGCAGATGCGCCAGGATTGCCCGGTCTATCGCGTCCAAAGACATAATCTGCCGTTTCTCTCAATCGATTTGGCAGACTATGCCGAAACCGCGATCCCCGTCGACCGCCTTCGCAAGGACATGGCCGGGCGGCGGCGCTATCATCAGGGTTCACGCCTGGAGGAAACCAAGAAAATGATCGACGCCGCGCGACTGAACCTGTTGTCCCAGCTGGAACGCAAGGCGCTGTGGCTCGCCTGCTGGACGATCCACAACGCCAACCACATCCGCCCGTCGCGCGACGGCATCAAAGTCGGCGGCCACCAGTCGTCGTCCGCCTCGATCAACACCGCCCTCACCGCCCTTTATCTCGACGTGCTACGCCCCGAAGACCGCATCGCGGTCAAGCCGCATGCCTCGCCGGTCTATCACGCGCTGATGTACCTCTTGGGCCGCCAGACGCAGGACAAGCTGGAGCGCTTTCGCGCGTTGGGCGGCGCGCAATCCTATCCGTCGCGCACCAAGGATGGCGGCGACGTCGATTTCTCGACCGGTTCGGTTGGCCTGGGCGTCGGCGTCACGCTGTTCGGCGCGCTGATGCGCGACTACATGCGGCTGCACGACCTCGGCGACCCCGCCCGCACCAACGGCCGCATGGTCGCGGTGCTGGGCGATGCCGAGCTCGACGAAGGCAATATCTTCGAGGCGCTGCTGGAGGGGTGGAAGCACGATGTCCGCAATCTCTGGTGGGTGATCGACTACAACCGCCAGAGCCTCGATGGCGTGGTCAACGACCATCTGTTCCAGCGCATCCAGCAATTCTTCGACAATGTCGGCTGGCGCGTCGTCACCGTGAAATACGGCAAGCTGATGCAGCAGGCGTTCAAGGGCCCGGCCGGCGACGCCTTGCGGCAATGGATCGACGATTGCCCCAACCAGCTCTATTCCGCGCTGACCTTCAAGGGCGGGGCGGCGTTCCGCGAGCATCTGGCGCGCGACCTGGCCGGTACCGCGGGCCTGAATGAATTCCTCGATAGCCACGATGATGCCAGCCTGCACCGGGTGATGACCAACCTCGGCGGCCACGACATGGAAACTCTGCTCGAAGCCTTCCATGGGGTCACCGACGATCGGCCGCATTGCTTCGTGCTCTACACCATCAAGGGCCACGGCCTGCCGCTGGCCGGCCACAAGGACAACCATGCCGGGCTGATGACCGTGCCGCAGATGGCCGAATTCCGCCAAGCGCACCACGTGCCCGACGGTGCAGAATGGGACCGCTTCGCCGGCCTCGATGCCAGCCCCGCCGAGTTGCAGGCCTTCCTCGACGCCGTGCCGTTCGGCCAACGGCCGCGCGACACCGCCGCGGCGGCACCGATCGCGGTGCCCGCGCTGAAAGCGCCGGCGGGCGAGCGGATGTCGACCCAGGAAGCCTTCGGCAAGATCATGAACGAGATCGGCCGGGCCGACGGCGATTTCGCCAACCGGGTCATCACCACCTCGCCCGACGTCACCGTCTCGACCAATCTCGGCGGCTGGGTCAACCAGCGCGGCGTCTTCGCCCAGGAAACCAAGCCCGACATGTTCCGCCAGGAACAGGTCGCCTCGCCCCTGAAATGGGGCAAGGGCGCCACCGGCCAGCATCTCGAACTCGGCATCGCCGAGAACAACCTGTTCCTGGCGCTGGCGGCGATGGGCCTGTCGCAGAGCCTGTTCGGCGGGCGGCTGTTCCCGGTCGGCACGCTGTATGATCCGTTCATCGCCCGCGGCCTCGATGCGCTGAACTATGCCTGCTACCAGGATGCCCGCTTCCTGCTGGTCGCCACACCGTCCGGCATCTCGCTGGCGCCGGAGGGCGGCGCGCATCAGTCGCTCAACACCCCGCTGATCGGCATGGCCCAGGATGGCCTGGCGACGTTCGAGCCGGCCTTCGCCGACGAGCTTGCTGCCATCATGCACTGGGCCTTCGAATACATGCAGCGCGGCGGCCCGGCCCGCGACGAGATGGCCGACGAGGCCGGCTCGGCCTGGCTGCGCGATACCCGCGGCGGGTCGGTGTATCTGAGGCTGTCGACCCGCGGCCTCGACCAGCTGAAGCGCGACGACGCCGATGCCGCCTGGCGCGACGACGTCATCGCCGGCGGCTACTGGCTGCGCCGGCCAGCGCCGGGTGCCGAGCTTGCCATCGTCTATTCGGGCGTGGTGGCACCCGAGGCGATTGCCGCGCATGAGGAAATCCTGGCGGAAATCCCGGGTGCCGGCCTGCTGGCCGTCACCTCGGCCGACCGGCTCAATGCCGGCTGGAACGCGGCCGAGCGCGCCCGCCAGCAGGGCAAGCCGCAGGCCCGCTCGCAGGTCGAGCGGCTGCTGAGCCCGCTGGCGCGCGACGCGACGCTGGTGACGGTGTGCGATGCCCATCCGACCAGCCTGTCCTGGATCGGTAGCGTGCTGGGCCATCGCGTCCGCCCGCTCGGTGTCGAGCATTTCGGCCAGTCGGCCGACCTGCCCGACCTCTACCACAAGTACCGCATCGATGCGGAAGCGATCCTCGATGCCTGTGCCGCCGGCCTGCTCGGCCGCCTGCGCGCGGTGGGCTGATCTCATGGCCATCGAGATTCTGATGCCGGCCCTGTCGCCGACGATGACCGAGGGCAAGATATCAGCCTGGCTGAAGGCGCCGGGCGATACGGTCAGGGCCGGCGACGTGCTGGCCGAGATCGAGACCGACAAGGCGTCGATGGAGTTCGAGGCCGCCGATGACGGCATCCTCGGCCGCATCCTGGTGCCGGCCGGCACCGAGGGCGTCGCCGTCAATACGCCGATCGCTACGCTGCTGACCGAGGGCGAAACCGCTGCCGCCACCCTGGAACCGGCGCCCCCCACGCCACAGCCGGTGGTCGCGCCGGCTGAGCGCACCGCCGCCTCGCCACTGGCCCGCCGGATGGCCGAACAGGGCGGGTTCGACCTTGCCAAGATCACCGGCACCGGGCCGCAGGGCCGCGTGGTCAAGGCCGACATTGAGGCGCTGATGCCTAAGCCCACAGCCTCGCAACCGATGGCGGCAGCGCCGGCGCCCGCGGGCCCGGGCGCGCGCCAGCTTGCCGACCTGCTGAAGCTGCCTTATCGCCTGGAGCCGCTGTCGGGCATGCGCAAGACCATCGCGCGCCGCCTGACGGAATCGAAGCAGACGGTGCCGCATTTCTACCTGAGCGTCGATATCGCGGTCGACGCCCTGATGGCGCTGCGGGCCAGGCTGAATGCGCCGGGTGGCGTCAAGCTGTCGGTCAACGACTTCGTCATCCGCGCCGCCGCCCTGGCGCTGAAGAAGGTCCCGGCGGCGAATGCATCCTACGACGACAGCGGCATCCTGCACTACGAGCGGGCCGATATCTCGGTCGCGGTGGCGACGCCGGCCGGGCTGATCACGCCGATCGTCAAAGGTGCCGAGGCCCGCGGCCTCGCCGACATCTCGGCCACGATGAAGGACCTCGCCGCCCGCGCCCGCGACGGCCGGCTGAAACCGGAGGAATTTCAGGGCGGCACCTTCTCCATCTCCAACCTCGGCATGTTCGGGGTGAAGCAGTTCGAGGCCGTCATCAATCCGCCACAGGGCTGCATCCTCGCGGTCGGGGCAAGCGAGCAGCGCGCCGTGGTAAAGGACAACGCGCTGGCCATCGCGACCGTGATGACCTGCACGTTGTCGGTCGATCATCGCGTGGTCGACGGCGCGGTCGGCGCCGAGTGGCTGAAAGCGTTCAAGGCGCTGGTCGAGACGCCGGAGACGATGCTGCTTTAGTTGGGTTCCCCACTGTCGCCATATGCGATATCCAGAGCCGATCGCGGCGGTGGGGGACTGACAGATGACGGAAAGCGCAGGGTTCGGCCTGGGGCATACGGTGGTGCTGCTGTCGGCGGCCGTGGTCGCCGTACCTTTGTTCAGGCGGCTCGGCCTCGGTTCGGTGCTGGGTTACCTCGTCGCCGGGCTGGCGATCGGGCCGTTCGGGCTGAAGATCTTCACCGATGCGGAAACCCTGCTGCATATCGCCGAGCTCGGCGTCGTCATGTTCCTGTTCGTCATCGGGCTGGAGATGCGGCCGTCCAAGTTGTGGAGCCTGCGCAAGCAGATCTTCGGGCTGGGCGTCGCCCAGGTCGTGACCTGCGGCGCCCTGCTGACTCTGGTCGGCATGGCCGCGGGGTTCGCGCCGGCCGTCGCCGCCGTCGGCGCCATGGGGTTCGTGCTGTCCTCGACCGCCGTGATCATGCAGGTGCTGGAGGAAAACGGCGAGGCCGCCGATGTCGAGGGCCAGCGGGCCATCGCCATCCTGCTGCTGGAGGATCTCGCCATCGTGCCGCTGCTGGCGCTGGTCGGCCTGTGGGCCGCCGTCAACGGCCAGGCACCCGACAGCGGCATGCCGGTCTGGCAGAGCATCGGCATCGCGCTGGCCGCGCTGGCCGCGCTGATCGCCGCCGGGCGCTGGCTGCTCGACCCGTTCTTCGCCCTGATCGCCCGGGCCGGGGCGCGCGAGGTGCTGACCGCCGCGGCGCTGCTGGTGGTGCTGGGCTCGGCCCTGTTCATCCAGTGGGCCGGGCTGTCGATGGCGCTGGGCGCCTTCCTTGCCGGCGTGCTGCTGTCGGAATCCAATTTCCGCCATCAGCTGGAAGCCGACATCGAGCCGTTCCGCGGCATCCTGCTCGGGCTGTTCTTCCTCAGCGTCGGGATGTCGCTCGACCTTGCCGTGGTGGCCGGCGAATGGCGGCTGGTGGTCGCCGGCGTCGTGGCCTTCATGCTGGTCAAGGCCGCAGGCATCTACATCGTGGCCCGCGCCGGCAGCTCGACCAACCGCGCCGCCCTCCATCGCGGCGCCCTTTTCGCGCAGGGCGGCGAATTCGCCTTCGTGCTGTACGGCGCGGCGCTCGCCGTCGGGCTGTTCGACCAGCGCATCGCCGCGATCATGACCGCGGTGGTCATCCTGTCGATGGCCTTCACGCCGCTGGTGCTGATCGCGCAGAAGCGGATGTTGAAGGCCGCGCCCGTCTCGCTCGACGGGATCGAGCGGCCCGATGGCCTGCGCGGCCGGGTGCTGTTCATCGGCTTCGGCCGCTTCGCCCAGGTGGCGAGCCAGGCGCTGCTGGCCCGCGACGTCGAGCTGTCGCTGATCGAGACCGATGTCGAGATGATCCAGGCCGCCGGCACCTTCGGCTTCAAGGTCTATTACGGCGACGGCACCCGCCTCGACGTGCTGCAGGCTTCCGGCGCCGCCCACGCCCAGGCGATCCTGATCTGCGTCGAGAAGCCGGAGGTCACCGACCGCATCGTCGAGCTGTGCAAGGCCGAATTCCCGCTGGCCAAGCTCTATGTCCGCTCGTTCGATCGCGGCCATGCGCTGCGCCTGATCCAGGCAGGCGTCGACTACCAGATCCGCGAAACCTTCGAGTCCGCGCTGGTCTTCGGCCGCGAGGTGCTGACCGGTCTCGGCTTTGCCGAGGACGAGGCGCGCGAGACGATCGAGGATGTCCGCGCCCGCGATCAGCAGCGCGTCGAGCTCGAACTGGTCGGCGGGCTGGAGGCCGGGCGGTCGATGATGCGCGGCAACATGGTGACGCCGCAGCCTTCGCCGTTCTTCGCCGCCCGCAAGGCGCCCGAGCCTCAGCCGGCAACATCGGGCATCGCGAGCCCGTAGAGCGTCACCGTCGCCTCGCGCCCGCGCAACGACTGGTCGGGCAGCGAGATCCAGCCCGAGGGATCCTCGCCTGCCGCAGCGATCGCCTCGGCGGTGACCAGGAGCGGCAGACCCAGTTCCTTCGTCGCCTGTTCGAGCCGGGCGGCAACGTTGACCGCATCGCCCAGCACGGCGAATTCCAGCCGGCTGTCGTCGCCGACCGCGCCGCAATAGATCTCGCCGGCATGCACGCCGATGCCGACCGCAATCGGCGCCTGGCCGTCATCGACCCGGTCCAGGTTCCACAGCACCACGCCGGCCAGGATGGCGCGGGCGCAGGCCAGCGCCCGGGCGGCATCGTCCTCGCGCGGCTGGGGCAGGCCGAAGACGACGAAGGCGCCGTCGCCGATGAACTTGTCGATCACTCCGCCGGTGGCATTCGCCGCCTCGGTCACCCGGCGCCGGTAATCGGCGACCAGCCGGCCGACCGCCTCGGGCGTCAGCGCCTCCGCCAGCGCGGTGAAGCCCCTGATGTCGACGAACAGCAGCGCCGCGGTCTGCCGCCGGCCCTGGCGCAGCGCGATGTCGCCGGCATCGGCCAGATCGGCCAGTTCCTGGGTCAGTTCGCTGGGCAGATAGCGGGTCAGGTTGGCGCGGCGGCGCGTCTCGGCGATGGCGCGTTCCAGGATGCGGCGGCTGCGCCGGGCGACCAGCACCAGCACCGCGCCGGTCAGAGCCAAGATGACGGCGCGGCCGAGATTGGCCGGGCCCCCGAACAGTTCGGCCAGGCCGCCGTCGACCGCCGGCGGCAACAGCCGCGGCCGCACCGACACTGCCAGGATCGCCAGCGTCACCAGCCCGACCGCATAGGCCGCCAGCATCGGGTTGAAGCGCAGCGCGGCAAAGCTCAGCACCAGCGAGAACATGGTGAAGGCCGGCAGGGCGCCGAGATAGTCCCAGGGCAGGCCGACATTGGCCGCGCTGACCAGCGCCATGAACAGCATGAAGGCGACGTCGACCGTGGTCAGCACCCAGGGCAGCCAGGCGCGGAAACGCGACGGCGTCGACCGCCACCATGCCACCGCGCCGATGATGAAATAGGCGACCATGCAGGCCGAGGCGAAGACCAGCTGGCGCAGCACCACCTGGTCGGCCTCATCCGACACGGCCACGAAGAACGCCAGCGCCAGGAGGCCCAGCAGCCCGGCGACGCCCATGCGGATGCCCGACAGGATGCGCTCGGCCCGAATCTCGACCTCGCGGTAGAGCCGCGCGGCGTTCATCGCAGCGTCAGTCCATGAGGCAGAACAGCGACAGGCAGGAAACCAGCCCGGCCTTGGCCGCGCGATAGAGCAGGTAGTCGAGCCCGACGCAGACCGACAGGATCGGCAGCGCCACGAAGACGGCGAAATAGAGGGCGGCCCACGCGGTGAAGCGACGGCGCGGCACGACGATATTGCGGCGACCAGGCATCCGCGCCACAGTAGCCGGGTATCCGCTTCGCCGTCCACGCGTCAGACAGATGCCGATCCCAGCCACCGACCTGACCCTTGCCTGGGACGACCTGAAGCCGCGCGACTGGGCCCGGCTGCAAGGCGGCGGGCCTTCGGTGCTGGAACAATCCCATGGCTATGGCGAGGCGGTCGCGGCCGCGTCGCGCTATCGCGTGCGCCGTGCCGCGATCCGGCAGGGGCGCGAGGTGGTGGCCGTCGCCCAGGTCTTCCGCCGCGATTTCGGGCCTTTGCATCTCGTCCGGCAGATGCGGGGGCCGCATTTTGCCGCGGCCATCGACGACGGCACGCGGGCGGCCTGCTACGCCCTGCTGGCACGGCAATTTTCCTGGCGCCGGGGCGATGCCCATTTCTGGATGCCGGAACTGGAGGACGGGGCCGGCGCCCGCGCGCTGATGGCGGGCCTGGGCAAGCGGCGGATGGTGACGGGATATGCCTCGATCTGGCTCGACCTCGGCCAGGACGAGGCTGGCCTGCGCGCCGGTCTCGACCGCCAGTTTCGCCGCAGCCTGGCCAAGGCGGAAGCCGGGCGCCTGAAGATCGATATCGGTCATGGCGGCGGCAATCTCGACTGGCTCCTGACCGAACATGATGCCCATCGCCGGCGGCGCCGGCTGGTGGCCCCGTCGGGCGCGCTTGCCCGCGCCATCGCGGGGGCCCTGCCCCATGCCCGCGACACGCTGGTCGTACAGGCCACGCAAGGGTCAACGCCGATCGCCGGCATGCTGTTCCTGCGCCACGGCGACGCCGCGACCTATTACATCGGCGCAACGACAACGGTGGGCCGCAAGGCGCACGCCCATCACCTGCTGATGTGGCGCGCGCTGCAGACGTTGCGCGACCAGGGCGTGGCCCGGCTCGATCTGGGCGGCCTCAATACCGATACGATGCCCGGTGTGGCCGGCTTCAAGCTCGGGCTGGGTGGCAGGCTCTTCACCCTGGCGGGGACTTTCCTGTAGTCTGGCGTCCATGAGCCTGCCAGTCATCGCCGAGATCGACCGCATCCCGACCGAGCGGGTCTACGGCCGCGTCACCACCATCCGCGGCAACATGATCGAGGTCGCGGGCGTCAATCGCCATCTGTTCGTCGGCGCGCAATGCCGCACCCGGTCGCGCGACGGCCGGCGCGTGGTCTGCGAGGCGGTCGGCTTCCTGCCCAACAGCGCGTTGCTGATGGCCTACGATGCCATCGACGGCATCGGCGTCGGGGACAAGGTCTGGGTCGAGCGCGCCGATCCCGTCCTGCTGCCCAACGATGCCTGGCTCGGCCGCGTCATCAACGCGCTGGGCGAACCGGTCGACGGCGGCCCGCCGCTGCCGCCGGGCAACGTGCCGCGCCTGGTCAAGGCCAAGCCCCCCGAGGCCCATGTCCGCCGCCGCGTCGGCGCCAAGATGGATCTGGGCGTGCGGGCGCTGAACACCTTCGTCACGCTGTGCCAGGGCCAGCGCATGGGTATCTTTGCCGGCTCAGGCGTCGGCAAGTCGACCCTGATGTCGATGATGGCGCGCTATACCGCCTGCGACGTCGCCGTCATCGGGCTGATCGGCGAACGCGGGCGTGAGCTGCAGGAATTCATCGAGGACGACCTGGGGCCGGAGGGCATGGCGCGCAGCGTCGTGGTCGTGGCGACCTCGGATGAATCGCCGCTGATGCGCCGCCAGGCCGCCTACAGCGCGATGGCGGTGGCGGAATACTTCCGCGACACCGGCCGCCAGGTGCTGTGCATGATGGACTCGATCACCCGCTTCGCCATGGCCCAGCGCGAGATCGGCCTCGCGGTGGGCGAGCCGCCGACGACCAAGGGATATCCGCCGACCACCTTCTCCGAACTGCCCCGCCTGCTGGAGCGCGCCGGGCCCGGCCCGAACCGCGAAGGCATCGGCGACATCACCGGCCTGTTCACCGTGCTGGTCGATGGTGACGACCACAACGAACCGATCGCGGATGCGGTGCGCGGCATCCTCGACGGCCACATCGTCCTGGAACGCTCGATCGGCGAACGCGGGCGCTATCCGGCGATCAATGTCCTGAAAAGCGTGTCGCGTACCATGCCGCGCTGCAATACCGAGGGTGAGACCCGGGTGATCCGCCGCGCCCAGCGGCTGATGTCGACCTACGAGGACATGGCCGAGATGATCCGGCTGGGCGCCTATCGCCGGGGGTCGAGCCCGGAAGTCGACGAGGCAATCCAGTACCACGAACCGCTCGAGGAATACCTGACACAGCGGAAAGATCAGCCGGACACGCTGCAAAGCGGTTATGAGAAACTTGCCGGCATTCTCGGGATGCCGCCCCCCTGACCTGAGGAAGACAAGAAATGTCCGCATTCAAATCCGCCGCCGACCTCAAGCGCGAACAGGCAGCCAAGGCCGCCGCGGCCGAGGCGCCCGATGCGGGGGCCGACAAGTTCGACGACATGACGCTCTACGAACTGCGCCGGACACTGTCCAAGATCAACCTGGTCGTCGCGTCGGTCCAGGCCAAATCGGACCAGATCAAGCAGAGCCGGTTTCCGCTGTTCGCCGAACTGATGGATATCTATTACGCGGCGGCCAAGGCCAACCTCGCCGCCGGCCACGATTTCGCCGACAAGGGCGTGCAGCTTACTCCCGAGCAGCAGAAGAATGTCGACCTCCTCGTCCGCCTGTTGTTCAGCGGTGACGAGATACCCGCGGCGGACGCGGAAGACTGACACGAAACTGACTGACATCGCGGCCTTGTCAGACGGGCGTCCACGCGCGAAAATAGAACCGTCGGGGATGCCCTTTCGCTGGCAGAAGGGGGTATCGGGGAAACCCGGCAAGGGGGTATTCCGTTCAACGGGGAAGCCTTGGGGATCGCCCGGCCACGGGGCGCCGATCATGGAATAACAAGGGTACGTCGCCGCCGTGCCGGTAAGGTGCAGGCGGCTTCAGGAGCGGGTTGACGAAAGTCCATGTCCAATAAACGCCGGGTCTTTTCTGCCGAACGCGCCTTGCTCGCACGCCAGGGCGACGAGCCGCAGGCCGAGGCCGCGACCGCCGCCGCCGTTCAGGCGCCCGCGACGCAGGCCGTATCGCCGGAGGAATTCGCCCGGCTGCAGCACGGTATCGACCAGATCAACCGCAAGATCGATACCTTCATCAATCTCGACCACGACGAAATCAACCGGATGCGGGTCGAGGTGGCCGAAATCGCCCACCGCATCGAGGGCACCAAGCGCGAGATCGCGCAATTGCGCCATCCGCTGGCCTCCGACGACCGGCTGCTTGCCGCCTCCGAGGAATTGGGCGCGATCGTCGACGCCACGGAATCGGCGACCTCCGACATCTTCACCG
>JAEYTW010000518.1 GCA_023433835.1 Pseudomonadota bacterium | reverse complement strand
GCCATCCGCTGTCGGCGGCGGCGGGCCGCGACATCCTGGCCCGGGGCGGCAATGCCGTTGACGCGGCGGTAGCGGCCTCGTTGGCCGGAAGCGTCGTGCAGCCGATGGCCAACACCATCGGGGGCGGCGGGCTGATGGTGATCGTCCATCCGAAACGCGGCAAGACTGCGCTGAATTATCTCTACGAAGCGCCGGCTGGTGCCCGGCCGGACATGTTCCCGCTGAATGACGATGCCGCCCCCGGCCTGTTCGGCTGGTCCGGCATCAAGGACCAGTTGAACGAGATCGGCGGCCTGGCTGTCGGCATTCCCGGCTCGATCGCCGGACTGCACACGGCACAGTCGGAGTTCGGTCAGATCTGTTGGGGTCAGGTAGTGGAGCCCGCGATCCGGCTGGCGCGCGACGGGTTTCCGATGGATTGGTACGGCACGCTGATGCTGGCCGTGCATGCCGACCAGATGCAGGATTTTCCGCTGACGGCGGCGCAATTCCTGCGCCAAGGTACCTATGCCTATCGGCCGGAGGTAATCGGCAAGGCCGACATCCACCGTCAGCCGCGGCTGGCGGCGACGCTTGAGGTCATTGCCAAGGACGGGCCCGATGCCTTCTATCGGGGCATCAACGCCGCGTCGATCGCGGCGGCGGCGGGCGCGGCCAAGGGCGTGCTGAACGCCGACGATCTCGCAGGCTATCGCGTGCGCCGTTACACCCCGGCCGGGCTGCGCTATCGCGCGTATGAACTCGACCACGTTCCCTATGGCGCGCCGACACTGGCCCTGTTCCTCAACATCCTGGGTGGTTTCGACCTACCCGCCCTCGCACCGGATTCCGTCCAGCGCTTCCATCTGGTGGCCGAGGCGCTGAAGCGTGCCTTCGCCTATCGCGACCGTTTCAATGGCGACAGCGACGTGATGACGGCTCCCTGGTCGGGTTTGGCCGATCCGGACTTTGCGGCGGCCGTGGCCGGGACGATCGACCTGGGGCGGGCGACGCCCGCGACCACGGCGATCGATCCCGAACCGTTCTGCGGATCGCAGACAGGCACCCCCGGCCGGCACGAGGGCACGGTCCATATCTCAGCGGCCGACCAAGGTGGCTGCTTCGTCGCCTTGACGGAGACAGTGGTCGGCAATTTCGGTTCGCTGGTGACCAGCGACAGCGGCGTGCTGCTCAACAACGGCATGATCGGGTTCAGCCCAATTCCCGGCCAGCTCAACTCGGTCGCTCCGGGCAAGCGCCCAGCCACGAACATGAGCCCAGTAATCGTATCCGACGCCTCAGGCCGCCCCATAGCGACACTCGGCGCCTCGGGCGGCCGCAAGATCATTCCAGCCGTCGCCCAGATCCTGAACCTGTTCATCGATCACGGCCTGGACCTGCAGGCGGCTACCTCGCATCCCCGGCTGGATCTTGAAGGTGAGCGGATCATCGCCGATTCCCGCATCGCCAGTTCGACACTCGATGCGCTGCGGCGGATGGGCCACGAGATCGAGGTGCGCACCGAAGGCCTCTCGACCTTCGAGTTCGGCAACCCCTGCGGCATCCAGCTTGCCGACGACGGCTACCTGCAATCCGGCGTCAATCCCTTTCAGGCCACCACTGCCTACGGCCTGTAACCGCTATCCAGAGGACAAATCATGCAGCTTAAGTTCAGCCACGTCGACATCGTCGTCCACGATCTCGACAAGGCGGTTGACTACTACCGCCGCATCTTCGGATGCACCGCCTCGCCCAAGAAGGTGTGGAACCGCGACGGCTTCCACGTCGAATACAAGGTCCTCTTCTCTGGCAAGGAACGCTTCATGCTCGTCCAGCCGATCGCGGGCAATCTGAAGACCCTGATCGACGAGAAGGGTGAGGGCACGATCTATCGCCTCTGCTACACCGTGCCCGACATGAAGGCGGCCTTCGACGAACTGGTGGCTGCGGGCGTGCAGCCAGAGAACGAAAGCGGCCAACCGATGTCGAAGGATGACCTCGCATCGCCTAGTGGCACGCCGATCGTGTGGCTACCCAGGGCGTTCGGCAACCTGTCAATCGAGCTACTTGAAGAGGGGCCGATGGAGACACGAATGGAGGAGACGCGGCTCGCGGCCGTCTGACGGGCGCCAATCGGTTGGTGCCGATCAAGTCAACCAAGTCGTCGACTTGGTCCTTCGGGGGGACGTTCATCGAGACCGTCCTCTCACCTCCCTGGGGTTCCGGACGCCGACCGAATTTGCTTCATCGGCCGGGGGAGAAACTGGGTCAGGGTCACTCGGTTGATGGACTCTACTTATTTCCGGCTGAGTTTTAAGGGCTCAGGTCGCGGTGACCCTCACCCGAAAATCTCCTCCAGGCAAAAAACGATTTTTTCCGGCACGATCGCAGACAGGATAGGAGATCGAGCTGATGAAGAAGTCGAAGTTCACGGAGGAGCAGATTGGGCAGGCAGCGTCTCGTCGCCGGGGGCGCCGGCGGGAGCTTCCGACGTGACGCCCTGATCGTCCCGGACGAGCCGGGCATGCCCGAGCTCCAGCTCGGCTTGCTTCTCGCGCAGCGCCTGCAAGAGCCGGCCGGCCCACGGCGCGGACTGCTCGATCGCCAGCGAGGGCTTCACCGGGCCGATCGGCCTCGCGAGCGGCCTTCGCGCCGGGCGCGCCAGGCGGGATCCCGCGGCACACGCTGTCCAATCCTTCGAAGTCAGTCAACGGCGATCCTGTGCGGTCTTCGACGTTGATCGCAGCACAGTCGGTTATTGGTGTCGCCGCCCGGCACACGCTCCCCGATCCTGGCCATAATCGACGACTTCACCCGGGGCTTCTCATTCCGTCGCCGACGACCTCATGGTCTTCGTCTGCAATTCTCTCAGAAACTCTTGTCGCAGCTTGTACTTCTCCACCTTGCTCGTCGGCGTTCGGGGAAGGTCACCGACGATGCGCACATGGCGCGGCCGCATAAATTTCGGCATCGTCAGCGCCGCAAATTCATGGATCACGGCTTCGGTAAGTTCGGCACCGGCGACCGGGACGACAAAGAGGACGATCTGATCTTCGTCGCCCTCGTCGCTTGGCACCGCGACCACGGCGCTCATCTGCACCGACGGATGCTGGTTGGCCATGTCCTCAACCTGGAAAGACGAGAGGTTTTCACCCCGCACTCGGATCCGGTCGCCAAGGCGGTCGACATAATAATACATGCCGTCTGCGCCGCGGACTGCCGCATCGCCAGTGTGAAACCACAAATTGCGAAAAGCACTGACCGTTGCCTCGGGCTTGCCCAGATAGGATTGGAAGAAGATGCCCGGCAGACAGGGCCGCAAGGCCAAATGGCCCGCGACCTCATCGGGGCATTCCCGGTCAAGATCGTCACGAATGCTGACCTCGACGAACGCGGTCGGAAGCCCCATCAGCCCCTTCCGCTTGACCGTCGCGCCGGATAACAGCGGCATGCCGGCGCGGGCCAGTATCGCGCCGATGGCAGCATGGTCATGGCCGCGATAGAATTCGTCCGGCGTGCCCTCACCCTGCGCTGTTTCCTCCAGCACCACGCTGATGCCCGCGCCTGATTCCGTCTGGCCGAAGCCCGCGGTGACGAAATCGATGCCGAACCGTGTCGCGAACTCATGATGCAACAGGGGCAGCGGCTGCATGTGCACCTTGTTCAGGCTGTTGTACCGGTCATCGTCGCGGGGTAGCGCCTTGTTCAGCCAGGGGATCATCACGTCGAGCAGGATCGCCGTGGTAACGTTCCGCGCCTTGATCCGGCCCCAGAAGCCCTCCGGGCTGAAGCGATCCCATACCGCGACCTCGCAGCCCACCCAAACGGCGCGGCAGACATTCGCGATCGCGCCGCCGACGTGATACATCGGCAAATCGTTGTAGATCACGTCGTCCGGCCCCAGCATCACGCGCAGGAAGTAGGTGTATTGCGTCATCCAACGATAGGGCTGGACGACACCCTTTGACGGCCCGGTGGTGCCGGACGTGTAGATGAGGTTGGCCGGATCGTCGAAGCTGACGGTCACAAGCGGCGCCGCGGCCGGCGCGACCAGTTCGGACCAGGCTATCTCCATGACCGTGGCGTGCACCGCCGGTGGCGCGGCCTCGTGGTCATGGGCCCCAGGCGCGGCGCCGTGGACGATCACGGAAGGACGGTTCGCGAGTCCGTCGAGCACCTCGTTGAGCGCGGGCAGCAAGGCGCCGTCGGTCACGATCAGCTTAGGCGCGGTGTCGTTGAGCTGATAGGCCAGGAGGCGGCCGGTGTAGGCGAAATTAACAGGGCAATAGACCGCGCCCGCCTTCCACGAGCCGAACATCAGCAGGCTCGCGATCAGCGGGTTCTTGCAGAAGACGCTGACGCGGTCGCCCTTGACAACGCCGAGCCGGACAAGGTTGCCTGCGATCGCGTCTGTCCGTCGCGCGAATTCGGCGAAAGTCAGGGTCGTGCCGTCCTCGCCATAATAAAAAAAGATGCGGTCACCCGCCGTCGCCGCCCAATGGGCCAGACGCTCGGTGATCATTTCGCCGTCCGCCGTCATCATCCGCGTTAGTTCAGCTTCGTTCATGGCGTCATCCTCCTGTCATTTGTTTTCGATCAGGGCCGCATCCCGAAGGACGGGCGACCCAGCAGTTCGGGCAACAGGCGATAGGCATCCCTGACCCAGTCGCAGAGCAGCGCGCGGCTTTCGCGTGGATCGATCACATCCTGCACGCCGAAGCGCTCGGCCGTGCGGAAGGGCGATGCGATCTGTTCCAACTGGCGGGCGATCGCGGCGATGGCGCCGGCCCGGTCGGGTACTGTCGCCAGCTCGGCCCGGAACGCCGCCTCGATGCCGCCCTGCTGTGGAAGCGAACCCCAGGTCCCTGACGGCCAGGCCCAGCTTCGGCTGGCGCGATGCCGGTTCACCGCACCTGCGCCGCCGACGCCGAAGACCCGCCGCAGCACCAGTTCGGCCTGCGGCACCCGGGCCTGGTAGATCGCCGTGATGGCGCGTGCGCCATAGCGGATCGTGCCGGCCCTTTCCGCGATGGACCCGATCGACATGCCCGCCTGATCGGTGAGGCTGACGACCGGCAGATGAAAGGTCTCGCACAGATCGACCAGGCGGATCGCGGCCATCGCTCCTTCCGCCGTCATCGTTGCCCCCTTTGCCGGGTCGGTCGTGATAACACCGACCGGATGGCCGTCGAGCCGCGCCAGCGCCGTGAAGGTCGAGCCGCCGTATTCCGCATAAGGCAGGATCGAACCGCGATCGAACACTGCCTCCAGGATCGGCATAATCGCGTAGGGGCGGCGTTCGTTGCGCGGGATCGCATGCAGCAGGCTATCGTCGATGCGGGACGGCGGATCGTCGTGCGTCCGGACTGGCGGCAGTTCGAAGACGCTGGCGGGCAGATAGGACAGGAATCGGCGCACCAGGTCGAAGGCCTCCTGCTCGCTGCCGACGAAGCGCTCGATGATGCCGTTGCTGCGGTGGACCGCCGCCCCGCCCAGTTCCTCCTTCGTAAGGTTCTCGCGCGTCGCCGACTGCACGATCGGCGGCCCCGCGGTGAAGACCTGTCCGATTCCATCGACCATGATCGCGAGATGCGACATCACCAGGCGCGCCGCGCCGAGCCCGACGGTCGGGCCCAAGCAGGCCGCCACCACCGGGACCAGCGACAAGCTGTCGGTCACGGAATCCCAACCAGGATTGACCGGCAGATAGTGGAACCCCTGTTCCTGGGCGATCTTCACGCTGCCGCCGCCGCTGGCGCCGTCCAGCAGGCGTACGACCGGCAGGCGCATCTCGTTGGCATAGCGCTCGGCGAAAATCTGCTTCTCGTGAATCGCGGCATCGCCGGACCCTGCGCGCAGCGTGAAATCGTCGGCGCCGATCATGACCTTGCGGCCATCGAGCCGGGCGGTGCCCGCCACGAAATTGGCCGGCGCCAGCGCGGCCAGGCGCCCGTCGTCGTCATAGGACGCAAACCCGGTCAGAGCGCCGATCTCCTGGAAACTGCCGGGATCGACCAGCGCCGCCACACGGTCGCGGACGGTCATCTTGCCTTCCGACCGTTGCCGTCCGACCTTGGCCGGTCCCCCCATCGCCTGCGCCAGTTCGCGGCGGCGTTCGATTTCAGTAACCTCGGCCGACCAGTCGTCATCGCCCCCCAGATCTGCCGTGGCCTTGCGGGGCGCCGCGGTCTCGCCCCCGCCGTCACGCAGACGGATGAGGACATCGCCTTCCGCCACCGCATCGCCGGCCCGCACGACGATATCGAGAACCGTGCCGGCCCGCTCCGAGCGCAGCACGTGTTCCATCTTCATGGCTTCGAGAACGAGAAGCCCGTCACCCGCCCCGACCGCATCGCCTGGCTGGATCGCCGGTGCCAAGACCACGCCATGCATCGGCGCCCGGAGCAGCGTGACGCCCTCTTCCGCCACGATCTCGACCGGCCTTGCCGGCATGGCTTGGAACGGTGAACCGGACTCCGGTGGAACGAACATCGTCTGCCGCTCGGCGGCAACCAGCAGGCCGGCCAGATTTTCCGCCACCAGCCCGGTATCGAAGTACCCCTCGATCACGGTGGGAAGCTCGAGTACGCTGAGCAGCAGCGGGATGTTGGTCGGCACCCCGGCTACATGAAATTCGCGAAGGGCATGGGCCAGATTGGATGCGGCTGCCCGGAAATCGCGCCCGCGAGCGATCACCTTGGCCAGTAACGAGTCATAGCGCAGGCTGGGCGCATATCCGGTATAGCCATGGCCGTCGACCCGAACCTGAGGGCCCGATGGAGGGGTATAGGCAGTCAACCGCCCGGCACTCGGCACCGGTGTTCCGTCCGGCGCCAGCGCTTCCAGATTGACCCGGGCCTGGATCGCGAAGTCCGAGATCGCCGGTGACTCCGCAAGGCCAAGATCGGCCAGCACTGCCCCAAAGGCAATGCGGATCTGGGCCTGCACCAGATCGATACCCGTCACCTCCTCGGTCACCGTGTGTTCGACCTGAAGGCGGGGATTGGCCTCCATGAACCAGAACTCGTCATCGCGCACCAGGAATTCGACCGTGCCGAGACCGAGATAGTCGACATGCCGGCCCAGCTCGACCGCCGCATCGAGGATCCGCGCGCGCAATGCGGCCGGCAGCGAGGGCGCCGGCGCGATCTCGATCAATTTCTGATGGCGGCGCTGGATCGTGCAGTCGCGCTCCCAGAGATGGGTGACCGCACCGCTGCCGTCACCCACGATCTGGACCTCGATATGCCGGGCCGAAGGCAGCAGTTTCTCGACATACAGCTCGCCATTGCCGAAAGCCTGCAACGCTTCCGAGCGGCAGCGGTCGAAGGCTTCGTCGAGGTCGGCCGGATCACGCACGACCCGCATGCCGCGCCCGCCGCCGCCGGCGACGGCCTTCAGCATGACCTCGCCGTGCTGCCGGGCGAAGATGTGCGCGGCCTCGCGCGTCGTCGGCCCGGCCGTACCCGGCAGGACGGGAACGCCGATCGCCGCTGCGGCCCGGCGGGCGCTGACCTTGTCGCCGAGGAGATCGAGCAGCGCGGCTCCGGGACCGATGAAACGCAATCCTGCCTCGTCGCAGGCGCGGGCGAAGCTCGCGTTCTCGCTGAGGAACCCATAACCTGGATGGACCGCGGCGCAGGCCATCCGCCGCGCGATCGCCAGCACCGCCGTCTGATCGAGGTAAGCCGCCGCCCCCTCGGCCGGCAAGGCGCAGGCCTGGTCCACGAACCGGATGTGCAGGGAGGCGGCATCGTCGGCCGCGAACACACCCACGGTCGCATGGCCCAGTTCGCGCGCGGCGCGGGCGATCCGTATGGCGACCTCCCCCCTGTTCGCAATCAAGATCGTGCTCAATGAAACAGCCTCCTTCGTTGACCGCGGGAGTGCCGCGATCCCAATGTCTTCGATATGATCGTCGGTCCGACCGATCGCCGCCGGTCAGAGCCCGCGCATCAGCAAGCCCGCAACGACATCGGTCGCGGCCCCCCGGCTGACACTGCCGCCATCGCGATACCAGATCGCGAGAGACAGGCAGGTCTGGATGACGGTAAAAGCGGTCGCCTTGACATCGGCCCGAACGAAGACCCCCTGGGCCATGCCCTCCGACAGCAGGCGGACCAGCGCCCCCTCGTACCGGCGTTCGATCGCACGCACTTCCGCCGCATGGGCCGCATCGAGGCCGATCGAGGTCGACGTGCGGATGACCAGTTGCGACAGTTCATCGAAATTAGTGGCGATCAGATCGCGGATCGCCAGTTCCATCCGTTCACGCACCGGCAGCGGGCGCTGCGCGATCTCCTCTAGCCGCGTAGCGGCGCCGCCGGAGGTCTCGCGGCGGGTTTCGACGATCAGGTCCTGCTTGCTGGGAAACTGATAGTAGAGGATGCCCTTGCTGCAGCCCATCTCAGCAGCGATGTCATCCATGGTCGCCGCGGCATAGCCCTTGCGGGCGAACACCTTGCCCGCCGCCGCGAGGATCTGGCGCCGCTGCTCCTCGCGCTGTTCAGGATTTCTGACCACGCTGCCGCGCAATCCGATCTTCTTACTCATGACCACCTGCCCGTCCTGCGCCGTCAAGGCGTCGAGGGCACGCAAGCCATCGCGCTCCCGGCGTGGCAACCGGTCGACCCTCGCGGCGCGCGGCTTGGCTGCGCCTGCTCGACCGGCCGGTCCATTCCTCGCTGTATAGGTCATTTTCACGGCCGTTTCAGCGATTTCGGAGGGTCGGGTCAAGTATCTGCCGCAACGCCTCTCCCAGCATGTTGAAGGCCAGCGCGGTCAGCAAGATGGCGATGCCCGGCGGGTACATCAGCTCGGGGGCCAGTTCCATGTTCTGATAAGCGCGCGCCAGCATCGCCCCCCAGCTCGCATTCGGGGGTTGAATGCCTAGGCCGAGAAAACTCAGGCTCGCCTCTCCCAGCAGCGCGGCCGCCAGCAGCAACGTCACTTGCACGATCACGGGCTGCAGCGTGTTCGGCAGAACATGGCGCCACAGGACATGCCACGTCGGGGTGCCAAAGCATTGCGCGCTGTCGACGTAGAGTTCATGCCGCACCACCAGGGCGCGGGCGCGGACGATACGGGCGAGTTGGGGTGCGAACACTACGCCGACCGCGACCATGCCGTTGGTCAGCCCGATCCCCAGCGCGCCCGTCACGGCGATGGCCAGCACGATCGCGGGAAAGGACAGGAAGCTGTCGACGACGCGGCCGACCACCTCGTCGACCCAGCCCCCGAGATACCCGGCCACCAGCCCCGTCGGCACGCCGAGTATGACCGCCACAGCGACGGCCAGGAAACTCGCGTAAAGCGACGCCATCCCGCCGTACAGGAGGCGGCTGAGCGTATCCCGGCCCAGATCGTCGGTACCGAGCCAATGGGCGCCAGAGATCGGTGCGAACGTTGCCTCCAGATCCTGCTGCACCGGCGGATAGGGCGCGATCCAGGGCGCCAGCGCCGAAACCGCCAGCAGCGCTACGAGAAACCCGAGGCTCAGCGCGCCACGCAGATCGTTGCGTGCCCAGCGCAGGAACGGGCGCAGCCGGGCCGGCGGGTCGCGACGAATGGCGATATCGCTCATCGTGCCACCCGTGGGTCCAGTACCCGGTAAAGCCCGTCGGTCAGCATGTTGATCGCGATGACCACGATGACCATCGCAAAGACGACGCCCTGCACGACCGGAAAGTCTCGGCTCAGCGCCGCCTTGACCACCAGCCCGCCCATGCCGGGAATGGCGAATACCGCCTCGACGACCACGGTCGCCGCGAGCAGGCGGTTGAACAGCAGGCTGATCACGGTCAACAGGTTGACGCTGACGTTTTTGAGGCCATGGCGCCACAGAATCGCCGAGGGCGACAATCCCTTGGCATGCAGCGTCCGTACATGTTGGGAATGCAGGATTTCGACGAGGGAGGAGCGCAATTGCCGCGTCACCTCGGCAATGCTGCCGGCAGCCAGCGCGACGGCTGGAAGAATGGCATGGCCGAGCGAGCCTGCGATGCTCGTGCTGAAGGCCACGGCACCGGTCGCAGGTAGCCAGTTCATCTGCAGGGCGAAGAATGACACCAGCAGCATGCCGAGCCAGAAGTTCGGCACGGCGACACCGACCGATGCGATAGACATCACCAGGCCATCGAACCAGGAACCTTGGTGGCCGGCGGCCAGCACGCCCAGCGGAATGCCGATCAGCATGGCGATCACCATTGCCAGGACGACGATCCTCAGGGTGTTGGGAAAGCAGCGCAGGATGGAATCGAGCACGGCTTCGCCAGACAGAAGCGAGCGCGACAGATCACCCTGCACTGCCTTCAGAAGCCAGTTGCCATACTGGATGATGAAAGGGCGATCGAGACCGTAGAGTGCGCGAATTTCGGCAATACGCTGCTCCGATGCATTGTCGCCCGCCAGCGTCACGGCAATGTCGCCGGGCACGAGCTTGAGCAGCGCGAAGACGATGAACGTCGCCAAGATGACGACAGGCACGGCCTGGGCCAATCGGCGAACGATCATGCTGTGTCTGACGAGCAGCTTCATGGGTGCGTCCCTCAGGGCTTCACGCGCCGGCACCGCGGTTCGGCGGTGCCGGCACAAAACGGTCAGGCGATATGCATGTCCTCGAACTTGGGTTTGCCAAGCAGATCGGGCTTGTAGCCCCTGGCCCGCTGGGCGATGGCGTCGAGTTCGAACTGGAAGGCGATCGGCACCGACAGCGCGTTTTCCATGGCAAAGCGCTGGACTTGCGCGAACACCGCCGCCCGGGTCGCGATCGCCTCGCTCTGCCGGCTTTCCCGCAGCAGGTCCATCAGCTTCGGATCGGATTCCCGCCCGGCATTGTAATAGGACCCTTCGGCATAGAGCGCCGCATAGGTCATGCTGGGGTCGGGGCGGCCGGTCCATGCCGACAGCAATGCGTCGAAACGCTTCTCAGTGCCGAAGAACTGCCCAGTGATCTCGGGCAGCGTACCGCGGGTGAACTGAACGCGGAACCCGACAGCCTTGAGCTGGGCGTCGACCACTTCGCTGCGCTGGACCGAATCCTGATCGGTATAGCAGCCGATATGGATGTCCACGCCCTCCTTGAACCCGGCCTCGGCCAGCAACGTCCTGGCCTTGCCCGGATCGAACGGATAGAGCGTCGCCACCGACGGATCATAGGCCCAATGCGATTTCGGCAACGTCATCGTCGCTACCTCACCCAGGCCGCCCATTGCCGCCTTGATGAAGGTTTCGCGATTGATTGCGAAGTTGAGCGCCTGGCGCACCTTGACATTGTTCAGCGGGCCGCGCGCGTAGTTCAGATAGAGCTGGATGCAATAAAGGGTCGGCGCGGCGACAGTTTCCACGCCCCGCGCCTTCTCGATGATCGGCTTCAACCGCGCCGGCAGCTGATAGGCCATGTCGAGCTGGCCGGCCGTGACCGCGCGCAGCGCGGTGGAGGATTCCGGAATGATGCTGAACTCGATCCCATCGAGAAACGGGCGGCCGGGACGCCAGTAGGAATTGTTGCGGGCAACGACGACCGTTTCGTTGTCGGCCCAACGGACGAGTTTCCATGGTCCCGCCCCGATCGGCTTGCGGTTGGTGTCGGCGCCCAGCGCCCCGATGTTGGTCGGCGAAGCCATCATGCCGGCGCGATCGGACAGAATCGCCGGCAGAGCCGCGTCGGCTGCCTTCAGCCGCAGCGTCACCTGCAGCCGACCTGTGACCTCGACCGCTGAGATGCTGGCAAGATCGGCCTTGATGTTGGAGCGTTCATCGGCGCGGCCGCGATCGAGGTTGAACTTGACTGCCTCGGCGTCGAGAACGGTGCCGTCGTGGAACTTCACGCCTGGCACCAGATCGAGGACCATGCGCGTCGGTTCCGGGAATGACCATTTCGCCAAGCCGGGCTTTGGCGCCAGCGTCGCATAGTCCCATTCGATCAACGTGTCGTAGATCGTCCAGAGGATGCTGTGGTCGAACCCCGAGCCGCCGGTGGCGGGATCGAGCGAGGATGGATTGGACGGTGCGGCGACCTTCAGGACGCCCCCCCTCTTCGCCGCCTCCTGGGCAATGGCAGGCAGGCCGGCGGTGCCGGCGAGCGCCGTCACCCCGGCCAGGAACAGGATGTCGCGGCGCGACAGGCCGGGCGGACGGGTACGCATGTCTATGGTCATCTGAACCTCCCTGTGGTCGTTCCAGCCTTACGCGTCGCCGAAGCGAGGCGGGCCGTCGGTTGTGGAGAAATGGCAGGCCACCCAGTGGCCCGGCTTCAGTTCGCGCCAGTCGGGCACCGCCGCGGCACAGCGGCTCCGGGCCGCCGGGCAGCGCGTGCGGAAGCGGCACCCCGAAGGCGGCGTGAGCGGGCTTGGTATCTCGCCCTTCAATTCGATCCGGCGGGCCGGCCGCAGGGCGGCGGGTAAGGGCCGCGGCTCGGCCGACAGCAGCGCCTGGGTATAGGGGTGCATCGGATGGTCGATGACGTCGTCCGCCGAGCCGAGTTCCATCAGCTTGCCGAGATACGTCACAGCGATACGGTCGGAAATATGCGAGACGACCGAGATGTCGTGGGTGATGAAGACGTAGGTAAGGCCGAAAGCCTCCTGCAGCTCGGCAAACAGGTTCAGGATGGTGCCGCGCACCGAGACGTCGAGTGCCGCCACCACTTCGTCGCAGACGATGACCTTGGGGTTGAGCATCAGGACCCGGGCGATGTTGACGCGCTGTTTCTGCCCACCCGAAAGCTGATGCGGATACCGGTCCGCCTGTTCAGGCGACAGCCCGACGCGCGACAGCATCGACAACGCATCGTCCCGGCGCGAGCGGGCATCGCCCAAGCCGGCGACGATAGCCGGTTCCATCACGCTGTCGAGGATCGTCATGCGCGGGTTCAGCGCGGCATGCGGATCCTGGAAGATGATCTGATAGTCGCGGCGGCGGATACGCCGCTCCCTGCCCCGCAGCCGGGCCAGGTCGATGCCGTCGAGTTCGATCCGCCCTGCGGACGGCTTGACCAGCGCGACCAAGGCGCGGCCAAGCGTGGTCTTGCCCGAGCCGGATTCACCGATGATGCCGAGGGTTTCGCCCTTCACTACATCGAAGTCGACTCCATCGATCGCCTTGACCGTCCGGGTGCCGTCACTGGTCGGGAATTCGATGCGCAGGTCCCGGACCGACACCACAGGCGATGCCATCCCCCGGCCGGTCACCGGACCACCGCGCCCGGCAGTGACAGGTCGAGCGACCGGCAGCAGCGTGCGAAATGATCGCCGCCGACCGTGACCATCCGCTGGGCGGCCCTGCAGCCGTCGACCGCAGCGGCGCAGCGCGCGGCGAAGCGGCAGCCGGCGGGCATGGCCGCGGGCGACGGTACCCGGCCCGGGATCGAAGGCAGTCGTCCGCGGCGCGGGCTCAGGCCCGGTAGGGAACGCAGGAGACCCGAGGTGTAGGGGTGGCGCGGTGCTATCAGCAC
>JAEYTW010000500.1 GCA_023433835.1 Pseudomonadota bacterium | reverse complement strand
TACGGGGGTGCTGCGGCGCCTCGCCGCGGTCGCCTATACGGCCGCGGGCGGGCTGGCGACCGCGCTCGGCCTGATGGACATGCTGGGCCGGCCTCTCCTGCTCGAAGGCGAGGCCGGCGTCGGTAAGACCGAGGTGGCCAAGGCGCTGGCCGCCGTGCACGAAGCCGAGCTGATCCGCCTGCAATGCCACGAAGGCCTCGATCGCGCCGATGCGCTCTACGAATGGAACTACCAGCGCCAGCTTCTGGCCATAAAGGCGCGCGAAGGCGCCGATGCCGACGCGGTCGAGGCCCATGTCTTCTCCGAACGCTACCTGCTGGAACGCCCGCTGCTGGCGGCGATCCGGCGCGAGACCAGCCCGGTCTTGCTGATCGACGAGGTCGACCGGGCCGATGCCGAGTTCGAAGCCTTCATGCTGGAGGTGCTGTCCGACTTCCAGGTCTCGATCCCCGAGCTCGGCACCATCGCCGCGCGCTCGGTACCCCGCGTCGTGCTGACCTCGAACGGCACGCGCGAACTGTCCGACGCGCTGCGCCGCCGCTGTCTCTATCACGCGCTCGATTTTCCCGACGTCGACCGCGAGGCGGCGATCCTGCGCGCCCGCCTGCCCGGCATCGACATCGCGCTGGCCCAGCAGGTGGCCGGGATGATCGCCGGCATCCGCCGCGAGGATCTCGTCAAGCGCCCCGGCGTCGCCGAAACGCTCGACTGGGCGGCGGCACTGATGGGCCTCGGCGTCGCGCGCCTCGAGGCCGACCGCGAGGCGGTGTTCGACACGCTGGCCTGCGTCGTCAAGACGCGCGAGGACCGGGGCCGGCTGCCGCGCGCGGTGATCGACCGGCTGATCGGCCAGATAGCCTGATGGACGACCACGCCCTCGCCATCCGCCGGCGGCTGATCGGTTTCCTGCGCACGCTGCGCGACAACGGCTTCACCATCGGCCTGGCCGAAAGCCGCGATGCCCTGCGGATTCTTGCCGCGCCGGCGTTCCGCCGGGCGGCGGCGGTGAAACCCGCCCTGCGCGCGCTGTGCTGCGGCAGCCGCGCCGACTGGAAAGCGTTCGACGACCTGTTCGATGCCTTCTGGACCGGCCGCGGCGTCAAGACCCGGGTGGCCGTCAGCCGGGCCGGGGCGCAGACGAGCCAGCGGACCATGCGCACGCTGACCGAAGCCGGTCAGGCCGGCGGCATCGCCGATGCGGCCGAGGGCACGAGCGAGGCGGCCCCGCTTGGCCGGCGCGAAGGCGCCAGCCGTCACGAAAGCCTGGCCCATACCGATTTCCGCCACCTGGCCGAACCGGAAGCGATGGCCCGCGCCCATGACCTCGCCGAGCGGCTGGCCCGGCGGATGCGGGCGCGGCTGTCCCGTCGCCAGCAGCGCGACCGGCGCGGCCGCAGGCCGGACCTGCGGGCGACGATCCGCGCCAGCCTCGGCACCGGCGGCCTGCCGCTCGACCTCGTCCGGCGCCGCCGGCGGCGCCCGCCGCTGCGGCTGATCGTGCTGCTCGACGCGTCGGGCTCGATGAGCCTCTATACCTCGGTCTTCCTGCGCTTCGTCCACGGCATCCTCGATCATTTCCGCGAGGCCGAAGCCTTTCTGTTCCATACCCGCCTGGTCCATGTCTCGGCGGCCCTGCGCGAGAAGGATGCGGCCCGCGCGCTGGACCGCCTCGGGCTGATGGCCGAGGGGGTCGGCGGCGGCACCCGCATCGGCGAGGCGCTGGCCGATTTCAACCGCCACCATGCCGCGCGCGTGATCAATTCGCGGACCTGCGTGATGATCCTGTCCGACGGCTACGACACCGGCGCGCCCGAGCGGCTCGGCGCCGAGATGGCGGCGTTGCGCCGCCGCTGCCGCCGCATCGTCTGGCTCAACCCGCTGCTCGGCTGGAAGGGCTACGAACCGGTGGCACGCGGCATGGCCGCGGCCCTGCCCCATGTCGACCTGTTCGCCGCGGCCCACGACCTCGCCAGCCTCGGCGCCCTCGAACCCTATCTCGCCCAGCTCTAGGGAGGATGGCGATGCAACCCCAGCCCGACATGCTCGACCTGGTCGCCCGGCTCAAGGCCGGCGGCGAAGCCTTCGCGCTGGCCACCGTCGTGCGCACCGTCTCGGTCACCGCCGCCAAGGCCGGGGCCAAGGCGGTCATCCGGCCGGATGGCACGATCACAGAGGGGTGGATCGGCGGCGGCTGTGCCCGCGCCGCGGTGCTGCGCGCCGCACGCGACGCCCTGGCCGACGGCCAGCCCCGGCTGGTCTCGATCCAGCCGCAGGATCTGCTGGCGGAAAAGGGCGTCAAGCCCGGCGACGAACGCGAGGGGGTGCGCTTTGCCCGCAACATGTGCCCGAGCCAGGGCAGCATGGACGTCTTCGTCGAACCGATGCTGCCCCGGCCGCGCCTCGTCGTGCTCGGCGCCAGCCCGGTTGCCGTGGCCCTGGCCGACCTCGCCCCGCGGTTCGGCTATCACCTGACCGTCTGCGCGACGATGGAAGACCAGCCGCGTTTTGCCGAGGCCGACCAGCGCATCGAGGGTTACGCCCTGCCGGTTTCCGCCGACGGGCGGCGCTATCTGGTGGTCGCCACCCAGGGGCGCGGCGACGAGGCGGCGCTGAAGGCCGCCCTGTCGGTCGACGCCGAACATATTGCTTTCGTCGGCAGCCGGCGCAAGATGGCGGCCCTGCGCGACGGACTGATCGAGGATGGGATCGGGCCGGAGCGCCTCGATCGCGTCAAGGGGCCGGCCGGCCTCGACCTCGGCGCGATCACGCCGGACGAAATCGCCCTATCCATCCTGGCCGAGATCCTGCAGATCCGCCGCCGGGACCAACGCCAACCTGCCAACATGCACGTTTCCTAAGGACAGCCAGCCATGCAGATGTCGGACAGCCGCCTGATCCCCGCCCCCCGCGACGTGGTCTGGGCGGCGCTGAACGATCCGGAAATCCTCAAGCGCGCCATTCCCGGCTGCGAATCGCTCGACATGGCATCGCCGACCGAGATGACGGCGACCATCAAGCTCAAGATCGGCCCGATCAAGGCGACCTTCACCGGCAAGGTGACCTTGTCCGACCTCGACCCGCCGAACGGCTACCGCATTTCCGGCGAAGGCTCAGGGGGTGTCGCCGGCTTCGCCAAGGGCGGGGCCAGCGTCAAGCTGACCGACGAGGAGGAAGGCACCCGCCTGACCTACGAGGTCGATGCCCAGATCGGCGGCAAGCTGGCCCAGCTCGGCGCCCGGCTGATCGATTCGACGGCCACCAAGCTCGCCGGCGAGTTCTTCGACAACTTCGCCGCCGCCCTGTCGCCGCCGGCCGAGCATGCCGAGCCCGAGGAGAAGAAGAGCTGGTACAAGGGCCTGTTCTCCAAGGGCGCGACCACCGCGCTGCTGGCGCTCAGCCTCGGCCTCGGGGCGGGTTTCGCCTATGACTGCTGCTTCGGCCACGATGCCGGCGTCATCTGCTCGGCCCAGCCCCGGGCCTAAGGCGCCTTACCAGGTCGGCAAGATGGTGCCGTCGAACTTGGCGAGGATGAACGACTTGATCTCCGGCGAGCGGTAGAGCTCGACGAAACGGCGGATGCGGGGATCGTCCTTGCGATCCTCGCGCACCGCCCAGACCAGGGTCCAGCGCGATTCCGCGCCCTCGAGCGCCAGCGCCTTCTTCGGGTCGAGCTTGGCCAGCACCGCGTAGTTCAGGGTGATGACCGCGGCGCCGAGATCGTTCAGCGAGCGCGGCAGCTGGGCGGCGTCGAGCTCGACCAGGGTGATCTTCTTCGGGTTCTCGACGATATCGGCCTGGGTCGCCCCGACATCCACCCCGGGCTTCAGCTTGATCAGCTCGGCCTGCTGCAGCAGGAACAAGGCGCGGGCCGAGTTCGACGGATCGTTGGGGATGCCGACCTTGGCGCCGGCCGGGATCGCGTCGACCGTGGCGGCCTTGGCGGAATAGAGGCCCGTCGGCACCACGATCGAGGGCACCAGCGGCACGATCTTGTAGCCGCGCTGCTTCTTCTGGTTATCGAGATAGGGCACGTGCTGGAAATTGTTGGCGTCGATGTCGCCCAGCTGCAGCGCCTCGTTGATCTGGGTCCATTCGGTGAATTCGACGATCTCCGCCTTCAGGCCCTCCTTGGCGGCAAGTGCGGCGGTTTCGCGCAGGATGTCGCCATAGGGACCGGAGGACACGCCGATCTTCAACGGCCTGTCCTGGGCCATCGCGGGGAAGGATGCGAGGGCGACGGCGGCGATCAGGGCAAGGCGGCGGGTAAGCTCAAGCATCAGGTCTACTCCGTTTCACGAAAAATCAGCGCGCCAGCCAGACGTCGGCAAAGCTTTCGTTGAGGCCGAGGCCGGTGGTGATCAGGTTGCGCACCTTGGTGCGGTAGAGGCTGGGGAAACCCATCTGGTGGGTCCACAAGACGGCGACGTCGCGGGTCAGGATCTGCTGCAGCTGGCTGTAGAGCTTCTGGCGCTCCGCCCGGTCGTTGGTGACGGCGGCGCGTTCGAGCAGCCCATCGACCTCCGGGTTGACGTAGCCGTCGACATTGGCGGCCGAACCGCGGTTCAGCTGGTTGGTCGACAGATAGGTCTGGTTGACGCCCATCGCCGGATCGCCCAGCTGGTAGACGAAATTGAAGGCAAGGTCGAAATTCCCCGCGGAGATGCGCTGGAACCAGCCGGCGACGTCGGTGCCTTCGATCTTCGTCTTGATGCCGACCTCGGCCAGCCGTTCGCGCACATACTCCGCGAAACGCTGCCAGGTCTCGCCGTAAGGCAGCGGCAGGAGGCGCAATTCGACCCGCGTGCCGTCCGGGCCGGGTTTCAGACCGATCTCGTCGAGCAGCGCGCGGGCTTTGGCGACGTCATAGGGATGGGCCACCCAGGCCTTCGGGTCGACAAAGGGGCTCAAATAGCTGAACGGCGATTCCAGCGGCCTGCCGAAGCCTGCGAAGATGGTCTCGACCACGAACTTGCGGTCGATCAGATGCGACAGGGCCTGGCGGAAACGGATGTCGTCGAGCGGCTTGTTGCGCAGGTTGATGTTGATCCAGGCGATCGGGTCGTAGAATTCCCAGCCCTTGTCGCTCAGTTCGACATCGGGCAGCCCGGCCAGCCGGCGCACCTCGAAATTCTCGACGTCGCCGCCGCGCAGCACGTCGACCTTGCCCTGCTCGAAGGCGATCGAGCGGCCGTTGGCGTCGGGCACGATGTGGAAATAGAGCGCGTCGAGATGGGGCTTGCCCTTCTGCCAATAGGCCTCGTTCTTCACCAGGTGGATGAAGGCGCCCTTGCGCCATTCCTTCAGCTTGAACGGACCGGTGCCGATCGGAGTCTGGTTGGCCGGATTGCTGCGGTAGTCGGTGCCTTCGTAGAGATGGCGCGGCACGATGGTGCCGCCGGTCACCTCGAAGATGAAGATGGCGGCCGGGAACGGTTCGCGGAACTTGAAGACGACGGTCTGGTCATCCGGCGCCGTGATCGATTCGGTCCGGTCGACCACCATCCTGGTGCGCGGGAAGACCGCCGGCAGGTAATCCTTGAAACTGAAGACGACGTCGGCCGCGCTGAACGGCCTGCCGTCATGCCAGGTCACGCCCTGCTGCAGATGAAAGGTGTAGGTCAGCCCGTCGGGCGAAATCTCCCAGGATTTCGCAAGCGAGGGCAGCGGTTCCAGTTTCGGCCCCAGCGTGATCAGGCCCTCGTAGATCTTGGCCCCGACGAAGGAGACGGGGCCGAGCTTGTTCAGGCCGAGCATCAGCGTCGGCGGCTCGGGCTGCACGATCAGGTTCAGCGTGCCGCCGTTGCGTGGCGTCTCCTGTGCCAGGGCCGGCGCGACGGCCAGGGCCAGGGCGGCCAGTGCGCCGGCAAGCCATGTCCTCACGGCTGCACCCGCCACGACCAGGTGCGCACCACCACCTTTTCGGCCTTCGCCCGCCTGATCGTCGCCAGCGCGTAGCGGCCGTTCCGCCGCCCGACCACGCGGGTCAGTTCCATCACGTTCATGCCGTCCTCCGTCGTTTCCAGAGCGATCATCCAAGCAAGAAATTATTTTGTCTATAGATTAAGTATGATTTATGGAACAACACCCACCCTCTGGACATCCGCGCCGTCTTCCCCAACGTTATGGGCAGAAAGTAGCGACCCGCTAATTTACAGAGGCAGCCAGGAGTTTTCGATGTCGGCCCTTCGCTTGTTTTCCCCGCTGCGCCTTGGCCCCCACACCCTCGCCCATCGCGTGGTCATGGCGCCGCTGACCCGGGCCAGGGCCGGGCAACCCGGCAACATCCCCGGCCCGCTGAATGCCGAATATTACGCCCAGCGCACGACCCGAGGCGGGCTGATCATCGCCGAGGCGACGCAGGTGCGGCCCGACGGCCAGGGCTTTCCCCAGACACCCGGCATCCATTCGGCCGAACAGGTCAGGGGCTGGCGCCTGGTGACCGACGCGATCCACGCCAAGGGCGGCATCGTCTATCTCCAGCTGTGGCATGTCGGGCGGATCTCGCATTCGAGCCTGCATCCCGACCAGGGGCTGCCGGTCGCCCCGTCGGCGATCGCGCTGGACGCCAAGACCTTCGCCGCCGATTGGCAGCTGGTACCGTTCGAGACGCCGCGCGCCCTCACCACCGACGAGGTGGCAGGCGTTGTCGAGGACTACGCCAAAGCGGCCCATCTGGCGGAGGAAGCCGGGTTCGACGGGGTCGAGATCCACGCCGCCAACGGCTATCTGATCGAACAATTCCTGCAATCGCGCTCCAACCGGCGGGAAGACCGCTATGGCGGCTCGATCGAGAACCGCACCCGGCTGCTGCGCGAGGTCACCGATGCCGTGACGGGCGTCTGGGGGGCCGAGCGCGTCGGCGTGCGGCTGTCGCCCTGGGGCATTGCCAACGGCAGCGGCGAGGATGACCCGATCCCGCTCTACACCCACGCCATCGAAGACCTGGCCGCCCGCCGGCTCGGCTATCTCCATCTGATCGAGCCGCGCGCCTCGGGCACCGGCAAGGCCGATATCCATCGTCCCGAGCAGCCCTCGGCCACGGCGACCTTCCGGTCGCGCTGGCCCGGCGTGCTGATCGGCGCCGGCGGCTATGACCGCGACGGCGCGATCGAGGCGGTCGAGCGCGGCACGGCCGACGGCGTCGCCTTCGGCCGCGCCTTCATCGCCAACCCGGACCTGCCGCTGCGGCTGGAACGGGGTGCGCCGCTCAATGCCTATGACCGGCCGACCTTCTACGGCGGCGGCGAGAAGGGCTATACCGACTATCCCGCCCTCGAACCCGAGGTGGCCTGACCATGGCCCGATCGAAGGCAGTCGTCGTGGGCGTGGGGGCCGAGCGCGGCCTCGGCGCCGCCTTGTGCCGGCGCTTCGCCGCCGAAGGCCATCACGTGCTGGTCGCCGGCCGGACGGCGGCCAAGATCCAGGCGGTGGCCGATGCCATCGCCGCCGACGGGGGCAAGGCCACGCCGGTCGTCACCGACACGACCGTCGAGGACGACGTGGTCCGGCTGTTCGACCGGGCGATGGCGGATGACGCCGACAGCGGGCCGGCCGACCTCGTCGTCTTCAATGCCGGCAACAACCAGCGCACCGATTTCCGCGAGGTGACGGCCGCGGATTTCGAGGCGCTGTGGCGCGTCGGCTGCCTTGCCGGCTTCCTGGTCGGGCGCGAGGCCGCGCGGCGGCTGGTGCCGCTCGGCCGCGGCACGGTGATCTTCACCGGCGCCTCGGCCTCGCTGCGCGGCCGGCCCGGTTTCGCCCAGTTCGCCGCGGCCAAGGCGGGCCTGCGCATGGTGGCGCAGAGCATGGCGCGCGAATACGGGCCTGAAGGAATCCATGTCGCCCATGTCATCATCGACGGCGGCATTGCCGGCGACCGGCTGCTCAGCCGCTTTCCGCAGGCCGTCGAACAGCGCGGCGAGGATGGCCTGCTCGACATCGACGCGATCGCCGAGACCTACTGGCAGATCCATCGCCAGCACCGTTCGGCCTGGGCGCACGAGATCGACCTGCGGCCCTACAGGGAAAGCTTCTGACCATGGCGCTGTCCGCGGCCGAGATCGCCGCCCTGCCCCATGTCGAGGCCGGGCTGCACTATGTCGGGCCGACCAGCGGTCCGCTGCGCAGCTATGCCTACGACGCCCCGCCGGAAGCGCCGCGCAACGAGGCGGTCTACGAAGTCCACGAGGTCGCGATCCGCGATATCCGCGGCATTGCCGATCGCCTGTCGCTCGACGACCAGGGCATGGCCTTCATCGACCAGCCCAGCGCGATGACCGACTTCACCGACGAGGATGCGCTGCGCCGGATCTATTATCCGGAGACGATCGAACTGGTGAAGGCGGCGACGGGCGCGGCCCGCGCCGTCGTCTTCGACCATACCATCCGCCGCCGCATTCCCGGCGCGCGCGACCGCAGCACCGGCGTGCCGCGCCAGCCGGTGCCGCGCATCCACAACGATTATACCGAGACGTCCGGACCGCAGCGCCTGGCCCAGGTGATGGGCGACGAGGCCGCCGAACTGGGGCGCCGCCGCTACCTGATCGTCAATCTCTGGCGGCCGATCCACGGGCCGCTGCAGGACATGCCGCTGGCCCTATGCGATGCGCAAAGCCTCGCGCCCGACGACCTCGTCGCCTCGGCCCTGGTCTATCGCGACCGCACCGGCGAAACCTATGCGGTGCACTACAACCCCGATCATCGCTGGTACTATGCGCCCGAGATGGCGGCGCGCGAGGCCTGGATGTTCAAGTGTTTCGATTCCGACCGGGCGAACCCGGCGCGCTTCGCGCCCCATACCGCCTTCGACGACCCGACCGCGCCGGCCGACCGGCGCCCCCGCGAAAGCATCGAATTGCGCACCCTGGTATTCTTCTGATGACATCCGCCCTGCCGACCCTCGATCTTGCCCGTTTCGACGGCGATGCCGCGACCCGCGCGGCCTTCCTCGCCGATCTGCGCCATGCCGCCCGCCATGTCGGGTTCTTCTACCTGACCGGCCACGGCATCGACCCCGCCCTGGTTGCCGCGGTGCAGGCCCAGTCCCGCGCCTTCTTCGCCTTGCCGGAGCCTGAGAAGCTCGAGATCGAGATGGTCAGGTCGGCCCATTTCCGCGGCTACAACCGCGCGGCCTGGGAACTGACCCGCGGCCAGCCGGACTGGCGCGAGCAGATCGATTTCGGCGCCGAACGCCCGGCCGTGCCCGGCGGCGCCGACTGGACCCGGCTGCAGGGCCCGAACCAGTGGCCCTCGGCCTTGCCGGGCATGAAGCCGGTGATCCTGCGCTGGCAGGAGGAAATGGTTGCGCTGACCGTGCGCCTGTTGCGCGCCTTCGCGCTGGCGCTGGGCCAGGACGAGCACGCGCTGGCGCAGCTTTACGACGGCACGCCGCATCACATCATGAAGGTGGTGCGCTATCCCGGCCGGGATGCGACGGAGAGCGACCAGGGCGTCGGCGCCCACAAGGATTCCGGCCTGCTGACGCTGCTGCTGCAGGATCGGCAGCGCGGCCTGCAGGTCGAGACATCCGGCGGGTGGATCGATGCCGAGCCGCGGGCCGGCAGCTTCGTGGTCAATATCGGCGAATTGCTGGAGATGGCCTCCGACGGCTACCTGCGCGCCACCATGCATCGGGTGGTGACGCCACCCGCCGGCACCGACCGCATTTCCGTCGCCTTCTTCATGGGCGCGCGCCTCGATGCCACCGTGCCGCTGCTGCAGCTGCCGCCGGCCCTGGCCGCCGAGGCCCGCGGGCCGGAGCGTGACCCGAACAACCCGCTGTTCAACCAGGTCGGCCGCAATTACCTGAAAGGCCGGCTGCGCTCGCACCCGGACGTCGCCCGCCGCCACCACGCCGATCTGATCGGGGCCTGAGATGAACGATATCTGGGATCTCGGCAACGTCGTCGCGGCACTGCACCAGTCGCGCGAGGCGACCCACAAGATTCGGCATCGCGGCCGGTTGCGCGAACTGCCGTCGCGCGATGTGCTGGTGGCAGTGATCGCGGGCCTGCAGGCGGCGATGTTCCCGACACATTACGGTCGGCCGGACCTGTCGGGCGAAAGCATCGACTACTTCGTCGGCGATACGCTGCACGGCACGCTGCAATTGCTGGTCGAGCAGGTGCGGCGCGCGCTGCGCTTCGCCGACGAGGCGTCCGACGACGATCCGATGCCGCAGGCGATCGCCATCACCCGCGACTTCGCGGCGGGGCTGGCCGACATCCGCGCCCTGCTGGTTTCGGACCTGCACGCCGCCGTCAACGGCGATCCGGCGGCCGCCAACGTCTCCGAAGTCCTGCTCTGCTATCCCGGATTCAGCGCGATCGTGCATTATCGCCTGGCCCATGCGCTGTACCGTGCCGGGGTGCCGATGCTGCCGCGGCTGGTCACCAGCATCGCGCAGGCCTCGACCGGCGTCGACATCCACCCGGCGGCCGATATCGGTGGCAGCTTCTTCATCGACCACGCCACCGGCGTGGTGATCGGCGAGACCACGATCATCGGCCGCAACGTCCGCCTCTACCAGGCGGTGACACTCGGCGCGAAATCCTTTCCCAAGGACGAGACCGGCGCGCTGGTCAAGGGCCGGCCGCGCCACCCGATCGTCGAGGACGACGTCGTCATCTACGCCGGCGCCACCATCCTCGGCCGCATCACCATCGGCAAGGGGTCGGTGATCGGCGGCAACGTCTGGCTGACCCAGAGCGTGCCGCCGGGCAGCAATGTCAGCCAGGCCCAGATGCGGAGTTCCTGAAGGCTACACCCAGCCGCCCGCCTCGGCGTCGTAGGCGTCAGCCCGCAGGTCGGCGACGCCGGCGGTGAGATTACGCTTCTCGATCTTGTTGGAGACGGTGCGCGGGAAGCCGTCGACGAAGGTTACGTAGCGCGGCACCTTGAAGGCGGCGAGGCGCGCGCGGGCATGATCGAGAATTGCGCCCACATCGAGCGTCGTGCCGGGCTTGAGCTGGATGTAGATCTTCACTTCCTCGCCCCGCCGCGCATCGGGCACCGCCACCGCGGCGCAATCCTCGACGGCGTCGAGCTCGCGGATGACCGCCTCGACCTCGCGGGCCGCGATGTTCTCCGAGGAGCGGCGGATCATGTCCTTGAGCCGGCCGGTCAGCCACAGGAGGCCGCGATCGTCGGCCCGGAAGATGTCGCCGGTGCGGAACCAGTCACCCCGGAAGGCATCCGCGTTGGCCTCGGGCTTGTTCCAGTAGCCCTTGAAGATGCCGCGGCCGCGCACCCACAATTCGCCCTCGGCCCCGGGCGCGACCTCGCGCCCCTCGGGGTCGCGGATCGTCACCTGGCGGAACGGGGCCGCGATACCCACGCTGGCGGAATCGTAGAGTTCGTCGGCCTCAGGCGGCATCCAGCTGCCCATGCCGATCTCGGTCATGCCGAAGCCTTCGCGCGCCCGCACGCGGAAGCGCGCCTTGAACGCCCGCGCGGTTTCCGGCGACCAGCCGAAGGTCGCCACCTGCAACAGTGCCGTGTCGGCGTCATCGGGCGCCGGCGGCTGGCGCGTCATCAGCTCGGGGAACTGGCACCATTCCAGCCGGTAGCGCTTGAGCCAGCCGATGAACCGCGTGGCGCTGAGCTGCGGCGCCATATAGAGCGTGGCGCCAAGGCCCATCGCCTTGATCACGTGCCATTGCGGGTCCATGTAGAAGAACGGCTGCGCCGTCAGCATGCGGCTGACGGGCCCGATGTCCCACGCTTGCGCGACATGCCCCAGCATCAGCCAGTATTCATGGGTCAGCATGCAGCCCTTGGGAAAGCCCGTGGTCCCCGAGGTGTACTGGATGTTCATCAGGTCGCCGGGGCCGATATCCGGATCCAGGCACGAGCGCTCCGACGCCGCGGTGACGAGATCGTCGAACGGGCCGTCGACCACCAGCACGCGGTCGTCCGGCAGCCCTGCCGGCCGTGTCTCGATCGCCCGGAAGGTATCGAGGAAAGCAGCCTCGATGATCAGCGCGGTAGCACCGGAATCGCCGGTGACATAGGCGATCTCGCGCGGGGTGTAGCGGGTGTTGACCGGCACATGCACCGCGCCGATCTTGGCCAGCGCCAGCCAGGCCAGCGGATAGAACAGACGGTTGGACAGCATCACGGCCACCCGGTCGCCGCGGCCGACGCCGATGCCTTTCAGCGCATTGCCGATGCGGTTGGTGAGCCGCTCGACCTCGGCGTAGGTCGCGCGCTCGCCGCGGTCGAACACGTCGAAGGCGGGCGTCTCGCCGAGCGCCGCGCAGCGCTCGGTGACGAACCTGCCGATCGAGGTCGGCCGGAAGCCCGCCTCGATCCCGGCGCGGCGGGCGGCCAGCTGATCGAGATCCAGCATGATCACGCCTCCGCCTTGCGAAAGAAACCGGTACCGGCGCCGGGGCCGTCATAGGCGATGCGCTGCAGCCGGAACAGCGTGCCGACATAGTCCATCGCCTGTTCGCGCGGCATGTCCTGGGCGCGCAGATAGGATTCCATCTCGACCCGCACGCCGACCGGCGGATGCCCGGCGATGCGCAGCGCCATGCTGCGGGCCTCGGTCATCAGCGCGGCCTCCGGCACCACGCGGTTGATCAGGTTGGCGGCCAGCGCCCGCTCGGCCCCGATGCGCTCGCCCAGCAGCAGCAATTCCATCGCCACGGCATGCGGCACGTGCTGGCCCAGCCGGACGATCCCGCCGGCCCCGCCCATGCCGTAGGCAATCTCGGGAAAACCGAACTCGGCCCGCGGCGTCGCGATGCGCAGGTCGGTCAGCAGCAGCAGGTAGATCAGCCCCTGGCCCAGGCAATAGCCGTCGACCGCGCCGACAATCGGCTTGTAGCGCTTCAGCCGCATCACGTCCTGTTCCCAGCCCGGCCGCGTCAGGCCGTGCGCCGCCTCATGCGCATGGGGGAACAGATGCGCCTCCAGGGCCTGATGGGCGGACAGCGCCGGCAGCTCGACCTTGATGTCGTCGCCGGCCGAGAACGAGGCGCCGTCGCGGCCCTGCATGATGCCGACGCGGATGTCGGGGTCGGCGACGAAATCGGTCAAGGCTTCGAACAGGCTGCGATGCATCTCCGGGGTGAACACGTTGACCCGGCCGTTGTCGATGACGAAGGTCGCGACAGCGCCCTGCTTGACGTAATGGATCGGCATCGCGATCACTGCTCCCTGACTGATGAACCAAGCCGCAGGGCCACGAGGACCACGGCACTCATGACGAGCAGGACCAGGGTCGACACCGCCGCCAGTACCGGCGAGAAGCGCAGGGTCGCCTCGTCCCACATCATCTTCGGCAGCGTCGAGACCAGCCCGCCCGAGGCGAACAGCGCCACGTTGAGCTCGTCGAGCGAGGTGACGAAGGCAAACAGCCCGGCCGAAACCAGCCCGGTGCCGATCAGCGGCAGGGTGATGCGCCGCGCCGCGGTCCAAGGCGGGGCGCCGAGCGAGGCCGCCGCCTGGTCCAGCCTGACGTCGTAGGTCTTCAGGACCGCCAGCACGGCGATGAAGAAGAACGGCAGGGCGATGACGACATGGCCGATGACCAGGCCAAGCGTGGTGCCGACCCAGCCGAGCCGCGCGTAGACGTAGAACAGCGCCACGGCGACGACCAGGCGCGGCACGATCAGCGGCGAGACGATCAGCGCGAACAAGGCGGCGGCGCCGCGCCCCGAGAGCCGCATGAAGGCGAGCCCCGCCGGCACTGCCACGGCAAAGCAGCCAAGCGCGGTGAGGAAGGCGACGACGAACGAGCGCCCGGCAGCGGCCAGCCACATCGGCGAGGCGACAACCTCGCCGTACCACCGCAAGGTCGGGTCGGTCGGCGGCCAGGACACGAAGCTCTGCCCGCTGAAGGAAACCGGGACCAGCAGGATCAGCGGCACCAGCAGGAACAGGATCACGAGCACCGCCATGGCCCGCGTGCCCGGCGCGGCACCCGGGCCCCGCGGCCGGCCGGGCGCGATCCGGGCCAGCCCGTCGC
>JAEYTW010000429.1 GCA_023433835.1 Pseudomonadota bacterium | reverse complement strand
GGCCCCAGCCGCGGCGCCAGCGCGTCGGCCAGGCGCGCCGCGACATCGACATGCAGCGCCCACATCGCCGCGCCGTCGGCGGGCGTCAGCGCGCCGAGGGGGGCGGTGCGCATGAACCCGGCGGCGTGGACCAGGGCGTCGACCTCGCCGAGGGCGGCAAGGCAATGCCCCAGCGCCTCGGCGTCGGTCAGGTCGAGGGTGTGGTGCTCGTACCCCGGCCCCTCCAGCAAGGCCGAGCTGCGGTCGAGCCCCGCCACCCGCCAGCCGTCGTCGAGCATGCGGCGGGCGATGGCCGCCCCGATGCCGGAACTGGCGCCGGTGACCAATACCCGCCGCGACGCCGTCATGACTTGTAGGCCGTCGCCTGGGCCTTGATGCGCGCGCGATCGAAATCGTTGATCTCGGCGATCAGGTCGTTTGTATAGAACGGGCTGAAATCGGCGATCTTGAGGCCGTTCATCTCGGCTTCCTGCTTGAATTCCCCGACGTTGATCGACCCCATCGCCGTGTTCGGGTACGGCGGTTCGTAGAGCTTGATCCGGCGCGTGATCGACTGCAGCACCGATTTGATCGCGTCCTCGCTGCTGGCGCCGCGGGGCGCGGCCTCGGGGTACATCGCCAGGAAGGCTTTGGCGCCGGCCGCGGGCTCGGCCAGGATGAACTGCGACGCCTTGGCGACCGAGCGGCCGAATCCGACCATCAGCTTGCGGTTCTCGGCCAGCCTGGCCTTGGGCGCCATCAGGAATTGGCCGCCGACCATCGGCAGGCCCGGCGGGCGCGGGATCATGGCGATCGGAATGCCGGCCGCCTCGATCTGGCCGAAGCCGGTGTCGTAATAGGCCAGCGCATCGATCGCCCCGCGCTGCAACGCTACGCCGGCCGGTACGCCGTTGCCGACCGCGACCCAGCGCACGTCGGCATCGGGATCCAGCCCCAGCGTCTTCAGCACGTTGCGGGTGACCGGGTATTCGGTCGCGGCGAAGTCGGAGACGCCGATCTTCTTGCCCTTGAGGTCGGCATAGCCCTTCAGCGGCGCGTTGGGCAGGGTCGCCACGTCCCATTTATAGGGATAGGTGTATTCGTAGAAATTGATCGCGGTACCCCATTCGCCCTTGGCCAGCAGCGGCAGGCCGAAGGAGGGCACGCCGATGCCGATCTCGACATCGCCGCGCTCGACCGCGACCTGGACATTGGCGTTGCCGCCCAGCGCCAGCGGCTTCAAGGTGAAGCCTTCCTCGCGGTTGTAGCCCAGCACTTCGCCGATCACGGTATTGATGACGATGGCGCTCATCGCCTTCAGCCCGACGCCGAAGCGCACGGCCGGCAGGTCGGCGGCGCCGGCGACGCGCGAACCCAGGGCCAGCGCGGTGCCGAAGGCCGAACCGGCCAGCAGCATCTGTCGACGGTTGATCATGATGATTTCCTCCCGTTCTTGATTGATTTGATGGTTCAGGGCTTGCCGCGGTTGGCCCAGTGCACCACGCGCCGCTCCAGCCGGCGGACGGCGCCGTGCAGCAGGATGCCCAGGGCACCCAGGATGACGAGGGCGGCGAACACGCCGGCCACGTCGGTGATCGCCTGGGCCTGGGTGATGACGACGCCCATGCCTTGCTGGGCGCCCAGGAATTCGGCGACGATGGTGCCGAGCAGCGCATAGACCACGGCCATGTCGAGGCCGGCGAAGATATAGGGCGCGGCGCTCGGCAACTTGACGATGCGGTAGATCTCGAAGCGTGAGGCCGACAGCGAGCGCATCAGGTCGATGCGCTCGGGTTCGGTCGCGCGCAGGCCGGTGAAGCAGTTGACCAGGATCGGAAAGAAGGCGAGCAGCGCGGCGATGGCGATCTTGGAGCCGTCGCCGAAACCGAACCAGATGACGATCAGCGGCGCGATGGCGACCTTGGGCAGGCTTTGCAGCGCGAAGGCATAGGGCATCAGGAGCTTTTCGATCGTGCGGCTTTCCGCCATCAGCGATCCCAGCACGATGCCGAGCGTGGTGCCGACCACGAAACCCACCGCGGCGTTGCTAAGCGTACCCCACAGCGGCAGGTAGAAACCCACCGGGCTCAGCGGATTGACGGCAATGCCCGACCACAGCGCCTGCAGCACCGCCTCGGGCTTGGGCAGAATGTAGGCCGGCACGTCGAACAGGCGGACGCCGACGACCCAGGCGGCCAGCAGCACGACCATGCCGATGGCCGAGATCAGCGTGCCGTTGACGGCCCTGGCCGGTCGCGGCGCCGCGATGGCGGGGCGCGAGGTCGACACGATGTCGGTCATTCGATGCCTCCCTCGGCGTTCAGCAGGCGGCGGGTTTCGCTGGCCAGCCCGGCATAGAGCGGGTGGCTGACGATGGTGTCGAAGCTGCGCGGCCGCGGGATGGCGACGTCGAGCACCTTGAGGATGCGGCCGGGCCGCGGCGACATCACCACGACGCGATCGGCCAGGAACAGGGCTTCGCCGATCGAATGGGTGATCAGCAGGATGGTCTTGCCCGATGCCTGCCAGATCCGCTGCAGCTCGAGGTTCATCCGTTCGCGCGTCAGCGCGTCCAGCGCGCCGAACGGTTCGTCCATCAGCAGGATGCGCGGGTCGCGCGCCAGCGCCCGGCAGATGCCGGCGCGCTGCTGCATGCCGCCCGACAGCTCGTAGGGATAGCGGCTGCCGAAATCGCCCAGCCCGGTCATCTCCAGCAGCGTGTCGATGCGGTTGCCGGCCGGGGCATGGCGGCCACCGACCCGCAGCGGCAGGGCGACGTTCTGGCGCACCGTCAGCCAGGGCAGCAGGTTGGCCGCCTGGAAGACCACGCCGACATCGGGCGAGGCGCCGATGACGGGGCGGCCGGCCAGGGTCAGCGTGCCGGCCGTGACGTCGTCGAGCCCGGCCAGCATGCGTAAAAGCGTGCTCTTGCCGCAGCCCGACGGGCCGACGACGCAGACGAACTCGCCTTCGGCGATGTCGAGGTCGACATGGTCGACCGCGCGCACGCCGGCGCCGTCGGCGGTCGGATAGATCTTGGCCGCGCCGCGGATCTCGATCAGCGGCGGGGCGGCCGGTTTCGTGACCGGCCGGTCGATGATTGCTTCTGCCATCTGCATGGCTTCCTCCCTAAAAGGCCGTCGGCCGTCCGGGGTTTGCCCCGTGGCGGCCGCTCGGTTCAGCCGATGCCAGCCTGGGCCACCGCGGCGCGGATCTGGGCCATCTCGGCCGGGCCGGGCGCATGGGTCGGCGGCCGCACCCGGCCGCTTTTCAGGATGCCGGCGACCTCCATCGCCGCCTTCATCCGCCCGTGGGCCTCGCCGGTCGGCTCGCCGGCGCCGTAGACGGCGTCCTTCAGCGGGTCGATCAGCGCCTGGATGCGCTGTGCCTCGTGCAGGTCGCCGGCCTTCACCGCCTTCAAGAGATCGTTGATCAGCCCGGGCACCAGCGAGGCGAAGCCGACCAGCGCGCCGTCGATGCCCTGGACCATCGACGCCAGCAGATATTCGTCATGGCAGGTCAGCAGCGCCTTTTCCGGTGCCGCCGCGCGGATCGCCTTGAGGTCGCGGGCATATTTGTTCATCTCGCGCGTGCCGATCTTGAAGGCCTTGACGAAGGGCAGCTTCGCCAGCTCGGCCAGCAGGTCGCTGGAGAACGAGGCCTTGGAATAGGCGGGATAGACATGCACGACGAGGTCGAGGCCGGTGGCCTTGCCGATCGCGGTGAAGTAGTCGATGACGTGGTCGGGCAGGAAGCCGAAGCGCAGCCAGTGATGCGGCGGCATGATGTCGAGGCCGGAGGCGCCGGCCTCCTTGGCCCAGCCCGCCTGCTCGACCGCGTCGGTAATGCCTTCGCAGACCACCGACGAGATGATCGGGCAGATGCCGCGCGTCGCCTCGACCGCGATGCGGGTGACCTCGGCCCGTTCGCGCGCGGTCAGCGAGAAGACCTCGCCGGTATGGCCGTTGGTCATCAGCGCGGTGATGCCCTCGCGGGCGCCGAGCCAGGCGGCGAACTTGGTCAGCTCGGCCTCGTCGATCGAATGATCGTCGCGGAACGGCACCGAGATCGCCGGGATCAGGCCGTGGAAATTGATTGGCGTCGCACTCATGGTTGTTACGTTTCCTCCTGGAATTTCTTAAGGCGCCAGCGCCTTCATGACGGCGAAGAGTTCCGTTTTGGTCTCGAAGCCGATGCCCGGCGCCTCGGGCAGGCCGACATAACCGTCCTCGACCCGGATGCCGTCGGCAAAGCCGCAGAACGGGCGAAAGACGTCGGGATAGGATTCATTGCCGCCGAGATGCAGGCCGGCGGCGATGTTCAAGGACATCTGGTGGCCGCCATGCGGCACGACGCGGCGGGTCGACCAGCCGTGTTCGGCCAGCATGTCCAGCGTGCGCAGATATTCGACCAGGCCGTAGCTCAGGGCGCAGTCGAATTGCAGCCAGTCGCGGTCGGGGCGCATGCCGCCATGGCGGATCAGATTGCGGGCGTCCTGGTGCGAGAACAGGTTCTCGCCGGTTGCCATCGGCCCGTCGTAATGCCGGCCCAGCTCGGCCTGCAGGGCGTAGTCGAGCGGATCGCCGGCCTCCTCGTACCAATGCAGGCCGTAGGGGGCCAGCGCCCGGGCATAGGCGGTGGCGGTGGCGAGGTCGAAGCGGCCGTTGGCGTCGACGCAGAGATAGCGACCCTCGCCGACGATCTCGAGTACCGCGTCGATCCGGCGCAGGTCTTCGTCGAGCGGCGCGCCGCCGATCTTCATCTTGACCACGCGATACCCGCGGTCGCGATAGCTGCGCATTTCATCCTGCAGCGCCTTGTGGTCCTTGCCGGGATAGTAGTAGCCGCCGGCCGCATAGACCCACACGCGGTCGTCGGCCTTGCCGCCGCGATAGCGGTCGGCCAGCACGCGGTAGAGCGGGCGCCCTTCGATCTTGGCGACGGCGTCCCAGACCGCCATGTCGATGGTGCCGACCGCGACCGAGCGTTCGCCGTGGCCGCCCGGCTTTTCATTGGCCATCAGCGTCGACCAGATGCGGAAGGGGTCGAGGTTGTCGCGCGCCTGGTCCAGCAGGCTGTCGGGCGCGGCATCGCGTAAGCGCGGCAGGAAGCGTTCGCGCATCAGCCCGCCGGCGCCGTAGCGGCCGTTCGAGTTGAAGCCGTAGCCGACGACCGGCTTGCCGTCGCGGATCACGTCGGTGATCACCGCGACGACCGAACAGGTCATCTTGGAGAAATCGATATAGGCATTGGCGATCGGCGACGCGATCGATGCCGTCGTTTCGCGGATCTCGACGATGCGCATCCTGGTTGTTCCTCCCGGGGCCGGTCCTGGCCGTTGCCTGGGGGGTAAGGTAGGATCGCGGCCATCGGCGCGGCCAATGCCGATTCGGCATCTAACTGTGCCGGTTGGGCATCATCACGGTATGCGCGATGGAACTGGACTGGCTGGAAGATTTCCTGGCGCTGATCGACAGCGGCAATTTCAGCCGTGCGGCCGAGGCGCGCAACCTCACCCAGCCCGCTTTCGGCCGGCGCATCCGCGCGCTGGAGGACTGGGCCGGCGCGCCGCTGTTCGACCGTTCGACCCATCGCATCAGCCTGACCCATGCCGGCGACCGTTTCCGCCCCTTCGCCGAGGATATCGTGCGCCGCGTGCTGCAGGGGCGCGAAGAGGTGCGGCATGCCGCCAACGTCTCGGCCGCGACGCTGAAATTTGCCGCCACCCATGTCCTGTCCTGGACCTTCTTTCCGCGCTGGCTGTCCCAGCTGGAAGGCCGCATGCGGGTCGGGCCGGTGCAGCTGATCTCGGATACCATGCGCGGCTGCGAGGCGGTGATGCGCCAGGGCCAGGCGCAGTACCTGATCTGTCACTACCACTCCAGCGTGCCGGATTACCTGGCGGCCGAGCAGTTCCGCTCGATCCGGGTCGGCGACGACCTGCTGGTGCCGCTCTGCGCGCCGGACCAGCGCGGGGGCCCCCGCGAACGGGTTGCCCGGCCGGGCGCCCCGCCGCGGC
>JAEYTW010000373.1 GCA_023433835.1 Pseudomonadota bacterium | reverse complement strand
TTCCGGGTCTCCGCTTCGCTTCGCCCGGAATGACGGGGAAATTTCATCGTCATTGCCGGGCTTGGGAGAGCGTGCGTACAGGGTCATGCCGCGAGGTACTTGCGCAGGAAATTGCGGGTGCGGTCGTGGCGGGGGCGGCTGAAGATTTCCGCGGGCGGGCCTTCCTCGACCACCACGCCGCCGTCCATGAACAGGATGTGGTCGGCGACGTCGCCGGCAAAGCGCATCTCGTGGGTCACGATCAGCATCGTCATGTGCTCCGATGCCAGCTGCTTCATGACGAGGTTGACCTCGTCGACCAGCTCGGGGTCGAGTGCCGAGGTCGCCTCGTCAAACAGCATCACCTTGGGCTGCATCGCCAGCGCGCGAGCGATGGCCACGCGCTGCTTCTGCCCGCCCGACAGCTTGGAGGGGTAGTAGTCGATGCGCTCCGACAGCCCGACCTTGGCCAGCAGGTCGCGGGCCAGCTCATCGGCCTCGCGGGTCCCCAGGTCCTTCAGCAGCTTCGGCGCCATCGTGACGTTCTCGCGCACGGTCAGATGCGGGAACAGGTTGAAGTGCTGGAACACCATGCCCATCTGCTGGCGCACCGCGTTGATGTGGCGCTCGAACGCCCCGCCCGAGAGCCGGGCGTTGACCAGCACGCCGTCGAGATGGATCTCGCCGGCATCGAGGGTCTCCAGGTGGTTGATGGCGCGCAACAGCGTGCTCTTGCCCGAGCCCGACGGCCCGATGATGGCGATGATGCGGCCGCGCTCGACGGTCAGGTCGATGCCTTTCAGCACCTCGACGTCGCCGAAGCGCTTATGGGCCTGCCGCACCTGGACCATGGGCGTCGTCATCGCGTGACCTCGACTTTCTTCTCGATGCGGCCGAGGCCGAATTCCAGCACGGCGTTCAGCGCATAATAGAGTGCCGCCGCGGTGATGTAGAACTCGAACGGGCGGAAGGTTTCGGAAATGGCCAGCTGCGAGGCATGCACCAGCTCGGCCACGCCGATCACCGAAACCAGTGCCGATTCCTTCAGCAGCGCGATCAGGTTGTTGCCGAGCGGCGGCACCACGTTGCGGATCGCCTGCGGCACGACGACATGGCGGAACGACTGGAAACGGCTGAGCCCCAGGCTGCGCGCCCCCTCGTTCTGGCCGGGATCGACCGCGACGATCGCCGACCGGATCACGTCGGCGTTGTAGACGGCGAAATGCAGGCCCAGCCCGATGATGCCGGCGGCCAGTGCCGGGATGTCGATGCCGATCTGGACGAGGCCGAAATAGATCAGGAACAGCTGCAGCAGCAGCGGCGTGCCCATGAACGCCCAGGCCACGAACTTCACCGGCAGGCGGATGGGCCAGGGCGCATAGAGCGCCGCCAGCGCGAAGCCGATGCCGCCGAAGAAGGCGAGGATGGCGGCGGCGGCGGTCAGGAACGCCGTCCAGCCCGCGCCGACGGCCAGGATGTTCCAGTAGTCGGCGACAACAGAGAAATCGAGGCCCGGCATCAGCGCACCGCGAACCGGCTGTCGGCCCAGGCGATCGCCTTGGTCGTGACGTGGATGATGATCAGGTAGAGTGCGGCGGCGATGGCAAACATCTCGAACGGCTTGTAGGTCGAGCCGATATAGCGCTGGGCGGTGTAGGTCAGCTCGACCACCGAAATCGCCGAGACCAGCGCCGAACCCTTGATCAGCGCGACGGCATTGACGCCGAGCGGCCGGATCATCAGCCGTGCGGCCTGGGGCAGCACCACCTTGCGCAATGCCTGGAACCGGCCGAGGCCGAGGCTGCGCGCGGCTTCCGCCTGGCCGCGATCGACCGACAGCAGCGCGCCGCGGATCGTTTCCGTCATGTAGGCGCCGATGTTGAAGCCGAGCCCGATGACGCCGGCGGTGAACGGATCGAGGTTGATGCCGATCTGCGGTCCGCCGAAATAGAGCACGAACAGCTGGATCAGCGCCGGGGTGCCGCGAAAGATGCTGACATAGACGGTGCCGATCGCCCGCCAGACCCGGTGGCGCGACAGACGTGCCGCGGCACCGAGGCCGGCGAGGATCAGGCCCAGCAGCAGCGCCAGGAACGAGATCCGCACGGTCAGCCACGCCGCCTCGACGAAGAACGGCGTGACCTTGACCATCAGGGCGAAATCCATGGCGCTGGTACCCGGTCAGATCGTGTTTAGCGGATGTCGCTGCCGACCCACTGCATCGCGATCTTGTTGTAGGTGCCGTCGGCCATCATCTCGTCCAGCGCCTTCTGCATCGCCTTGGACAGGTCCGGGTTGTCCTTGCGGATGGCGATGCCGATGGCGACCGAGCCGCCCTCGATGCCGGGGGTGTCGAGCTGGCGGATCTTCTCGCCGCTTTCCTTGACCGCGACGCGGATCGGGATGTTGTCGACGACGATGGCGTCGATGCGGCCGGCCTTCAGCTCGAGCAGCAGCTCGGGCAGGCCCTTGTAGGTGCGGATGGTCCAGCCGCCCTGGTCGCGGGCCCATTTCTCATGGGTCTCGCCGAGCGTGACGCCGATGGTCTTGCCCTTCAGGTCGGCCAGGGTCTTGACCGCCGACGCCTCGGCCACGAACACGCCGCGGCCGGCATGGTAATAGGGGCCGACGAAATCGACGACCTTCTGGCGCGCCTCGGTGATGGTCATCGAGCCGACGATGGTGTCGTATTTCTTGGCCAGCAGGCCGGCGATGATGCCGTCCCAGGCGGTCGTCACGATCTCGCCCTTGACGCCGATGCGCTTGGCGATTTCCAGGCCGATCGAGGCGTCGAAGCCGACCACCTCGTTCTTCTCGTTGACGAAGTTGAACGGGGGATAGGCGCCGGTCATGGCGATCTTCATCACGCCGGCCGACTTGATCGTGGCCAAGTCGTCGGCCTGGGCCGGGGCCGCCACCGCAATCAGCGCCGCGAGCGCCAGCCCGAGCGAAAACAGCTTCTTCATCGTCTCACCTCTCTCCTGTCAGGTGCCGATGATGCTTGCTTTCGGGGCATCATTTGCCAAATAGATAATGAAAATAACGATCATCGGTTTATGGAATGGCACGGCGCCCGGAACGGCTGGCCTGGGATCTCGACTGGAACCTGTTGCGCACCTTCATGGTGATCGTGGAGGAGCAATCGATCACCGCGGCGGCCGATCGCCTCGGCTTGAAGCAGCCGACCCTCAGCAACGCCCTGCGGCGGCTGGAGGACCGGCTGGGCCGCCGGCTGATCGAGCGCAAGCCGAACCATTTCCGCGTCACCGCCGTCGGCCGGCTGCTCTATCAGGAATGCGTCGAGCTGTTCGGCACGGTATCGCGCCTGCCGATCCTGCTGCGCGACGTCGAGGACGAGATATCGGGCCATGTCGCGATCGCCATGGCCAGCCACGTGGTCTCGCCGGTGGTCGACGACGCGCTGGCCGATTTCCACCAGGCCCACCCGAAGGCGAGTTTCACCATCGCGGTCTCGACCAGCCAGGAGGTGGCGACGGCGGTGGCGCAGAAGCGCGCCTCGTTCGGCCTCTGCCTCGTCCATACCGAGGATCCGCGCCTCTCCTACGAGGTGGTCTATCGGGAATTCTTCGGCTTCTTCTGCGGGCCCAAGCATCGGCTGTTCGGCCGGCAAGGCTTGAGCCTGGCCGATCTGCGCGGCGAGACGTCGGTGTCGTTCCAGACCGACCATCCGTCCGACGCCCTGCGCCGCGTCGCCCTGCTCCGGGCCGAGGCCCAGCTCGACGAGGGGGTGGTCGGCGTTTCCTCGAGCCTGGAGGAAGTGCGGCGGATGATCGTGGCGGGGCTGGGCCTCGGGCCGCTGCCGCTGCATGTCGCGGCGCGCGACGAACGCGACGGCCTCTTGTGGCGCCTGCCGCCCTATGACGACCCGCCGGCGGTCGACATCTACCTGGTCGCCCATCCCCAGGCCAACCTCAACCGGGCTGAGACCGGGCTTCTGACCCTGCTGCGCCGGCGGATCGCGGGCATGCCGCTGGCCCGGCGCACCTACGGCCCCGATCCGGCGGCGGCAGCGGGCGGCTTCCCGCTTGCGCCGCGTTGACGCGGCTCTTTCGGTACTGATGCGGTAGCGGGTCGTCGACTGGTGGGCTGACCGCGCTGCTGGCGATCCGGGCGGCGGGAAATGGCGCTGACCGCGCCGGGCGCGGGACGAAGAAGGCCTGGATCAGATCAGGCGGCGGTTGGCCGGCAGCGGAATGCCGTCAAAGCGGATGCGCACGGGCTGTTCGGGGTCGAGGCTGTCGGGCGCCTGCTCGATCCAGCGGCCACGGATCAGCTTGAAGACGACGGTGGCATCTTCCTCGATGCTGAATGCCGTCAATTCGGTCTCGCGTGCGTCGTCCATGCGCAAACTCCGTACACCGGGCCTCAAGTAGCGGCGGTGTCCCCCCCGCACCCTGAAGATGGCTCCGATATGACGCTTGTCGCAAGAAACGGACGGTGACAAACGGGAACGGAATTGTTCCTTATGGAACGGCTCGCGCTGATCGCCGGTCCATATGTACGCGCTTTACGGGTGCGGCGAAGACCAGGCCGACGGCTTTCATCGTCTGAACCGGCAGCGCCACGCCGGTCTCGACCAGGGTTTTCTGCCGCAGGCGGCGCAGCGAGGCATCGAGGCCGCGGCTTTCCGGCCCGAGATCGTCATAACCCAGTTCGGCCGCCAGCACCTGGCGCGACACCGCGGTACCGGGCTGGCGCACCAGGCAATCGAGCAACTGGCTTTCCTTGCCGGTGAGGGCGACGACCCGCCCGTTCGGCGCGATCAGCCGCCAGGTCTGCTGGTCGAAGGTCCATTGGTCGCCGGTTGCCATCGGGCCGTCGATGCGCGGCGTGCCCCGGTCCCCCTGGACCCTGCGGTGCAGGTTGCGGGCGGCGGCGACGAGTTCCTCGCAGTCGACCGGCTTGACGAAATAGAGGTCGGCGCCGACCTCGAAGCCGCGCAGGCGATCGGCCGGGGTGCCGCGCCCGGTGACGATGATGATGCCCATATTGGTGCGCTGGCTGAGGAAATCGGCGATCTGGGTGCCGTCGGTATCCGGCAGGTTCAGGTCGATCACCGCCAGGTCGAATTCGGCGACCGCCATTTCGCGATAGAAGCCCATGCCCGATTCGACCGACGTGACCGCGAAATCGGCCAGCCGCAGGTAATCGGCGATCGCCTCGCGCAGGTCGGGGTCGTCCTCGACCAGAATGACGCTGATGGGCGATGAAAGGGCGTCCGTCATGATGCCTTGATGCTGCGCGGTGGATGGTTACGCTTAAGGTGCCTCTCCCGCTTGCTATAGTGCAAGCATTCGATTTTCGCTCTGGGAATTAGACCGACGATGCCGATCGCCCCGCGGGCCGGGTTTCTGGCCTGCCTCCTCGTCCTGCTGCTTTGCGCTGTCTGGGCCGGTGCCGCCGGGGCTGCCCAGCCGCTGCGCTTTGCCGATGCCGAGGGATCGGTCTCGCTGACCGGCCGCCTGGACTATCTGCGCGACCCGACCGGCCAGCTCGGCATCGGCGATATCGCCTTCGGCCCGGCAGCCGCGGGTTTCGTGCCGGCCGCCGGGCTGTTCAACCTCGGCTATACCTCGGACGCGGTCTGGCTCCGCTTTACCATCGAACGGCGGGACCCGGTGACGCAGGAGCTCTACCTGCAATTCTCCCCGAGCTTCCTCAGCCATATCGACGTGTTCGAACCGCTGGTCGACCGGCCGGCGACGGCGGCCGACTTCCGCCATCTGGCGCTCGACGCCGCCGGCCGCATCAGGGAACGGCCCTATGTGACGATCGAGCGCGTGCTGCCGATCGAACCCCCGGACGGCACGGCGCGCACCTATTACGCCCGGGTGCTCTCGCTCGGGTCGCTGCCCCTGCGCGTCGATCTGCGCTCGTCGGCCGACCGGGCCTGGCATGCCGCGCTGACCATGAGCTTTTCGGCAGCCTACCAGGGCCTGATGATGGTCGTGGTGCTGGTGAACATCGTGTTCTTCGCCGTCGGACGGGCGCGGGTCTATCTGTTCTATGCCGCCTATGTGGCAAGCCTGGCGGCGCTCAACTTCGCCTCGGGCGGCTTCATCCGCATCTTCCTGCCCGCCCTGAACGCCGAACAGATCCAGCTGGCGATCGCCATACCGATCGCACTGCAGACGGTCACCGCGGCGCTGTTCGTGCGCGACCTGCTCGAAGTGCCCGACCGCTATCACCGGGTCGACGGCATCATGCGCGTGATCATCGTGCTGGGCCTGGCCGCCGCCGTGCTGACGATCGGCGGCTGGTACCAGCGGATCGCGACGCTGCAGGTGGTGGTGCAGCTGATCCTGACGGTGACGACCTTCTTCGTCAGCGTCGACCTGGTCCGGCGCCGCGTCGCCCAGGCGATCCCGCTGTTCATCGGCCTGTCGCCCCTGTTCGTCGGCGTCACCCTGACGCTTCTGCGCGCGCTGGGCCTGATGCCGCAGAGCGAATTCGCCGATTTCGCCTTCCAGCTGACGACGCTGACGCATGTCGTGCTGATGAACATCGTGCTGGGCGGGCGGATGAAATTCTCCCAGGCGGTGGAGATGGCGGCCGCCCGCCAGTCGGAACAGCGCGCGCAATCGCTGGTGGCCGAGCGTACCGCCGACCTCGACGCCGCGCGGCGCGATGCCGAGGCGGCCCTGGCGGCCGAGCGCGAGGCGCAGACCGAACAGGTCAGGCTGATCGACCTGATCGCCCATCAGTACCGCACGCCGCTTGCCATCATCGCCAATACCGCGCAATCGCTGCGGTTGTCGCTGTCGTCGGGCGACCACGGCAATGCCGAGCGGGTCGACCGCATCATCCGCGCCGTGCGGCGGCTGGCCGATACGCTCGACGTGGCCTTGCATCCCGACCGGGTCGAACCGCACGAGGCGCGGCCGGACCGCCGGCGGGTGCAGCTGCAGCCGCTGATCGCAACGACGGTGCAGCGCGCCCGCGACGGCCATCCGTCGCGCGAGATCCGCCTGGTCCTGCCGCCCGATGCCGACGCCCTGGCGATCATCGCCGATCCGCAGCTGATCGACATCGCGCTGACCAACCTGATCGACAATGCGATGAAGTTTTCCAACGGCACGCCGGTTTCGATCACCGTCGCCACCGGCCACGGCCGGGTGGCCCTGAACGTCAGCGACCGCGGTATCGGCATCCCGGAGGACGAGCTGCAGGAAGTCTTCCGCAAATTCTTCCGCGCCGCCAACGCGTCCGACCGGCCGGGCATGGGTATCGGCCTCCGGCTCGCCCGCCAGATCGTGCAAAGCCATGGCGGCGACATCAGCCTGCGGAGCCGCGTGGGCGTCGGCACGACGGTGACGATCGACCTGCCGCTGGCCCAGCCGGAATAGGCCAGCCGGAACAGGATTGCCGGCCGGCACCGCGGATTACCTGGATGTCGGCGTTTTTGCCGGGATGCGGTGACGATGAGGGGAGATTCCTACGGCCGCGCCGCCGCGTAGGTATCGACGATGCGGGTGTTGGTGCCGTCGGCGATCATCTCGGCGAGGGCCTTGGCCACGCGGTCGCGATCGGGCCACAGCGGGCTGTCGCGGTTGACGAAGAAGGCTGAATTCAGCGCCTGCACCGGGATCAGCCCGCCGAAATCGCTGCGCTTGTAATTGTACTCGCCGAGGCTGGCGCGGAAGACGACGTCGGCCATCATCCAGCCGTCGAGGCGCCTGGCCGCGAGCATGCGCAGGCCTTCGTCGATGCCGCCGACCGTGACGGTCTCGACCTTGCGCTGGACCGCGGCCGGCAGCAGCACGCGCAGCGATTCGACCAGCCCGACCTGGCGGCCGAGATAGGCATCGAGACTGGTGGCGTCGCGCCCGGCCTGCTGGACCAGCACGATGTGATAGGTCATCAGCACGTCGAGGCGGTCATAGCCTGGCGGCACCTGCGCCGCGCCGGCGAGCAGGGCCGCGGTGTAGGCGCGGTTATTGGCCTGTTCCTGCGCCAGGCGAAAGCGCGGCATCAGATCGACGCGCACCGGGATGCCGGCGCGCCGGCCCAACTCGTCGATCAGTTCGACGCTGACGCCGGCGGGCTTGCCCCGGGCATCGGCATAGCCCCAAGGCGCCTGATCGAGCAGCGGCAGGTAGATCTCGGCGGCGCCGGCCGCCGGTGCCGTCAGCAGCGCGAGGCCCATACCCAGACATTTCAGCCAGCCCATGCCCACTCCCCGGTTTCCCGCACACAACCTAGCCTGAAGGCGTAGGAAGGAGAAGCCGGTCAGGCCTTGATGTCGGTGAAAAAGCCGGCCTGCTTCTGGCTGTCCTTTTCGATCTTCTCCTTCATGCGCCGGGTGATCTCGTCCTCGATCGCCTTGCGCTTGTCGGCATCCATCGCGTTCAACTCCTCCTCCGTCAGGCCCATCGAATTCAGCAGGTCCTCGCGGAAACGTTCGGCCGGCGTCTTACGGGCATAGGCCAGGAACTTGTCTTCGACCGAGGTGCCGATCTTGTCCTTGTCCGGTCGGCTGACGCCGCCATAGTCATAGCCGGCCGTGCCGCCGGAAACTCCCGAGACCGCCATGGTGATGCCCCCTGAACAACCCTCATCGCGCCCCGGACACGCAAACGATGTGCCAGTGGCGGTATTCAGGGATTACCGCGCTTCGCCAGCCCGCGGGCGAGCCGCACCCGGCAGATCTTGCCGGGTGCCGGCAATTACGGCCGGGCCATGTCGCGCGCGGCGGCCATCACCTCCGGCGGGACATCGCGTCCGTAGAGGCCGCGATACCACAGCGTCGAGATGGCCTCGGCCACCGTCGCCGCATCGTTGCCGAATGCCGCGATCGCCGGCTCGGACGCCCCGTAGATCTTGCGCAGCAGTTCGTCGATCAGGCTCATCATGCCGTAGACCGCCAGCAGCGCGCGCGCGCGATCGGGAAAGGGCAGGACCAGTCCCTGGCGGTCGGCGCTGTCGAGCACGCGGCGGGCCAGTCCCTCGTCGGACTGCCGGCCGATCGCGGCGAAGGCCTCGTCCTCATGCTTGACCAGCAGCAGGCAATGGAACAGCCCGACATTCTGGCGATAGACGTGAACGTAGTTCAGCGTGGCGCGGAAGATGCGGCCGTAGGGCTCGGTCGGGCGCTGCGCGCCCGGCGGGCGCATCAGGCGGATCGCGCCCAGCAGCCCCTGCAGCACGCTCAGCGCGATCTCGCGCTTGCTCGGATAATATCGGTAGAACGTGCCATAGGCGCTGCCCGCGCGCCGGGTGATCCCGGTCACGGTCAGATCGCGATAGCTGCCCTCGTTCAACAGCTCGGCGGCCGCGATCTCGAGCTTGATCCGGGTACGCTCGACCTTGCGGGCGTCGACGGCCGCCGCGAGGCGTTCCGCCAGGAAAGTCGAATATCTCAAATCCCGCATGTCACCCCGTGAACCCCCGTCCCGCGGGAGATTAGCAGCGGGTCGGCCCGTGGTCATGTCACCCTCGCAAGCAGGCTTGACGAAAAAATGATATCGATGTCACTATCATTTTAAATCGGGTCGAACAGGGGAGCAAGCCGGGGATGCAACAGGCTGGGGTGACGGGTATCGCGGCGCGCGGGGCACCGGTTTCGTTCCGTGGCGTGCGCAAGACCTACGGCGCCGCGGTCGCGTTGAACGATTTCAACCTCGACATCGCCGCCGGCGAATTCCTGACCCTGCTGGGGCCGTCGGGCTCGGGCAAGACGACGGCGCTGAACGTGCTGGCCGGCTTCATCGAACCCTCGGGCGGCGACATCGCCATCGGCGCCACCTCGATCGCCCGCCTGCCGACCGAGAAGCGCAACATCGGCATGGTGTTCCAGAACTATTCACTGTTTCCGCATCTCTCGGTACTCGACAACGTCGCCTTCCCCCTGCGCATCCGCAAGATGCCCAAGGCCCAGGCGCTGCAGAAGGCGCACGAGGCGCTGCGCCTGGTCCGCCTCGACGATTTCGCCCAGCGCATGCCCCACCAGCTGTCGGGTGGCCAGCGCCAGCGCGTGGCCTTCGCCCGCGCCATCGTGTTCGAGCCGTCGGTGCTGCTGATGGACGAGCCGCTTGGCGCCCTCGACCTCAAGCTGCGCGAGGCGATGCAGCTCGAGATCAAGCAGTTCCACCGCCAGATCGGCTGCACCGTGCTCTACGTCACCCACGACCAGGGCGAGGCGCTGACCATGTCGGACCGCATCGTGGTCATGAACCAGGGCGCCATCGTCCAGGTCGGCGCGCCCCAGGCGATGTACGACCGGCCGTCCTGCCGCTTCGTCGCCGAATTCGTCGGGCTGAACAACATCCTGCCGGCCTCGGCCGCGGGCGGCGTGATCTGCGTGGTCGGCACGGGCATCACCTTCCCGCCCCGGGCGCCGGGGCCGGTGGCGTCGGTGGCGTTGCGGCCGGAAGTGCTGCGCCGCGCGCAGAGCGGCGACATCGGCTTCGCCGCCACCGTGGTCGACGGCGTCTTCTTCGGCGACGTCGTCCGCTACACCGCGCGCATCGGCATGGACGGGCCCGCCGTCACCTTCGCGGAACACCGCGGCGGCGCGCTGGCGCCGCTCGATCCCGGCACCGCCGTCACCCTCGGCTTCAGCCCCGACAAGGCCGTGCTGCTGCCGGACTGACCAGACAAATTCCAGAGGAGGAGGGAGAGAATATCATGAACAGTATCGCATTCGGCCGCCGCGCATTCGCCGCCGCGGCCTTCGCCGCGGGTTTCGTCGCCCTGTCGGCGCAGGCCCAGACCACCATCGTGGTCAACGGCTCGGGCGGCAGCCTCGCCCAGGTCATCACCAAGCTCTATGAGGAGCCGTTCACCAAGGAAACCGGCATCAAGGTGCGCTCGACCGCCCCGGTCAGCCTGCCCAAGCTGAAGGCCATGGTCGAATCGGGCAACGTCGAATGGGATCTGACCGAGCTCGGCGGCGACGACATCCTCCAGGCCCGGGCCAATGGCTGGCTGATGCCGATCGACTGGAAGGTGCTCGACCCGGACAACAAGCTGCCGCCGATCGCCAAGCTGCCGGACGGCATGGTCACCGCGACGTTCTCGACCGTCATCGCCTATCGCACCGACAAGTTCCCAGGGGGCAAGGGACCGAAGAACTGGGCCGATTTCTGGGATGTGAAGCAATTCCCCGGCCCGCGGTCCCTGCAGAACTCGCCGGTCGGCAATCTCGAATTCGCGCTGCTGGCCGACGGCGTGCCCAAGGACAAGCTCTATCCCCTCGACGTCGAGCGCGCCTTCAAGAAGCTCGACCAGATCAAGCCGCATGTCCCCGTCTGGTGGACCACCGGCGCCCAGCATGTCCAGATCCTGCTGGACGGCGAAGTGGTGATGACCTCGGTGTGGAACGGCCGCATCTCGCCCTTGCGCAAGGAAGGCAAGCCGGTCGCGATCGCCTGGGGCGGCGGCGCGCTGCAGCTGTCCTACTGGGGCATCCCGAAGGGTGCCAAGCACCCGGCCGAGACGCTGAAATACATGAGCATGCGCCTCGATCCGGCGAAGGGCGCCGAATTCGTCAACCAGGTGCCCTATCCCGGCTTCATCCCCGGGCTGATGGAACGGCTGGACCCGGCGGTCGCCAAGGATCTGCCGACCTATCCGGAGAACGTCGACGCCCAGTTCCAGTTCGACGCGGGCTGGTGGGCCGAGCGGCGCGCGGCGCTGACCGAGCGCTGGAACGCCTGGCTCCTCCAGTAACGGCGGCCTGAGACGGGGAACGGGGAACCGACATGTCAGCCAAGTTCGTCAGGACCATCCTGCTGCTCGCACCGGGCGCGATCCTGATCGGTTTCCTGTTTCTTTTCCCGCTGTTCGGTATCCTCAAGCTCAGCCTGTTCAACCCGGATTTCACCACCGCATCCTTCGCCAAGCTCGGCACCTCGCCGGTGGCGCTGCTGGTGATCGAGCGGACCTTCACCCTGGCGCTGACCGTCACCGTGCTCTGCGTCGTCACCGGCTATCCGATCGCCTATTTCCTGGCGACGTCCAGCCCGCGCTGGCGCACCATCCTGGTCTATCTGATCCTGCTGCCGTTCTGGACCTCGATCCTGATCCGCACCTACACCTGGATGGTGGTGCTGGGCCGCGAGGGGCTGGTCAACAGCGTGCTGCAGTGGACCGGCCTGATCGATGCGCCGATCCAGCTGTTGTTCACCGGCCTCGCCGTCCACATGGCGATGGTGCAGATCCTGATGCCGATCGTGGTCATCACCTGCTATTCGACGATGATCGAGATCGATGAAGGACTGATCCGCGCCGCCCGCACCTTGGGCGCCACGCCGGGCCAGGCCTTCGCCAAGGTCTTCCTGCCGCTGTCGATGCCGGGTGCGGCCACCGGCGCCGCGATGTGCTTCATCCTGTCGCTCGGCTTCTACATCACCCCCGCGCTGCTCGGCGGCCGGCGCAACGTGATGCTGTCGAACCTGATCGATTTCGAAGTCTACCAGACCCTGAACTGGAGCTTCGCCTCCGCCCTGGCGCTGGTGCTGCTGGCGGCGACGCTGGTGTCGCTCGGCCTGTTCCGCCTCATCGCGCCGCGCCGCCGGGACCAGGGGTGAAGCCATGAAGATGTCGCCCGCCCGCATCGCCCTGGCCGTCTACTTCGTCATCGGCGTGATCTTCCTGATCTTCCCGCTGATCATGCTGGTGCCGCTGTCGTTCGGCGACAGCCAGTTCCTGCAATTCCCGCCGCAGAAACTGTCCTGGCGGTGGTATGCCGAATTCTTCCACGACGAAAGCTGGCTGGCCGCCACGCTGTTGTCATTGCGCATCGGCATCGGCGCGACCGTCATCAGCCTGTTCTTCGGCACGCTGGCCGCGGTGGCGCTGGTGCGCGGGCAGTTCGTCGGCCGCGGCATCCTGATGTCGCTGATGGTCGCGCCGCTGGTCCTGCCGACCGTGATCCTAGCCCTGGCCCTCTACATCCTGTTCCTGCGCTGGCGCTGGGTCGACAATGCCGTCGCACTGACCTTTGCCCATGCCGTCATCGCGCTGCCCTACGTCATTCTCGTGGTGTCGACCGCGCTGAAGGGGTTCGACATCACGATCGAACGTGCCGCGCGCATTCTCGGCGCCGGCCCGATCCGGGCCTTCACCTCGGTGACCCTGCCCTATCTGATGCCGTCGCTGTTCGCCGGCGGCCTGCTGGCCTTCTTCGCCTCGTTCGACGAACTGATCGTCACGCTGTTCGTTTCGGGCGGCCTGCAGACCCTGCCGGTGCGGATCTGGACCGACCTGAAGCTGCGCCTCGACCCGACGGTCGCGGCGGTGGCCTGCATGCTGATCGTGGTCAGCGTCCTCGGCATGGGCCTCGCCGAATATTTCCGGCAGCGCAACCTGCGCCGCTACCACAATTCATGACATCTGGGGAGGAACCCTTGGCCCATCCAGTCCACGCGGCGATGGCCGACCTGCGCCGGCGCATCGAAGGTGAGCCGCTGCCGGCGAATATCGGCGCCTTCATCGACGAGGCCGCCGCGACCCACGGCGACAAGATCGTCTGGACCTTCTTCGACGAGGACCGGACCGAGACCTATGCCGGCCTGAAGGCCGCGGTCGACCGCACCGCCCGCGCGCTCCACTCGGTCGGCGTGCGCCAGGGTACGCATGTCGGCGTGATGATGCCCAACATTCCGGAATTCCCGACGACCTGGCTGGCGCTGGCCCGCCTCGGCGCCGTGATGATTCCGCTCAACATCGGCTATACCGAGCGCGAGCTGCACTACGTGCTGACCGATGCCGAGGCAAGCTACGTCGTGGCCGATGCCGGCTGCCTGGCCAACCTGCGCGCGATGCTCGGCGCGACCCCGGTGATCCCGGCCGACAACGTGGTCGTGCTGGGCGGCGACGGCAGCTACGGCCGCGACTTCGCGGCTCTGCAGCGCCAGGCGCCCGACGATATCGGCCCCTGGCCCGATATCGCCCTCGATGACCTGATCAACATCCAGTACACCTCTGGCACCACCGGCTTCCCCAAGGGCTGCATGCTCAGCCATCGCTACTGGCTGACCATCGGCAAGGTCGCGGCGATGCGCGGCGAGGACGATTGCCAGCGCATCCTGGTGGCCCAGCCCTATTACTACATGGACCCGCAGTGGCTGCTGCTGATGGCGATGTATGCCGGCGGCGAGATCTTCGTCGCCCGCAAGGCCTCGACCTCGCGCTTCATGGACTGGGTGCGGCGCTACCGGATCGAGTACTGCCTGTTCCCGCAGGTGGTCTACGAACAGCCGGAAAACCCGCTGGACGCCGAGAATTCGTTGAAACGCGTCTCGGTCTTCGGCCTGCGCCGCGACATCCACCAGAAGCTGGAGCGGCGCTTCGGCACCATCGCCCGCGAATCCTTCGGCATGACCGAGGTCGGCTCGGCCCTGTTCATGCCGCGCGAGGCGACCGACAAGGTCGGCTCGGGGTCGTGCGGCGTGCCGTCGCCGTTCCGCGAGGCCAAGATCGTCGATGCCGAAGGCAACGAGCTCGGCGACGACCAGGTCGGCGAACTCTGCATCCGCGGCCCCGGCATCCTGCAGGGCTATTACCGCAAGCCGGAGGCCAACGCCCATTCGTTCCTGCCGGGCGGGTGGTTTCGCACCGGCGACCTGTTCCGCCGCGACGCCGACGGCTTCTACACCATCGTCGGCCGGGTCAAGGACATGATCCGGCGCTCGGGCGAGAACATTGCCGCCCGCGAGGTCGAGGCCGTGCTGCTCGACATCCCGGAGGTCGAGCAGGCCGCCGCCGTCGGCGTGCCGGACGGCCGCCGCGGCCAGGAGGTCAAGGCCTACGTCATCCTCAAGCCCGGCCACGACAAGTCGAGCCTGCCGCCGGCGCGGATATTTGCCCATTGCGAGCAGCATCTGGCGAAATTCAAGGTGCCGCGCTACCTCGAATACCGCGAGACGCTGCCCAAGACCCCATCCGAAAAGATCGCCAAGCAGCGCCTGGTCGACGAAAAACCCGACCTGCGCGTGGATGCCTACGACCGCGTCGACGCCGTCTGGCGCTGAAGCTTCCAGCAAGGAGAGTAATCCCATGCCGTTCGAGTACGAGAAGAAGGGCGACGTCGCCTACTTCACCATCCGCAACGGGTCGGTCAACCCGATGACCCCGTCGATGCACAAGCAGCTCTACGAACTGCTGCACGACTTCCAGGCCGACCAGGATATCCGGGTCGGCATCATGACCGGCGCCGGCGACCGCGCCTTCTCGGCCGGCGACGACATCCGCAATTCCTACGCCGTGTTCGACAGCAAGCGCGAAGAGCTGATGGCGCATATGACGCCGCGGCATCGGGTGCAGCAGGGCGATCCCGACACCTTCGCCTGGTCGCGCGACGTGCTGACCATGGAGCGCTACAAGCCGATCATCGGCGCGGTCAAGGGCTACTGCCTCGGCCAGGGCCTGATCTACCTCCTCATGCTGACCGATATCCGCATCGCGTCCGAGGATGCGACCTTCGGCTTCCCCGAGATCGCCTACGGCATGGGTGGCGCCGGCGGCTCGACCCGGGTCGGCCGCCAGATCCCGCATACCGCGGCGATGTGGATGCTGCTGACCGGCGACCCGATGAACGCCCAGGATGCGCTGCGCTACGACCTCGTCAACAAGGTGGTGGCCAAGGACCAGGTGATGGCCGAGGCCGAGGCGGCGGCCGCCAAGATCGCGCGCCACCCGCCGCTGGCCATCCGTGTCGAGATGGAGGCCTATTACCGCGGCATGGATTCCGACAAGCTCGGCGCGCTGAACTACACCAAGCAGCTTTACCGCATGCAGCGCCTGGGCATCGGCACCGAGAAGGTCGAGGAAGCCTTCCTCTACAAGCGCAAGGAAGACTGATCGCATCCCATAAGCGTCAATCGTCGCCCCGGCGAAGGCCGGGGCCCAGGGCAAGGGCATCGCAAGCGGCGCGGCGCTTACCCTGGATCCCGGCTTTCGCCGGGATGACGATCGGCGTTTTGGTCAGCAGCCGCGCGACAGGCCGCGATAGGCCGCGCGGAAGCGCTTCAGCTTGGCGTGGTAGCGCTGGGCGAGCTCGGGGTCCGGCGTAATGGTCTCGAGCACCGGCGGGCGCTGGCACAGCGCGTCCGGGTCCTCGCCGGTCGCGGCCAGCCGGCCGAGGCGGGCGGCGCCGAAGGCGGGGCCGACCTCGCCGTCGGCATGGTAGTCGAGCGGCCAGTCGAGCGCCGCGGCCAGGATCCCGCCCCAGAAGCGCGAGCGGGCACCGCCGCCGATCACCGACACCGTCTCGATATCGGCATCGCCGTCCAGCAGGGCCGAGAGGCCGTCGGCCGCACCGAACGCCACGCCTTCCAGCACGGCGCGGGCCAGGGCCGGGCGGCCGGTATCATGGGTCAGGCCGAGGAAGGCGCCCGTCGCCTCCGGGTCGTTGTGCGGCGTGCGCTCGCCCGACAGATAGGGCAGGAACAGGGTGCGGTCGTCCGGCGCGGCCGTCGCCGCCTCGGCCAGCAGGGCGGCCACGTCGGCGAAGCCCAGCGCCTGCGTCGCCCAGTCGAGGCAGCTTGCCGCCGACAGCATCACCGCCATCTGGTGCCAGCGCCCGGGCAGGCAATGGCAGAAGGCGTGGACCGCGCGGGCCGGGTTGGGCGCGAACCTGTCCCCCGCGACGAACAAGACACCCGAGGTGCCGAGCGACAGGAAGCCGGCGCCGGGGCGTACCGCGCCGATGCCGACGGCGCCGGCGGCATTGTCGCCCGCCCCGCCGGCTACCACCGCCTGGCGGGGCAGGCCGCAGGCTTCGGCGACATCGGGCAGCAGCCGCCCGGTCGGCGCGCTGCCCTCGAACAGCGCCGGCATGTGGCCGCGGTTCAGTCCGGTGGCGGCGAGCAGATTGTCCGACCAGTCGCGTTTGGCCACGTCGAGCCACAATGTGCCGGCCGCATCTGACATTTCGGAGGCATGTTCACCCGTCAGGCGCAGCCGCAGGTAATCCTTCGGCAACAGCACCTTGGCGACGCGGGCGAAGATCTCGGGCTCGTGATTGGCGACCCAGAGCAGCTTCGGCGCGGTGAAGCCCGGCATCGCGATATTGCCGGCTATGTCGCGCGAAGTGGGCAGCCGCCGCTCGATCTCGGCGCATTCGGCCATGGCCCGGCCGTCGTTCCACAGGATCGCCGGGCGCAGCACCCGGTCCTGGGCGTCGAGCAGCGTGGCGCCGTGCATCTGGCCGGACAGGCCGATGCCGCGCACCGCCGCCATCGCGGCGGGTGTGGCGGCGCGCAACTCGGCCAGCGCGGCGAGCGTCGCCTGCCACCAGTCCTCCGGGTTCTGCTCGGACCACAGCGGCTGCGGCCGGCTGACCGTCAGGGCGCCGTGGCCTTGGGCGACGATGCGCTCGTCGCCGTCGACCAGCAGCGCCTTGACGCCGGACGTACCGAGATCGATGCCCAGGAACATCAGATGAAGCGGCGGACGAGGTTTTCCAGATATTCCTGCCGGCCCGACCGCCCCTGCGGGGCCAGGCCGCGGTCATGGGCGGTCTGGGCGACGTCGGCGAGGCTCATCCGGCCCGACATGATCTCCGCGCCGAAACCCTCGTTCCAGCCGGCATAGCGGTCGGCGACGAAGCGCGACATCGTCGCATCGTTGATCATCTTCTCGGCGCCGAGCAGCGCGCGGGCCAGCATGTCCATGCCGCCGACATGGCCGTGGAACATGTCGACGGGGTCGACCGACTGGCGGCGCACCTTGGCGTCGAAGTTGAAGCCGCCGGTGGTGAACCCGCCGGCCTGCATGATGCGGTAGAGCGCCATGGTGGTCTCGGTCAGGTCGATCGGGAACTGGTCGGTGTCCCAGCCGTTCTGCGGGTCGCCGCGATTCATGTCGATCGACCCGAACAGGCCGTTGGCGATCGCATAGGCCACTTCATGCTCGAAGCTATGGCCGGCGAGCGTCGCGTGGTTGACCTCGATGTTCAGCCGCACTTCCTTCTCCAGGCCGTAGGCCCGCAGGAAGCCATGCACGGTGGCGGCATCGAAATCGTACTGGTGCTTGGTCGGTTCGCAAGGCTTGGGCTCGATCAGGATCAGGCCCTTGAAGCCGATCTTGTGCTTGTGCTCGACCACCATCGTCAGGAAGCGGCCGAGCTGGTCCAGCTCGCGCTTCATGTCGGTGTTGAGCAGCGTGTCGTAGCCTTCGCGCCCGCCCCATAGCACGTAGTTCTGGCCGCCCAGGCGGTGGGTGACGTCGAGCATCTGGCGCACCTGGCCCGCGGCATAGGCGAAGACCTCCGGGTCAGGGTTGGTCGCCGCCCCCGCCATGTAGCGTGGGTGGGAGAACAGATTCGCGGTGCCCCACAGCAGTTTGGTGCCGGTGCGCGCCTGGGCCGCCGCCAGCTTGTCGGCCATGCGGTCGAGGTTCGACCAGGCTTCGCGCAAGGATTCGCCGAGCGGCACGACGTCGACGTCGTGGAAGCAGTAATAGGGCTGGCCCAGCTTCTCGAAGAATTCGAAGGCGACGGCGAGCTTGGCCTCGGCCGTCTCGAAGGTATCGGCGTTGTGCCAGGGCCGGTTGAAGGTGCCCGGCCCGAAGATGTCGGCCCCGGGCCAGACGAAGGAATGCCAGTAGCACACGGCGATGCGCAGCTGCTCGGCCATCGACTTGCCGAGCACCTGGCGCTCGGCGTCGTAGTAGCGGAAGGCCAGCGGATTGGCGCTGTCCGGGCCTTCGTAAGCGATCTTGTCGATACCGGCGAAATAGGGGGCGGTCATGATCTCGTACTCCTTCAATCCCGGCCCAGGCGGACCCAGGCGGCGTTTTGCGCGCTGGAGGCGACGGCGGCGGCGATGAAACGCACGCCGTCGACGCCGTCCTCGACCGTCGGCACGGTCAGGCAGCGCGGATCGGCATCCCGTTTCTCGCGATGCGCCGTGATCTGCTCGGCGATGTCGCGATAGAGCTGGGCGAAACCCTCGAGATACCCTTCCGGGTGGCCCGACGGGATGCGGCTGGCGAAGCCCGCCACGTCGCCCGCGCCGGCACCGGCGCGGCGGATCAGCCGCGGCGGCTCGCCCAGCGGCGTGAAGGTCATCTTGTTGGGTTCTTCCTGCGCCCATTCGAGCGCCGCCTTGTCGCCGAAGACGCGCAGGCGCAGGTTGTTCTCCTGCCCCGTCGCCACCTGGCTCGACCACAGCATGCCGCGGGCGCCGCCGTCGAAGCGCAGCATCACCTGGACATGGTCGTCGAGCCGCCTGCCGGGCACGAAGGTGGTCAGCTCGGCGGCGAGCTCGGTGCAGCGCAGGCCGGTGACGAAGGCGGCGAGGTTGTAGGCATGCGTGCCGATATCGCCGAGGCAGCCGGCCGGGCCGGAGCGCGCGGGGTCGGTCCGCCAGTCGGCCTGCTTCTGGCCGGTCTGCTCCAGCGGCGTGGCCAGCCAATCCTGCGGGTATTCGACCTGGACCACGCGGATCCGGCCGAGCGCGCCCGATGCCACCATCGCGCGGGCCTGCCGCACCAGCGGATAGCCGGTGTAGTTGTGGGTCAGGCCGAAGACCAGGCCGGAGCGCCGGACCGCGGCGGCGAGGTCGAGCGCATCCTCGAGCGTCGTGGTCAGCGGCTTGTCGCAGATCACGTGGATGCCGGCATCGAGGAAGGCGCGGGCGGCGGCATGGTGGACATGGTTCGGCGTCACGATCGCCACCACGTCGATGCCGTCGGGTCGCGCCGCCTCGGCCCGCGCCATCGCGTTGAAGTCGCCATAGGCGCGCTCGGGCGCGATATGCAGGTCGGCGGCCGATTCCTTCGCCCGGCCGGGGTCGGAGGCCAGCGCGCCGGCCACCAGTTCGTAGGCGTCGTCGAGACGGGCGGCGATCCGATGCACCGCGCCGATGAAGGCGCCGCGCCCGCCGCCGACCATGCCGAGCCTGAGGCGGCGCGGCACGGCGGTACCGGCCGATCCTTCGATCGTCATCGCGTCAGCCCCAGGAGCTTGCGGTTGGTTTCCATGTCGACGCCGGAGCCGGCGAAATCGTCGAAGGCGCGGCTCACCGCCTGGATGATGTGGCTGGCGATGAACGGGGCACCCTCGGCCGCGCCCTGCTCGGAATCCTTGATGCAGCATTCCCATTCCAGCACGGCCCAGCCGTCGAAGCCGTACTGGGTCAGCTTGGAGAAGATGCCGGAGAAATCGACCTGGCCGTCGCCGAGCGAGCGGAAGCGGCCGGCGCGCTGCGCCCAGTTCTGGTAGCCGCCATAGACGCCCTGTCTGCCGGTCGGATTGAACTCGGCATCCTTCACATGGAACATCTTGATGCGCTGGTGATAGAAATCGATGAACTGCAGGTAGTCGAGCTGCTGCAGCACGAAATGGCTGGGATCGTAGAGGATCGAGGCGCGCGGGTGGTTGCCGACGCGCTCCAGGAACATCTCGAAGGTGATGCCGTCGTGCAGGTCCTCGCCGGGATGGATCTCGTAGGCGAGGTCGACGCCGGCGGCGTCGAAGGCATCGAGGATCGGGCGCCAGCGCGCGGCCAGTTCGTCGAAGGCGGTCTCGACCAGGCCGGCCGGCCGCTGGGGCCAGGGATAGAGATAGGGCCAGGCCAGCGCGCCGGAGAAGGTGACGTGCGCCTTGAGGCCGAGATTGGCCGAGGCCTTGGCGGCTTTGTGCAACTGGTCGACGGCCCAGGCCTGGCGTGCCTGCGGGTTGCCGCGCACCTCGGGTGCCGCGAAGCCGTCGAAGGCGAGGTCGTAGGCCGGGTGGACGGCGACCAGCTGGCCCTGCAGATGGGTCGACAGCTCGGTCACCTCGATGCCGTGGCGGTCGAGCGTGCCGCGCACGTCGTCGCAATACCCCTTGCTCTCCGCCGCGCGGGCGAGATCGAACAGCCGGCCATCCCAGGACGGGATCTGCACGCCCTTGTAGCCGTGGCCCGCGGCCCAGCCGGCGATGGCGTCCAGGCTGTTGAACGGCGCGGCGTCGCCGGCGAACTGGGCAAGGAAGATGGCGGGGCCTTTGATCGTCTTCATGGCGGCTCTCTCCGGACGGTAAGGAAGGGCGGGGGGGGGGGGCGGCCCCCCCCCCCGGGGCTCCGGAACGGGGGGGGGGGGTG
>JAEYTW010000344.1 GCA_023433835.1 Pseudomonadota bacterium | reverse complement strand
GCGCCCCCGCCCCCCGCCCCCCCCCCCCGCGGCCGGGGGCTGATTCCTAGGACTTCAATGTCCGCTTGAAGAAATCGACCATCTCGTCGTTCAACCGCTGGTGCACGGCGATGCGGTCGACCCCGGGCGGATCGTTGCACAATACCGGATAGCGGCCGGCGACCTCGGCCGCGCAGGGCACCAGGAATACGTAGTGTCCCGCGCCGGGGATGACCTCGTATTCCGGCGGACGAGGCAGGTTGTCGGCGATGCGCTGGGCATGCCAGGGCTGGCGCAGCACCTCGTCGTTCTCGCCGCGGTAGAGCCGCACGGGCACGTCAACCCCGGCAAGCCCCGCGCGATCGAACAGGAAGCCGAAGCCCGGCGCCATCACGAAGGCGGCGCGCAGCCGCGTATCCCGCAGCGACGGCGGCGGCGGGCCGAAATGCCGACCGCCGTCAGCCGGGGTGACGGCCGGCCTGCCGCGGCAGAAGACGGCGTCGTCGGCCTGGTCGCGGCAGTAGCTGGCGAAGCCCGCCGGATCGGGGCGCGCGCCGACCGTGATCAGCGCCGTGTACCCGCCGGCCGAGAAGCCGGCGATGCCGATGCGCGCGGGGTCGATCAGCGGCCCGAATTCCGGATCAGCCAGCAGGCCGTCGATGGTCGCGGTGATGTCGGCCGCGCGGCCGTAGAGCTGGCGATCGGTGCCCTGGCCGCTCTGGTCGCGGTAATTGTCGCGCGGATGTTCGACGGCCGCGGCGACGAAGCCGGCCTCGGCCAGCGCCGCCAGGCTGTCGTGATGGCCAAGCCGTGTTCCGCCGCTGCCATGCGACAGGATGACCAGCGGATAGCGGCTAGGGCGGGGGCCGGCGTCGCGGGCCGCGGCCAGGTGATAGCTGCCGATGTCGGCCCGGCCTTCCGCCTCGCTCGGGTAGAAGACGATGACCGGCATCTTGCCGCCATCGACCGGGTCGATGAAGGCCAGGTCGGTGAAGCCGGCGCCGGCGCGGGCGGGGGTGGCCAGGGCGCAGGCAAGGGCCAGCGCCATCGCGGCAAAGCGCAATGTCGTCATGAAAATCTCCGGGAAGAAAGGGGAGGGCTTGCCGGGTAGGGGACCCCGGCAAGCCCGGGCCGTCAGCGCAGGTCGCGGAACTGACGGCGCAGTTCGAAATCGGGCGCGGTGACGCGGCCCTCGAGATTGATGGTCCGCCGTTCGATCTCGCGGAAACGCTGCCGCAGGCGGGTCAGGGTGTCGGTCGGGCGGTTCGTCACCTCGCGCCAGAATTCATCTTCGTCCGGCGCCAGCCGCCGCCGCTCGGCCGGCTTCTTGCCGATGGTGAAGGCCAGGACGAAATAGGCGATCAGCGTCAGCCAGCTGAACATCATCAGCCCGACGACGGCGATGATGCGGACGAGGCCGCGATTGACCCCGAAATAGTCGGCCAGGCCGGCGCAGACCCCCATGATCCAGCCCGCGTCCTGGTTGCGGTGCAGGCGATGGGGATTGCCGGGATAACGGTCGGTCATCAGGGACTCCGATCTTTGGCGTCACCGTCGTGCAGCACACGCTCGAGGGCGACGATGCGGTTTTCCAGGCGGGTGGCGACCTCAAACAGTTCGGCCAGCGTCTGTTCGTCGGCATTCGACAGGGTGCGCTGCTGTCGCCATCGGGTGATGAAGTGAAAGACGATCCACAGCGGCGCCACGATGGCCAGGAACAGGCAGCCGAGGACGAAGATGAAGGGGCTCATCGTCAGCGTGCCGGGTTGGCGCCGCCCTGCCGTGCGGCGATCCGCGCCTTCAGCTCGGCCAGGTCGCGCTCGACCGCGTCGTCGGCTTCGAGTTCGGCGAATTCCTCGGCCAGCGACTTCGACCGGCCGAGGTCATGCACCTCGACCTTGCCCTCCAGCTCGTCCAGCTTGCGCTCGACCGCCGAGAAGCGTTCGAAGGCGTCGTCGATCCGGCTGTCGTGCAACTGGGTCCGCACCTTCAGGCGGCTCGCCGCCGCATCGTGGCGGGCGCGCAGCGCCTTCTCGCGGTTCTTGGCTTCGTCGAGCTTGGCCTGAAGCCGGGCGATATCCTCGCCGGTCTTGGCCACAGCGCCATCGACGAGACCGAGCTGGCGCTCGAGGTCGGCGACCATCTCGACGGCGCGTGCCCGGGCGTGCAGCGCGCCCTTGGCGAGATCCTCGCGGCCCTTCTCGATGGCAAGTTCGGCCTTGCGCGCCCAATCGTCGCGGTCGGTCACGAAGCTTTCGATGCGGCGCAGGATCTCCTTGCGCTCGGCGATGGTCTTGACCGCGGTCGAGCGCACCTCGACCAGCGTGTCTTCCATCTCCTGGATGATCAGCCGCACCAGCTTTTCCGGATCCTCCGCGCGGTCGAGCAGCGCGTTGAGGTTCGAATTGATGATGTCGGACAGCCGCGAGAAGATTCCCATTTCTGAACTCCTGTGGAGGGCGGGCAGTAGTGCTGCCTCCTCTCAAGCAACAGGCGTGCCAATCGAATAAGTCATTGATTTCATTGGGTCTGACTTACCCCAGTCGGCAGGTAGTGGCGGATTTTACCGATATGCTGGTGATTTTTCCCAATTCCGGTAAAATCCGCCGGCATGACCTCAGCCTTGCCGCCGCTGATCGGCCAGTCTCCCGCCTTCGCCGCGGTGCTGGACCAGGTTTCGCGCCTCGCCGGCGTGGCCCGGCCGGTGCTGGTGATCGGCGAGCGTGGCACCGGCAAGGAGCTTGTCGCCAATCGGCTGCATTTCCTCTCGCCGCGCTGGGACAAATCGTTCGTAACGGTCAATTGCGCGGCCCTTCCCGACAGCCTGCTGGACAGCGAACTGTTCGGCCACGAGGCGGGCGCGTTC
>JAEYTW010000094.1 GCA_023433835.1 Pseudomonadota bacterium | reverse complement strand
TTTCAGGATAGCCCCCCGCCGCGCGCGGCGGCGCCCCTCCGGCGCCGCCTCCTGAGCCATGCTCAATTCATCCTTCAGTAGAGATTTGCTGCACTGCACCGAGAATATTGGCTCTGGCGGGACGTTGACAATGCCTGAAACTGAGGTAGCCTCAGTTTTAACGAACATGACAGGGAGGACCGGGCGATGCAGGATGCTGCCCCCTATGCCGGATACAGGACGCTCGCCTTCGAGCGCCGCGGCCGGGTCTTGTGGGTGACGATCGATCGCGCCGCCACCTACAACGCGATCGACGACGACATGCATCATGATTTCTCCCGCGTGTTCGGCGAGATCAACGAGGATCCGTCCGTCGACATCGTCGTGCTGACCGGCGCGGGCAAGGCGTTCTGCGCGGGCGGCGACGCGGCCTGGATGCAGGCGATGATCGACCAGCCCGGCCGCTTCCGCGGCATCGCGCCGGCGGCCAAGCGTATCGTCTTCAGCCTGCTGGAACTGGAGAAGCCGATCATCTGCCGGCTGAACGGCGCCGCCGCGGGCCTCGGCGCCACGATCGCGCTGATGTGCGACGTGATCATCGCGGCCGACACCGCGGTGATCGGCGATCCGCATGTGAAGATGGGTTTCGTCGCGGGCGACGGCGGCGCGGTGATCTGGCCGCAGCTGATCGGCTTTGCCCGGGCCAAGGAATTCCTGATGACCGGCGAGATGCTGACGGCCGAGCGCGCCGAGCGCATCGGGCTGATCAACTACGTCGTGCCGGCGGCCGAACTCGATGCCAGGGTCGAGGCGATGGCCGACCGCCTGGCCAATGGTGCCACCTGGGCGATCCGCTGGACCAAGACGGTCGCCAACATCCCGCTGCGCCGCCTGGCGCATGAGCTGATGGATGCCTCGGTCGCCTACGAGATGGCGACCAACCTGACCGCCGACCATCAGGAAGCGGTCTCGGCCTTCCGCGAGAAGCGCAAGCCCAAGTTCACCGGGAACTGACGCGATGTATCTGTTCGCCGACGAGCCGGAGCACATCACGCTGCTGCGCGATTCGATCAAGCGCTTCGTCGCGCGCGAGATGCCGCGCGAGAAGGTGCGGCTTTGGGACCGCGACCGCAGCTTCCCGATGGAAGTGTTCCGCAAGCTCGCCGATCTCGGCGTCTGCGGCCTGACCGTCGCGGAAGAATACGGCGGTGCCGGCCGCGATCTCGTCGCCGCGGTCACCGTGATCGACGAACTCGCGCGCCGCGGCGCCTCGATGTCGGGGCCGTTCATCCACTGCGCCTTCTATGGCGGCCTCAATATCGGCGAGAACGGATCCGCCCAGCAGAAACGGGACCTGTTGCCGCGCATCGCCCGCGGCGAGGTCTTGTTCGCCTACGGCCTGTCGGAACCCGATGTCGGTGGCGATCTCGCCTCGGTCGGAACCACAGCCCGGCTCAGCGACGATGGCCGCCACGTCATCCTCAACGGCACCAAGCGCTGGTGCACCGGCGCGCGTTTCGCCGACTACATCATCTGCCTGGTGAAGTCCGATCCGGCCGCCGGCCGCTATCGCAACCTGTCCTTCGTGCTGGTGCCGACCGGCCTGCCAGGCATCACCATCCACGACATCGACCATATCGGCATCCGCTATGCCGCCACCACCGACGTGGTGTTCGAGGATGTGGCGGTGCCGGTGGACCATGTCCTCGGCGGCGAGGCCGGCTGGAACCAGGGCTGGAAGATGCTGGCCGGCCCGGCGCTCGACGTCGAGAAGCTCGAGATCACCGCCTGCGCCTACGGCATCGCCGCCGCGGCGGTCGACGATGCCTGGGCCTATTCCCAGGAGCGCATCCAGTTCGGCAAGCCGATCTGCGCCCACCAGGCGGTGCGCCATGCGCTGGTCGAGGCCAGGACCCGGCTGCAGGCCTGCCGCCACATGCTCTACCATGCCGCCTGGCTCGCCTCCGCCGGGCGGCCCTGCTCGGTCGAGACCTCGATGGCCAAGCTGTTCATCGGCGATACCGCGGTCGAGATCGTCCTGGCCTGCCAGCGGGTGATGGGCGCCTATGGCTGTGCCGAAGGCTACGACATGGAACGCTACGTGCGCGACATCTGCGTCATGCCGATCGTCGGCGGCTCGTCGAACATGCAGAAGAACAATATCGCCGGCCGGCTGAGGCTGCCGGAATGACCGGGCGGCTGCCGGACGCGATTGCCCGCCGGCTGCGGCTGCCGCTGGTGGCGGCGCCAATGTTCCTCGTTTCCGGTCCCGACCTCGTCATCGCCGCCGCCCAAGCCGGGGTGATCGGCGCGTTCCCCTTTCCCAATGCGCGGACGACGGCCGACTTGCGGCTATGGCTCGACCGGCTGAAGGCCGCGTTGGGTCCCGATGACGCGCCCTGGGCCGCGAACCTGATGATGCATCCGACCTATGCCCGGCTGGACGAGGAAATCGCGCTGGTCGAAGAATACCGGCCCGAGATCGTCATTACCGCGCTGGGCAGCCCGCGTCGCATGGTCGAGGTCGTGCACGGCTATGGCGGGCTCGTGCTGGCCGACGTCAATTCGCCGGCCTTTGCCCGCAAGGCGGCCGATGCCGGCGTCGACGGCCTCGTCCTGGGCGCGGCCGGGGCCGGCGGCCATACCGGGCCGATGTCGCCCTTCGCCTTCGTCGCCGAGGTCCGCCGGCATTTCGACGGCATCGTCGCCCTTGCCGGGTCGCTGGCCACGGGCCGCGCCGTTCGCGCCGCCGAGGTGCTCGGGGCCGATCTCGGCTATGTCGGCACGCCGTTCATCGCGGCCGAGGAAAGCCTGGCCCCGCCGGCCTATCGCGAGATGCTGGTGGCCGCGGGCTTCGACGACATCCTGCTGACCGATGCCTTCACCGGCGTGAAGGCCAACATGCTGATCCCGGCGATCCGCGCCGCCGGGCTGGATCCCGCGGCCCTGCGCCCGAAGGATCGCGTCGAGATCGGCGATCCGCAAGGATCGACCAAGGCCTGGAAGAATATCTGGTCGGCCGGGCACGGCGTCGGTTCGATCACCGCGATCGAGCCGGCCGCCGCGATCGTCGACCGCTTCGCCCGCGATTATGCCGCCGCGGTGGCGGAAGGCAGGAAGGATTGATCCGATGATCCTCGCGCCAGCAGACCGTATCAGGGAATACACGGCGCGCGGCTGGTGGGGTAGCCGTACGCTCGCCGATCTCGCCGCCGACCACATCGCCGCCCGCCCCACGGCCGAGGCGCTGATCGACCCGCCCAACCGCGAGGCGCTGTGCGGCGGCGCGCCCCGGCGCCTCGACTGGGCCGGGGTCGACGACCTGGCCGGCCGGCTGGTCGCCGTGCTGGCCGATCACGGCGTGGGCAAGGACGACATCGTCGCGGTGCAACTGCCCAACATCGCCGAGCTGGTCGCGCTCTATCTCGCCGCCGCCCGCCTCGGCGCCATCATCATGCCGTTCGCGGTGCAGTACCGGGAATACGAGCTGGCCCAGCTCTGCGCCTTCACCGGGCCGAAAGTGTTCGTCACCGCGAGCCGGCTGATCGACCAGCCGCGCGCCGCCCTCGTGCTGTCGCTGCGCGACCGGCTGCCGACGTTGCAGGCCGTGCTGGCCCTGGGGGGCGGTGTGCCCGACGGTGCCGTCGATCTCGACGCCGCGCTGGCCGCCGCGACGCCGCGGCCCGGCCTGGCGGTCGATGCCAACGATATCGCGACGCTGTGCTTCACCTCGGGTACCACCGGTACGCCCAAGGGCGTGCCGCGCAGCCACAACGAATGGATCGCGATCGCCTGGAGCACGGTCGAGGGGGCAAGGCTCTCGGCCGCCTCGCGCCTGCTCAACCCGTTCCCGCTGGTCAACATGGCCGGCATCGGCGGCATGATCGTGCCCTGGCTGATGACCGGCGCGACCCTGATCAACCACCATCCGCTCGACCTGCCCGTGTTCCTGCAGCAGATCGCGACCGAGCGGCCCGACTACACGGTCGCGCCGCCGGCGCTGCTCACCATGCTCCTGATGAACGAGGCGCTGCTGGCCCGCGCCGATCTGTCGTCCCTGAAGATCATCGGCTCGGGCGCGGCCCCGCTGCCGCCGCCGATGGTGCAGGGCTATCACGATCGTTTCGGCATCACGATCAACAACATGTTCGGCTCGAACGAAGGGGTCTGCCTGCTGTCGGGCGCCGCCGACGTCGCCGATCCGGCGGCACGGGCGCAGGTCTTTCCGCGCTTCGGGGCCGGCGGCTTCGACTGGGCCCTGCGGGTCGCCCACAGCCAGCAGACCCGGCTGGCCGATCCGGCGACCGGCGTGGAGATCATCGAGACCGGCCGCCCGGGCGAATTGCTGATCACCGGCGCGATGGTCTTCTCCGGCTACTGGCGCAACCCCGGGGCCGATGCGGCGGCGTTCGACCAGGCCGGGTGGTTCCGCACCGGCGACCTGTTCGAGATCGCCGACGACGACGAAGGCCGCCCCCGCTACTACCGCTTCGTCGGCCGGGCCAAGGATCTGATCATTCGCGGCGGCATGAACATCGCGCCGGAGGAGATCGAGGCGCTGATCGCGGGCCACCCCGCCGTCGCCGAGGTCGCCGTGGTCGGCTATGCCTGCCCGGTGATGGGCGAGCGCGTGCGGGCCGTGGTGGTGCCGCGCGGCGACGTCCGGCCGACGCTTGCCGACATCGTCGACCACCTGTCGAAACTCGGCATCGCCAAGTTCAAGCTGCCCGAGCGGCTCGACCTGATCGCGGGCCTGCCGCGCAACCCCGTCGGCAAGGTCCTCAAGACCGAATTGCGGAAGGAGGGCTGATCATGGACGTGCTGGCCCAGGCCCGGGCGATGGCGCCCGACATCGCTGCCCGCGCGGCGGAGATCGAGCAGGCGCGGCGCCTGCCGGCCGATCTCGCGCGGCGGTTCGCCGCCGCCGGTTTCTTCCGCATGGCGGTGCCGGCGGATGCCGGCGGCCTCGAGGTCGACCCGGCGACATTGTTCCGCACCATCGAGGCGGTGGCGCAGGCCGATGCCTCGGCCGGCTGGTGCGTGATGATCGGGGCGACCACCGGCGTCACCGCCGCCTATCTGGCGCCCGACGAGGCCCGCGTGCTCTATGGCGATCCGCTGGCCATCACCGGCGGCGTGTTCGCGCCGATGGGCCGGGCGACGGCCGAGGCCGACGGCTATCGTGTGTCGGGCCGCTGGCAATGGGCGTCGGGCAGCGCCAATTGCCAGTGGCTGATGGGCGGCAGCGTGCTGCTCGATGACGGCAAACCCCGCATGCTGCCGAACGGCATGCCGGATGCGCGGATGATGATCTTCCCGGCAGCGGATGCCACGCTGATCGATTCCTGGCATGTGACGGGCCTGTGCGGCACCGGCTCGGGCGAGATGGAAGTGCGCGACATCCTGGTGCCGCGCGCCCGCTCGGTCTCGCTGATGACCGACCGGCCGACGGCCGTCGGCGCGCTCTATGCCTTTCCCGTCTTCGGCCTGCTGTCGCTCGGCATTGCCGCGGTCACGCTGGGCAATGCGCGCGGCGCGATCGAGGATCTGGTCGAACTGGCCGGGGGCAAGAAACCGCAGGGCTCGCGCAAGACGCTGGCCGAACGGGCGACGGCCCAGGTGACGCTGGCCGAGGCCGAGGCCGCCTTGCGCGGTGCGCGCGCCTTCTTCTACGAGGCGGTGGCCGAGGCCTGGGACAAGGCGCGCGGCGACGGCGTGATCGGCGTGGCCGAGCGCGCCGCCTTGCGGCTCGCCGCCACCCATGCCGCGCGGACGGCGGCGCGGGTGACGCGCGACATGTACGATCTGGGCGGCGGCTCGTCGGTTTTCCTGACCTCGTCGCTGCAGCGGCGCTTCCGCGACGGCCATGTCGGCACCCAGCATCTGATGGTCTCGCCCCCGACCCTGGAACTGGCCGGCCGGGTGCTGATGGGGCTGCCGACCGATGCGACGCAACTCTAGGAGGGCGCGATGACCGCGAACCGCCGCTTCGTTCTCGCCCGCCGGCCGCAAGGCGTGCCGGTGCCCGATGATTTCCGCCTGGAGACCGTTTCCCTGCCCGAGCCGGGCGAGGGCCAGGTCGTCGTCGCCAACCGCTTCATCTCGGTCGATCCGGGCATGCGCTCGCGGCTGTCGGCGGCCGAGACCTATGCCGCGCCTCTCGCCGTCGGCGCGGTGGTCGAGGGGGCGACCGTCGGCCGGGTCGTGGTTTCGCTCAACCCGAAGTTCCAGGCCGGCGACTGGGTGGCGGCGGCCTTCGGCTGGCAGGAATACGGTCTCAGCGACGGGCGCGGCATGCGCAAGCTGGCCGATGACCGCGTGCCGCCGTCGACCGCGATCGGCGTGCTCGGCATTCCCGGGATAACGGCCTATTTCGGCCTGCAGGAGATCGGCCGGGTCGGGCAGGGCGAAACCGTGCTGGTGTCCTCGGCCGCCGGCGCGGTGGGGTCGGCCGCCGGCCAGATCGCGGCGATCAGGGGCGCGCGCGCCGTCGGCATCGCCGGCGGGCCGGAGAAATGCCGCTGGCTCACCGGCGAGCTCGGCTTTGCCGCCGCCATCGACCGCCGGGCCGAACCCGACCTCGCCGCGGCCGTGGCGCGTGCCTGCCCCGACGGCGTCGACGTGCTGTTCGACAATGTCGGCAATGCGCTGATCGACGCGGTGCTGCCGCTGATGCGGCGGGGCGGGCGCATCGTCGTCTCGGGTCAGGTTGCCGACTACAACGCCGGCGCGGAACGCCCCGGCATCGTCAACACCCAGTTCTTCATCACCAGCCGGCTGACCATGGCCGGCCTGGTTGCCTTCGATTACGTCAGGCAGTACCCGCAGGCCTGGGCCGAGATGACCGGCTGGATCCTCGAAGGGCGGCTGAAGTACCGCGAGGATATCGTCGACGGGCTGGAGCATCTGCCGTCGGCTTTCATCGGTTTGTTCAAGGGTGAGAATTTCGGACGCAAGTTGATCCGCCTGCCATAACGACAAGAACGGGGAAACGCCATGATCGCCTCAGTCTCACGTTGGGTTTTGCGTTCGCGTTGGGTTTTGGGGGCTGCCGCGGCAGCCATGTTCGCGTCGGGCGCATCCGCCCAGACCTTGCGCGGCGTGACCGACAAGGAAGTGATCATCGGGATGCATACCGACCTGTCGGGACCGGCCGCCTTCTACGGCGTCGCGGTGTCGCAGGCGGCGCGCATGCGTTTCGACCTGATCAACGAGCAGGGGGGCGTCCAGGGCCGCAAGATCAAGCTGATCGTCGAGGACAGCCAGTTCCAGGTGCCGCGCGGCGTCGCCGCGATCAACAAGCTGATCAACCGCGACAAGGTGTTCGCCATCCTGGGCGGCACCGGCTCGTCGATCATCAATGCCGGCTGGCGCGACCAGTCGGCGGCCAATGTGCCTAACCTGTTTCCGATCACCGCGGTGCGCGGAATGTTCGAGCCGCTCGACCGCCTGAAATTCGCGCTGGGCACCTCGTTCTACGACCAGGTCCGCGCCGGCATGAAATACCTCGTGGAGAACGGCGCGCCCAAGGCCGTCTGCGTCTTCTACGAGGATACCGATTTCGGCGTCGACGTGAACGAGGCGGTGCGCGACCAGGCCAAGGCGATGGGCCTGACCGTCGCCGACACCGTGGCGGTCAAGCCGGGCGATACCGACTTCACCGCCCCGGTCACCAAGTTGCGCCAGTCCGGCTGCGGACTGATCGCGATGGCGACGATCATCCGCACGACGATCATCCCGATCGGCACGGCCAAGCGCATGGGCTGGAACGATGCCGTCTTCCTCGGCACGTCCTCGGCCTACGAATACGTCGTGGCGGCCGCCCCCGGCGGGGCGACCGACGGGCTCTATGCCGGTTCGGGCATCGTGCTGCCCTATGCCGAGACGATGACGCCGGCGGTGGCCGAGTTCGCCAAGGTCTACAAGGAACGCACCAGGCAGGATCTCAACGCCGGGGTGATCTACGGCTGGGTGGGCGCCGACCTGACGGCCTTGGGCCTCGAGCGCGCCGGGCGCAACCTGACGGTCGATTCGTTCGTCAAGGGGCTGGAATCGATCCAGGGCTATCGCGACATCTTCGGCGGGCCGGTGCTGAACTTCAGCGCATCGGACCATCGCGGCGGCACCGCGACCTATCTGAACCGTGTCCAGAACGGCAAATGGGTGCGGGTCGTCGATCAGTCGCTGACCTATTGAGATGATGCCGCCGCTGGTCGCCGTGCTGGCCTGGGCCGTCGTCTCGGGCATCTGGATCGGCCGGATGCCGGCCGATACCCGCGGCCGGCGGTGGAGCATCGTCCATGCCCTGCTGCCCTTCGCCGCCATCGCCTTGTGGGCCTGGTGGCCGCACGCGTTCCTGACGGCGTGGATGTTCGAGGCCGTGGCGATCTTCGCCGTGCTGGCCATCACCTGGGCGATCGGCACGCGGCTGCGTAATCACGGCGTGATGGATGTCGCCTATCCGCTGGCGCCGCTTGCCGCCGCGGTCACGGCCGCGGCCCTGCAGCCGGCACTCGCCCCCGAACAGATGGTGCTGCTGGCGCTGGTCGCGGTCTGGGCGGTCCGGCTGTCGTTCCAGACCTATGGCCACAACATCAAGGCCGAGCGCGAACCCTATGCCACCTGGCGCCGGCGGCATCAGGGCGACTGGATCTGGTGGAGCTTCTTTCAGGTCTACCTGCTGCAGGGCGTCACCGTGTGGATCTGGTCGCTGGTCTTTGCCGTCGCCTTCACCATCCCCGCCGGCGTCGTGCCGGCGGCGATCGGCGCCGGGCTGTGGCTCGCGGGTTTCGTCTTCCAGGCCGGCTCGGACGCCCAGCTCACCCGTTTCCGCGCCGATCCGGCCAATCGCGGGCGGCTGTTGCGCGCCGGGCTGTGGGCGGTGGTGCGGCACCCCAATTATTTCGGCGAGGCGGTGATGTGGTGGGGCTATTTCTGCTTCGCGCTGGGCAGCCCCGTCGGCGTGCTGGCGGTCGTCGGCCCGCTCTACGTCACCTGGTTCATGGGCTTCGGTTCGGCCGCGCCCTTCAAGGAGCGGCATATGAGCAGGACGCGGCCCGACGACTGGGCGGCCTACGCCGCCGTCACGCCGATGTTCTTTCCCTGGGGGCGGCGATGAAGGGGCGCGTCGCCGTCATCACCGGGGCGGGCAGGGGATTGGGCCGCGCCTATGCCCTCGATTTCGCCCGCCGCGGCGCCCGGCTGGTCGTCAATGCCCGGTCGTCGGCCGATTGCGACGCGGTCGTCGCGGCGGCGATCGCGCTCGGCGCCGAGGCCATTGCCCATCCTGGCGATCTCGTCGATCCGGCCGTGGGCGAAAGCCTCTGCGCCGCGGCCATCGGCCGCTTCGGCGCCTGCGACATCCTGATCGCCAATGCCGGCGCGCCCGAGGCACGCAGCCTGCACAAGCAGACGGTGGCCGAGTTCGGCAAGGTCTTCGCCGCGAACTTCGACACCACGCTCAACATCCTCCTGCCCTGCTATCGCGCGATGCGGTCGGCGGGTTACGGCCGCATCGTCGTCTCCAGCTCGGCCGCCGGGCTGCACGGCGTGCACGGCCTGCCGGCCTACGGCGCGTCGAAGGCCGCGGTGCTCGGGCTTATGCGGACGGTGGCGATCGAGGGGGCGGGGCAGGGCGTGCGCTGCAACGCGCTGGCACCGTTTGCCGCCACCGGCATGACCGACGCCCATCTGCCGCCCGCGCTGAAACCCGGGCTCGATCCGGCCTTCGTCGCCCCCGTCGCGGCCTGGCTTGCGTCGGAAGGCTGTCCGGTCAACGGCGAGATCTTCGTTGCCGGCGCGGGCCGCGTCCGCCGCGCGGCAATGATCGAGGGCGATGGGATCTCGCCCGGGGACCTCACGCCCGAGGCGCTGACCGCGGCGCTGGGGCCGTTGCGCGATATCTCGGCCGGCCGGACATTTGCCGACGGCAATCTCGCCTTCGAGGATTTTCTCAGTGCAGCAGGCGCCGCGGACGCAGCGGCCGCCAGGGCAGGGTGACGCCGGCCCCGGCCAGCGCGTCGCCATAGGCGCGGGCGGCCTGGATCAGGCCGGGCACGATCACCGGCCGCACCAGCCACGAGGCCAGCAGCCGGGCGAGGTCGGGCAGGTCGACCTGCCCGGCCATCACGATCAGCATGACCAGCATCTCGTCGGGGCCCAGGCAGTCGCAGCCGGGCTGGTGATAGGTGATCGTGCGGGCAGCACCCTCGCGCAGCAGCTCGACATAGCCGGCGAAGGCCTGCGCCAGACCGGGTGCCGCGGCCGCGCCCGCATGATGGGCATGCAGCGGCAGCACCGACCGGCGGTCGGCCGGGCCGCCGACCCAGTGGCGGAAGGCCGAGATTACGAGGCGCTCGGCCGGGTCCAGCTCGTCCAGGCGGGTCGGCCAGGACGGGGCCTCGCCGGCACGGGCGACCGGGTCCTGATCGGGGCTGAGGCGCGGGTCGTGAAAGCTCATCGCACGGGTCCTTCCAAACGCTGGCCGGAACCTTATCGCAATTGATAATGATTTGCAAAATTGGATTATAAAAAAGCCGCTAGGCGACGCCGGCCGAGAGGGAGAGCGGCCGGCGTCGCAAGCGGAGCAGCGTTCAGGAGCCGATTTCGCCCATCGCGCTCTGCAGGTAGTTCTGGATCCCGACCTTGCCGATCAGTTCCAGCTGCGTCTCAAGATAATCGATATGTTCCTCGGTGTCCTCAAGGATGTCGCGCAGCAAGTCGCGGCTGACGTAGTCGGCCGCGCCCTCGCATACCGCGATGCCGGCGACAAGGTCGGTGCGCGCCTTCTGCTCGGCCGCCAGATCGCCTTTCAGGCCTTCCTGGACGTCTTCCCCGATCGACAACTTGCCGAGGTCTTGGAGGTTCGGAATGCCTTCCAGCAGCAGCACGCGCTTGATGATCTTGTCGGCGTGCTTCATTTCCTCGATCGACTCTTCGTATTCGTGCTTGCCCAGGCGTTCGAAGCCCCAGGCCTGCCACATCCGGGCATGCAGGAAATACTGGTTGATCGCAGTAAGTTCATTGGTCAGCACCTTGTTCAGATGCTGAATAACCTTCTTGTCGCCTTTCATGGCACGCTCCTGCGTTCGTGGCCCCGTATTGAGGCTACATTGCGCGGGAATGCTAAAAACTCAATAGAATCCTGGGGTTTGCGAGCGTTTTTCAGTCGCGTTGCAAGTCAGTCTTCTTTGCGAGGACTTCAGTCTCGGCAGGAATAACCGTGCAAATGCTGGGCGATTTCAGTCGCCGCCGCCGCCGGCATGGGTGGTCAGCCGGGCGGTGGAATGGCCAGTCTTCACCATGTCGCGGATCTCGGGCACGCATTTGCCGCATTGGGGCCGGCAGCCGAAATGGCGATAGACCTTGGCGACCGAATCGCAGCCGCCTTCGACGGCATGTCGCGTCTGCTTGTCGGTGAAACCGTTGCACAGGCACAGGTACATCGGAACGACGGGACCCCCGAGGAACGAATGTGCCTGATAACTAACCGCAATGCGAATGAGTTTCAATCCCCTTCGCAGGCCCGGCCGCTGGTTTTTTCAGCAAACGCCCTGCAGTTCGTAGACCGGGGTCGGGCGCGACACGCCCTTGGCATTGGCCAGGCCCACCGGCTGAAACACGAATGCCGGCCCGGCGGCGTCGCGCACCGCCTGCGAAACCAGGATGGTCGTGCCGAATTCCTTGTTCAGACCTTCGAGCCGGGCGGCGAGGTTCACGGTCTCGCCCAGGGCGGTATAGTTCATCCGGTCGAGCGAGCCGACATTGCCGACGACGGCCTCGCCGGCATGCAGCCCGATGCGGGTCGACATCAGCGGCGCGCCTTCGGCCGCGAAGCGGATGTTCAGGGCTTCCGACCGCGCCTTGATGGCGAGGGCCGCGCGGCAGGCGCGCGCGACATGATCTTCCTGCGGATCGGGCGCGTTCCAGAATGCCATCAGCGCGTCGCCGATATATTTGTCGATGGTGCCGCCCTCGGCCACCACGGCGGCGCCGAGTTCGGTGAAGTAGACCGAGGTCTGGCGCATCAGCGCTTCCGGGTCCAAGGCTTCGGCCAGCGGCGTGAAATCGGCGATGTCGGAGAACAGCACGGTCAGTTCGCGCCGCTCGCCGCCCAGTTCCGGCACCTCGCCCGAGGCGACGATGCGCTGGACCAGCTGGGCCGGCACGTAGCGGCCGAAGTCGCGCAGGGCATCCTTCATCCGCGTCATCGCCTCGGCCAGCCGCCAGACCTCGAGGATCACCGACGACTGGTCGATCCGGCCGCCCAGTTCGAAGCGGCGGATCGCCTGCGCCTCGTCGGCCAGCATCTGCAGCGGCTTGGCGATGCGGCGGGCCGTGACCATGATCAGCGGCACGGCCAGCAGCACGAGGCCGAGCGAGAGCAGGATGCCCTGTTCGCGGATCGCATCTGCCGTCGCGGTCAGCTCGTCCAGCGGCGTGATGATCGACAGGTATTCTTCCGGGCCGATATCGGCGGGCAGCGGGAACAGCCCGCCGATATACCGCCGGTCGCGCGCCTCGAAGGCGATCTCGCCGCGTTTGGGCGAGCGGCGGTACTGCTCGTAGGCCGCGGTCAGCACGGGATCGGCGAGATCCTGGACGTGGATCAGCCGCAGCCCGCCGGTCGCCTCGTCGGCCTTCGGCAGCGCGTTGATGCGGGTGCCGGCATGGGCGATCAGCCCGCCCTCGGCATTGAACAGCATCAGCCGCGTGCCGGGCGTGGTGCGCAGATCGTCCAGCACGTTAGAGATGCCGGCCAGGCCGATATCGGCCGCGACCACGCCTTCGACCGGGCCCGGCAGGCGACGGGCGAAGGTGATGCCGGCGAGGTTGTAGAGATAGCGATAGAGCGGCGTGCGGACCACCGTGTCGCTGTCATGGGCCAGCTTGTACCAGGGCCGGGTGCGCGGGTCGAAATCCGGCTCCAGATCCTCGGCGCGGCCGATCTCCTCCTGCTCGTCGTTCAGGTAGCGCATGAACATGCGCCGGTTGCCGCCGGGCAGGACGGTAATGACCTGCACGGCATAGCGCGCGCCCGGGGGCGGGGCGAAGTTCTTGGGCAGGTTGTCGCCGTCCGGCCCCAGCCGCATCACCCCGGCCGAACTGCCATCGGCGTAGCCGATGTAGAGCATCGAGATGCGCGGCGCCATGCGCAGCAGGGTCAGCATGTAGTCGTAGGGCAACGACTGCCCGTCGCCCAGCGGCCGGCGCATTTCGGGCAGGCGGGCGGTGACGTCGACGATGGCGGCGATCGGCCGGTAGGCGTCGACCAGGTCGCCGACCACGGTCCGGGCCGTGGTCGCGAAATCGGCCGAGGCGTCGGCCAGGGCGATTCGGGTCGATTCGCGATGCTGGAAGACGATCAGCCCACCCAGCAGCAGGGCAAACAGGGCCAGGAACAGCGTCAGGATGCTGACATGCAGCGGCACGCGGAGGCGCGGCGGCTTGCGTGATTGACGGTTCATGGCCTCCGCCGGTAAGCAGAATGGATGCGGCACTGTAAGGGCCTGGGGCGGTAATGGCTATGCCCGGCGTCACATCGGACGCCGCGAAAGCGGCGTTCGACCGGCTCAAGGCCGAATTCGCCGCTCGCCGGCCGCTGCGCGCCGGCTCGCTGATCGTCAC
>JAEYTW010000297.1 GCA_023433835.1 Pseudomonadota bacterium | reverse complement strand
CGACAGGAATTGTATCGGCGGCAAAGCCGCCGGGGCGGGGATGACGAGGTAGGGTGGGGCCGCCCTTACGACTGCGGCGTGGTGCTGGCCGCCTGGGCACCCTTGCCGGCGCGGGCCGAGGTGGGCGTGAAGCTGGTCTTCACATACTTGTCGGCGGCGGCCGTCAGTTCGTCGAGCTTGCCCTCGAAGAAATGGTCGGCGCCCTGGATTTTTTTGTAGTCGATCTTGATGCCCTTCTGCAGCGACAGCCGCTGGGCCAGCTTGGCGACTTCGCCTTCGTTGACGATCTTGTCCTCGGTGCCCTGGATGATCAGGCCCGAGGAGGGACAGGGGGCGAGGAAGCCGAAATCGAACATGCCGGCCGGCGGCGCCACCGAGATGAAGCCGTCGATCTCGGGCCGGCGCATCAGCAGCTGCATCGAGATCCAGGCGCCAAAGGAGAAGCCGGCGATCCATACCGCCGAGGCATTGGCATTCACGCTCTGCAGCCAGTCGAGCGCCGAGGCAGCATCGGAGAGTTCGCCCTGGCCATTGTCGAAGGTGCCCTGGCTGCGGCCGACGCCGCGGAAGTTGAAGCGCAGCACCGAGAAACCACGCTTGGCGAAAACATGGAACAGGTTATACGTGACCTTGTTATTCATCGTCCCGCCATACAGCGGGTGCGGGTGCAGGATCAGCGCGATCGGCGCATTGGCCTCCGGCCCGTGGGTATAACGGCCTTCGAGCCGTCCGTCGGGGCCGGGGAATATGATGTCAGGCATCTCGGTTCGTCACTTTGGCGCCTCTGGGGAGGGGCGCAGCTGGATAATCGTTGTAAGAGAGTCACTTTTACCATACTCGGCAGAGCGAAATTCAAGCTTAAAAGCAGGAAATGAACTCCAGCTACCTTGACTATAACGCAACCGCGCCGCTCCGGCCGGAGGCCCGGGCCGCCCTGCTGGCGGCGCTGGAGGCCCCTGCCAACCCGTCGTCGGTGCATCGTTTCGGCCGCACGGCGCGCGGAATCGCGGATCTCGCCCGCAGCCAGGTCGCCGAACTGGTCGGCGCCGACCCGCGCCGGGTGGTCTTCACCTCGGGCGGCACCGAGGCGAATAATCTGGCGCTGCGGCTGGCCATCGAAGGCGCCGCCGGGGTCAAAAGCCTGGTCATCACCGGGATCGAGCACGACTCGGTGCTGCGGCCGGCCCGGCATTCCGGCCTGCCGACCTACGAGGTCGTCGCCGGCCCCGACGGGGCGGTGTCCCTGGCGGCCATCGAGGCGACGCTGGGGGCGGCGCAGGCCGCCCATCCGGGCCCGGCCCTGGTCGGGCTCATGCTCGCCAACAACGAGACCGGTACGCTCCAGCCGGTCGCCGAAGCGGCCCGGCTTGCCCATGCGCACCAGTCGCTGCTGCTCTGCGACGCGGTCCAGGCGGCCGGCAAGATCCCGGTCGATCTCAGCCAGCTCGATGCCGACTTCCTCACCCTCTCGGCGCATAAGCTGGGCGGACCGACCGGGGTGGGCGCGCTGGTTACCCGCGACGACTGGACCCCGGCACCCATCCTGAGGGGCGGCGGGCAGGAGAAGGGGATGCGGGCCGGCACCGAGAACCTGCCCGGGATCGCCGGTTTCGGGGCCGCCGCCGCCGCCGCCCAGTTCGGGCTCTACGGGATGAAGTCGGTCCTGGCCCTGCGCGACCGGCTGCAGGCCGGGCTGCTGGAGGCCTGTCCGGAGGCCCCGGTCTATGGCGCCCCGAGTCATGGAGTGGGGGGCCGGCTGCCGAACACATTGTGCATCGGCATGCCGGGCGTGCCGGCCGAAACCCAGGTCATGGCGCTCGACCTGGCCGGCGTCGCGGTCTCGGCCGGCTCGGCCTGCTCCTCGGGCAAGGTGACGCCGAGCCATGTCCTGACCGCCATGGGACTGCCGGAAGCGGCGGCGCGCGAGGCGATCCGCTTCAGCCTGGGCTGGGCGAGTTCTCCCGCCGATGTCGACCATGCCATCGAGGCCTGGGGCAAGCTGTGGCGTCGCAAGCAGAAGTAATGCATCAGATTCTATAGTGTCGATAATATATTGATTCGACATTATATTTTTAAGGTTTAACTTGATCCTGCGCAATGCCTGCCGCTGTCCCTGCGCCCTAGCCTGACCCTCCATCGGAACTGGGAGGAGAGCATGGCCGAAGCCGCAATCGAGGCGCCCGAAGCAGACGAGGCGGTGACCGAGGACATGGTCCGCGCCCTGGTCGATCTGTTCTATACCCGGGCCCATGCCGACCCGCTGCTGGGCCCGTTCTTCGCCGCCACCATCCCCGACTGGCCCGGGCATCTGCAGACCGTCGGGGCCTTCTGGTCGCGGGTCTTGCGGGGCAGCGACGGCTATCGCGGCTGCGTCATGGGGGCGCATACCCATCTGCGGATGGCGCCGGCGCATTTCGACCGCTGGATGGCCCTGTTCGAGGACAGTGCGCGTCAGACCCTGTCGGCCGAAGGTTTCGAGCGGGCCATGTCGGTGGCCAACAGCATCGACGAGCGGCTGCGACTGTTCGCCGCCCGGCGCTAGGTCGGGCCCCGCGGCACGGCCGGCCGGGTTGCGATGGGGCTGGGGGGGCGATATATCGACGGCGCCCCTGATTTGGAGTCTGCCGCCGATGCCGAAAATGACCTTCATCCAGCCGGACGGGAAACGCGTCGAGGTCGATGCGCCGGTCGGGCTGTCGGTGCTGGAGATCGCCCACAAGCACGGCATCGACATCGAGGGCGCCTGCGAGGGCTCGCTGGCCTGTTCGACCTGCCATGTCATCGTCGATCCGGACTGGTACGGCAGGCTGGCCGGCGCCAAGCCGGATGAGGAAGACATGCTCGACCTCGCCTTCGGCCTGACCAAGACCTCGCGGCTTGGCTGCCAGCTGATCATGTCGGACGCGCTGGACGGCCTGGTGGTCAGCCTGCCGACCGCCACCCGGAACATGATGTAAATCCCCTCCGGTCCCCGATCCCGTGGATCCGCTTTATCTCACCGTCGCGCTCGGCGCGGCGCTGGCCGGTTTCGTCCAGGGCCTGTCCGGCTTCGGCTTCGCCATGGTGGCGATGGCGGTCTGGGCCTGGTGGGTCGATCCGCAGCTGGCGGCGGCCATGGCGGTGTTCGGCGGCTTCAGCGGCCAGCTGCTGGCGGCACTCACCGTGCGGCGCGGCTTCGACGTCAAACTGCTGGCGCCCTTCGTGCTCGGCGGCCTGGCCGGGATTCCCGTCGGCATCGGCATCCTGCCGCTGCTGGACGTGAACCTGTTCAAGCTGGCGCTCGGCGGCCTGCTGGCGGTGATCTGCCCGGTCATGCTGGTGGCGCATAAACTGCCGAAGGTCAGCGGCGGCGGCCGGACCGCCGATGCGCTGGCGGGGTTCATCGGCGGCGTGCTGGGCGGCATCGGTGGCGTCTCGGGCGCGATCCCGACGCTGTGGTGCACGCTGCGCGGCATGGCGAAAGACCGGCAGCGCGCGGTGATCCAGAATTTCAACCTCGGCATGCTGGGCGT
>JAEYTW010000268.1 GCA_023433835.1 Pseudomonadota bacterium | reverse complement strand
GCGCTCGGTCGCCTCGTCAGCATCGCCATCGCCGGTCTGGACGTCGTTGCTCGCCGTCGCGGCCTGCTGCAGCACGTCGATGAAGTTCACCGTGCCGCCGAGCTCGAGCGCCTCGAAGGCCTTCTTCAGACCGTCGAGCGCCGCCGCCTGGTCATCGCTTTCCAGGTCGAAGATCGCCAGCGCGACATTGAACTGTTTCATCTTGATGCCGAGCGCCTTGACGCTCGCGCGCGCCTCGGTGATCTGGGCCTTGAACGGCTCCATGCCGGCCATCGCCTCGAGGATCTTCCGGGCCGCCGACTTCATCACCTTCCGTTCGTGCGGCGAGCACGAGAAGACGGTCTTTTCCTTGGGCGCGGGCGCCCCTTCCTGATCGCGCTTGCGCGGCGCCATGGTCAGATCCTTTCGGTGGGGGAGAAAAATCGGCCGGGCGCACCGAAGCACGCCCGGCCAGGCTCTACAGGGAGGAAACGCCCGAAGGCGAATGCACCCGCAGGTGCCTCGGACCGATGGCCGGTGACCGCGGCCATCAGAAATAGATCCCGTCGTCGATGCTGCTCGCCCCGAAGGCGATGCCGGGCGGGCAGCGGGTGACCTGGTGTCCGGCCAGCCAGCTGGCGATCGCCTGGGCCTGTTGCTCGGGGCCGGCATCGCGGATTCGGCGCGACCCGCGGCTGAAGGCGATGAAGCCGAAATGCTTGCGGCGCTTCCCGAAGGTGACGGGCGCGAGGTCGGGCGAAATCGGGATGGCGCTCACCGCATCACCTCGCCGGCATCAGCCGTTTGGCCCGGGCGCTGGCCCAGGTCGATATCAGCAGCGCCATCCGCGACAGCCATTGCCACCAGTCGATCCGTAGCGAGCGCAGCAAGCTCCGCAGTTTGTGCATGGATGGCGGTCTCCAGGGCGGCCTGCGCGAGGTTCTGCGCCCGCGCCTTGATGGTCAGGTACTCGGCGGCATCGATGCGGCGCGCCTCGCCGTAGAAGAGAGCGCGCACGCGGCGGGCCGGCAGATCGAGGCGGCGGGCGGCGCGGCCCAGCCAGCTTTCGCGCGTGTCGCCCCAGCCGCGCGGCCCGGCGACGGCGGCGATCCAGTCGCGCAGATCGTCATTGATGCGGGCGGCGGCCGTCATCTCGATTTCCAAGCTCTTGGAAGGATTGTCCGACATCTCGGAATGACCCCATGGGATTGTTTGCCCATGAGGAGACGGCGACCCGATCGGATTGAGCACCCACACCCCGCGGCGGCACGGCTGGACGCCTGGCAGCACCTGGGCCGCGCCGCAGCGAGGGTTGTGAGGAGGATCGGAAAGCGGCGGTCATGACCGGCGCCACCGCTTGATGGCCCGGCCGACGGCCAGCGCGCCTTCGTAACCGAAGACATAGGCCAGCACGGCCAGCCAGTTGTGGGCGAGGTGCCAGTGATCGCGATCCCAGCGCCACGGCGGCCGACGCATCAGCCACCACACGAAGGCGATGCCTGCCGCGATATAGGCGAAGATGGCCGAGAACGCCGCCTCCAACCCGCTCGCGCCGATCATCGCGGGCCCTGCCGGCGCAGATCCTGATCGGCCCAGGCCACGAACAAGGCGAAGGCGGCGATGCCGATCAGGATGATGCAGGCCCAGACGGTGGTCATGACGGGACCCGCGCAGTGACGGCCGGGAACTTGACGCCCCCGGCCGCCGCGCCCACGCTGGGGAGGCCAATCACACCAGCTGGGGTTTTAAATGCTAAGGAAACGTCGAATGCTGCCGCCGCTAGAAGTCGGGACGGCTTACGAAGCATCGGATTTCGCGAGATTTGAGTATTTTGGGGCCGGGCTACTCGGACCAGCAGCCATTCTTCGCCTTCATCTGTCGAATGGCGCCACAATTGATCTGCCTGCCAGCGATGAACAACTTCATGTTCTGCAGGCGGCAATGATCGAAGCGTTTCCCCCTCGGGCGCTTGCGCTGATGCGCTCGCGCGGCTGGGTTTAAGGAGCGATGAGAGCAGGTGCAGCGCCCGGAGCATCGCTCATGCCTCCATCGGGTTGGCGTCGACCTGCGCCAGCAGCTCGGCGACCGCCTCGGCCTCGGTGGCCGCATAGGCGATCGGGTCGTTGCGCTCGGGGTCGTAGTCGCTGAAGGTCGCGCACCAATCGACGAACGGGACTGGCGCGCGGGTGCGCGTGGTGATGATCTGGCGCGCGCTCATGCCGCGGCCTCGGTGCTGGCGGTGACGGCGGCCGGGGCGATGTCGAAGAAGTCGGCCGGCCCCATCTCGATGCCGAGCTCGGCCGCCGCGGCGAGCACGGCGGCTTGCTGGCGGGCGGGGATGACGCCGCGTTCTTTCCAGCCCTGGACCGTCGTAGGGTTCTTGTGGCCGAGCGCGCGAGCGGTCGAATGGATGCCGCCGAACTTGGCGATGATCGACGCGCTATGCCTCACGCCGGGGAACGGCACGGGCGAGATGCCGCGGGGCCGGCCGGGGTTCATGCCGCCACCTCGGCGGTGGTCGGGGCGGGGGTGGGGATATCGAAGAAGTCCATCGGTGACAGATCGGCACTCTTGCCGTTCTCGGCCGCCCACTTGAGGAATTTCGGCTGATGACGCGCCGGCATGTGATCGCCGCAGCCACCCTGCTCACGTGGGTAGACCCAGCGATAGACTTGGCTGACGTCGATGCCGGCGATTTCTGCGGCGACCTTATGGCCCCCAACCAGATCGATGACGTATGTCGCGGTGGCTTTCATGGCGCAAGCATTCTTGCGCTTATCTCAATTTTAGCGCAAGCGCATTTTTGCGATAAGCTCCAATGCATCAAGTTGCGATTTACGCAAAGATGCGTCGCATGATCACAAGAGAATGGGTCGCGCAGAAGCTCGAGGAGTCGGGCAAAAAGAAGAATAAATTGGCGGAAGCCCTAGGGCTCGATCCGTCAATCGTCACTCGTATGTTATCAGGCGAACGTCGTATTAGTCAGGCAGAAGCCGAAACTATAAAGAATTTCTTTGAAGATGCCGTGGAAGAAAAATCCGAAGAAGACGACGATACCGAGCTAGATATTAAACTTCTTGAGACCGCTATTGAGAGCGCGTTCCTGCTGACCAGGCATGTGGATCTTACGTTCGCTGAAATCGCCGAACAGGCGGCGGGCGCTTACGCCAAGGCGATAAAGCGTCGGCGGTCACGTCGAGTGAAGAAACCGGACTGATTCTCCGCTCTGGCAGATCGACTGCCCGCGCGCCATCGAACAGTAGCGTGCTCTCCATCGCACCGAGCGCCGCTGCCTGATCGCCCAGGCCGCAGCGCTTCAGGAATTCATAGTACTGCTCGTAGATCTCATCAGCTCGCTCATCCCCCACAGCGCCCTCCCCGACCGCTGATCAGCAGTTCATCAAATTGGGCAGCGTATTGCTCCGGGGAGTCAATCGATTTTCCATTAAACCAACTAAGGCTACAGAGAGGAAATCATGCTCGATCCGCGAGAAATTAAATGGATTAAGCAAGATATAGAGATATTGGAAAGAAGAATTAAGGAACTTGAGAGCGAATGCTCCGCGCTAAATGGAAAAATTGATAGGGTTGAATGGGATTTCACCGGATTTGTAGCAGTAATAAAGGTCGGTATGTACTCCATTTTTCTCTGGACGGCCTTAACAAAAATCGTTGAGTATTTTTTTGGAGATATATGGTCTTATTTGAAATTCTTCTGACATTTTCACCTGCGGGTCTAGAGGGGAGGTTTTCTCACTAGGCGTTTATGAATTGAGATTATCGCAAAATCATACTTGACGTAATTTGAGATTAGCGCAATTCTGACCCTCGCCAGCCCACGCTGGTGCCCGCCGCGATAACCGCTCGGGCAATCTCGACGCCGGCCGGTTCGCCTCCTCCCGAACTTGGCCCGGCCGGCGTCGCCAGCTCGGGGGCGCGGCCATGCGCAGTTGGGTCAACCTCTTCCTGATCGACGGCGTGTTCGGCCCCCAGGCCGAGGATCGCCGGCATTTCTCCGAAGCCGCGATGCTCGCCGAAATCGAGCAGATGCGCGTCGAGCAGCCGCAGCACCGCTACCTCGGCTCGATCCATCCCGGCGACATCTGGACCGGCATCCACGACCGCGCCGAGGACGCCCGCGACGACGCCGAATGGCGCACCCGGCAGACCGCCGTCGAGGCTGAGCATCAGCGCTTCGCCGCCCAGCGCGCGGGGATCTGATCATGGCCGCGACCCGGTACGTGCTGCAGGTCTTCGAGATCGAAGACGACGGCGTGAACGAGCCCTACTCGAAGCTCAGCGACACGAAGCGCTTCAACTCGCGCTGGCTGCGCGGCGTCTACATGAACGCCATGCGCAAGCGCTACGGCGACGATCTCACCAGCAAGCTCTGGCAGTCGCCGAGCTATCAGCCGGTGCCAGCGAGGACCGCGGCATGATCGCCCGCACCCTCCTCGCCCTGGCCCTGCTCGCCGCCGCGCCCTCGCCCATCTCGGCTGCCGAGCGCGACACCCGCATGACCGTCACCGTCGTGACCGCGGCGAAGCTCGGCAACGGCAAGCCGCCGGCGATCGAGCAGCACGACCTGTCGGGCCCGATGTCCCGTGAGATGTGCGCCGCGATCGAGGCTGTCGTCGCGACGATGCGCGCGGCCGGCATCGACCGGTCGACCACCGCCCGCTGCGCCCCGGCCGGAGACCAGATCTGATGAGCGCCCGCGTCAAATACACCGAGGCCGCGGCCGCCCGCCTCCCCGGCCGCGAGCACTGGCGCGGCACCGCCCAGGCCGTCGCGATCAATTCCGCCTTCAAGCTGGTCCTGTTCGACGGCCAGCGGGCGCCCGTCTACGTGCTGGCCTCGAAGCTCGAGCCGGCCGAACCGTTCACCGCGTAAACCCGACTTCCAACCGAAAGGACCAAGCAATGAATTCCCAGCAGCATTTCCGCCAGGGCGACGTCATGGTGCGCGCCGTCGCCTCCCTTCCTGCCGGCCTGACCGAGGTCCCGCGCGATGCCGGCCGCGTCGTGCTGGCCTACGGCGAGGTCACCGGCCACGCCCACGCGATCCGCCAGTCGTCGGCCAAGCTGTTCATGGCCGAGGATCCGGGCCGCCGGTTCCTGGTCATCGACGGCGAGGCCGCCGAGCTGCGGCACGAAGAGCACGGCACGATCGCGCTGGCGCCGGGCCACTACGAGGTGGTGATCCAGCGCGAATACAGCCCGGAAGAGATCCGGCAGGTGCAGGACTGAGCAAGGAGGATATGGAGATGACCCGCACTAACGCCGCCAAGGTGGCGCCGGCGCCCCGGAAGAAATATGAACTGACGCCCGAGCATCGCGCCCAGCTCGAGCCGTGGCGCGATCGCTGGATCGCGAACGCGATGTCGACGAAGGCGATGACGGACGAGGAAAAGGCCGCGGCCCGCGAAGCGGCCAAGGGCCTCTATCGCGCGGCTGGCCTTGAGCCGCCGCCCGATCACCGCATCGTCTTCGTGCCGAGCCCGTTCGTGATGCGGTTCGCCGGCGGTTTCGCCGCGGGCATCTGGTGGCTGCGCCGAAAAGGCGCTGCCGCCACGTACGCCGCCACGGGCGCCGCCACGGGCGCCGCCACGGACGCCGCCACGGACGCCGCCACGTACGCCGCCACGCGCGCCGCCACTACTGCTGACCGCAGCAAGTGGTACAAGCTCGATGTCGACGGCCTGGTTGCGCTGGCCCGCGAGCTTTTCCGCGACCGTGCCGAATTCGGTCTGGGCTGCGCCAGCTACGCCTGGCGCATGTGGCAGGGCGGCAACCAGTGGAGCGGCTGGAGCGCTTACCTATCCTTCTTCCGTCACGTCGCCAAGCTCGATATCGACTATTCGAAATGGCAGCACTGGGAAGCTCTCAGCGAGCTGTCGGGCCCGCGCATCATGCATGCCGACTTCTGCATTATCTCGGACCGTCCGTCCGTGCTGCTGGTCGACAGCCAGAACCGCCCGCATTGCGATGACGGTCCGTTCTGCCGGTGGCGCGACGGCACGGCGCTTTATGCCATCCGCGGCACCCGCGTGCCCTGGTGGATCGTCGAGCACCCTGAGCAGATCACCGTCGCCTCGGTCGATGCCGAGGCCAATGCGGAGGTGCGGCGCGTCATGGTCGAGCGCTATGGCCGCAACGCGGGCCGGCCCGATGGATTGATCGGCGCGGCCGCCTACCTGAAGGACGCCGGAGCCGAACTGCTCGACGAGGATATGCAGCTCACCAAGCTCTCGGGCTGGGCCAAAGGCTCCGCGGCCGCGCATATCGTCAAGGCCATGCCCTGGGCCGCCGACTATGTCGCCCGCGACGACAGCTTCGGGCCCGGCCGGCTTTACCGCCGGAACGTGCCTGACGATGAACCGATCGTCATGGTCGAGCTGGTCAACGCCAGCCCCGAGCTCGACGGCAGCCTGAAAACCTACATGCTCCGCGTGCCGCCGACCGTGCGCACCTGCCGCGAGGCTGTGGCCTGGACGTTCGGGCTGTCGGTCGAGCAGTGGCAGCCGGCGATGGAGACCTGAGCCATGGCCGAGCGCAAGCATATCGAGGAATGCTGGCAGGAATTCCGCGAGAGTTGCATTCCGGAAGGGGCTTCGGAATTCCAGCTGGGGCAAATGCGGCTTGCCTTCTTCGGTGGCGCAGCCGGCTTGCTCCGGAAGGTTACCGAAGGCCTCGACGAGGGCGGTGACGAGCCGCCGGACGAATACGTGCAGATGATGACCGATATCGAAATCGAACTGCACGAAGCCGCCATCGCCGCCCTGAGGGCTGCGTGATGCGGTTCACCGGGCCAGACGCGGTCGGCGTCTACGATCTCCCCGACGAGGTCTATCACGCCGACCCGTGCCCGGAGCCGTCGCTGTCGAGCAGCATCGTCAAGCGGCTCGACACGCGCACGCCTCGCCACGCCTGGCTGGCGCACCCGCGGCTCAATCCTGACTTCGAGCCGGATCACGACCCCGGGTTCGACCTCGGGTCGGCCGCCCATGATTACCTGCTGCGCGGTGGTGACGCGATCGAGGTGATCGACGGTTTCGACGACTGGCGCAAAGGCGCGGCGAAGACGGCGCGCGATGCCGCCCGAGCGGCCGGCCGCGTGCCATTGCTGCGTCACCAGTTCGATCAGGTCCGGTCGATGGCTGGCGCCGCCAAGGCGCAGCTCGCCCGGCATAAGGAAGCGTCCGACGCCTTCCTGCTCGGCAAGCCGGAGCAGACGCTGATCTGGTCGGAGGCCGACGGCGCCGGCGGGTCGATCTGGTGCCGGGCCAAGCTCGACTGGCAGCCGATCGCCGGCAACGTCTTCTACGATTTCAAGTCGACCACCTCGGCCGCGGCCGGCGATTTCGAGCGTGTCGTGTTCGGCGTCGGCCATCACCTGCAGCACGCTTTCTATCGCCGCGGCATCTCGGCCGTGCTCGACGTTCGGCGCCCGATCTTCCGTTTCGTGGTTCAAGAGATCGAGCCGCCCTATGCCCTGAATGTCTTCGACCTCTCGCCCGAAGCGGCCCAGCTCGCCGAATCCCGCGTCAACAAGGCCATGCACACCTGGGCCTGGTGCATGCGCCACCGCGCCTGGCCCGGCTATGTCGGCCGTGTCGCCCATCTCGGCGCGCCCGTCTGGATGCAGCGCCGCAACGACGAAGAGGCCGTGCGCGACGAGGTCGACCGCGAGAGCGGCGAAGACATCCGCAAGCTCATGCTCAACTGGCAGGCGCCCGTCAGCGCGCCGAAATCGGAGGCAACCCCATGACGTTCCAGTTCCGCCCGGCCGTGCGCGCCGACGTGCCCCTGCTGATCGGCATCGCCGGCCCGTCCGGCTCCGGCAAGACGTTCTCCGCCCTGCGCGTCGCCCGCGGCATCGCCGGCCCGCAAGGCAAGGTCTGCGTCATCGATACCGAGGCCCGCCGCGCCCTGCACTACGCCGACAATTTCCAGTTCATGCACGGCGACCTGGTCGCACCGTTCACGCCGCAGGCTTATCTCGACGCGGTGCAGGCGGCCGTCGCCGCCGGCGCGAACGTCATCGTCATCGACAGCACCAGCCATGAGCACGAAGGCGTCGGCGGCATCCTCGAGATGCACGAAGCCGAGTTGACCAGGATGGCCGGCGACGACTGGAAGAAGCGCGAGGCCTGCAAATTCTCGGCATGGATCAAGCCGAAGGCCGAGCACCGCAAGATGGTGCATGCGCTCTTGCAACTGCCGGTGCATTTCGTGTTCTGTTTTCGGGCGAAGGATAAGCTCGCCCTTGTGAAGAATGATCGCGGCAAGATCGAGCCGATTTCCATGGGCTGGCAGCCGATCTGCAGCGACGATTTCGGGTACGAGATGACGGCAATGTTCGTCCTGCCGCCGGGCGCCAACGGCAAGCCGGATCTGTCCGCCCAGGCGACGAAGCTGCCGGAGCCGTTACGGCCGATGATCAATGGCGGCGACCAGCTCGGCGAGAAGCTGGGCCAGGCCCTCGCGACCTGGGCCCGTGGCGCCGAGCACCAAGGGCGCCAGGGCGGCACCGTAGAGCCCGGGAAAACCGAGCAGCGCCTGAAGTCAGAGGATTGGGTCGCGGGCCAGATCCGCCATCTCGACAGCATCGTCACCGCCGAGGCGCTGGAAGCCTGGACGCAGACTTACGGCCAGCACGCCGAACGGCTGTCGAAGGCGCACCCCGATCTGGCGGAAAAAATTAACGCGGCCGCTCGTGCCGCTCGCGAGCGCACCGCACCGCCGCTGGACTGGGAGCCCGGCGCCGACATCGGGGAGCAGGCGGCATGAGGACGATCGCCGCCGCCATCCTGCTGGTGTTGGCCGTCGTGCCGGCATCGGCGGCCGATATCGCCGGGAAGGCCCGCGCCATCGATGGCGACACCATCCATATCGGCGATCGGCGCATCCGCATCTGGGGCATCGCGGCGCCCGAGTTGCGCGAGGCCGGAGGCCGCGAGGCGAAGGCCTACATGGCCGAGCTCGTCGCGCTGGGCCGGGTGTCCTGCATCGACAGCCATGCCCGGTCGCACAACCGGATCGTCGCCATGTGCTCGGTGCACGGGCTCGACCTCGGCGCCGAGATGGTCGGCGCCGGCCTGGCCCGCGACTGCCCGGCGTTCTCGGGCGGCATCTACGGTCCGATCGAGATGATCGCGCCGCGGCGGGTCGCCTACGATCTGCCGGGCTATTGCGATCGGCAATGAGCGGGCGGCTGCTCTCCGAGGCGGCGGCGGCCGAGCACGTGGGGCTGCCGCTCGCCATCTTCCGGGCCGAGGTTGAGGCCGGCAACATGCCGGCGCCGGTCCGCCTGGCCAGCATGGCCGGGAAGGCGCGCCAGCGCCGCTACTTCGATCGCGTCGCCCTCGATCGGCGGCTCGACCAGCTTTCGGGGATCAAGGCGGCGGCCGGCAGCGGCCTTGCCGAGGTGTCGTGGCGCTGATCGAACTGCGCATCAAGCGCGTGCGGATGATCAGCGGCGCCTACTACTGGCAGCCGACGCCGGCCGTCAAGGCGCTGGGCTTCGTCGCCGAGGCGCTGGGCAAGGATGCGGTCAAGGCGGCTGCACGGGCCCAGACGCTCAACCGCCAGGTCGACGCGGCCCGGCGCGAACCGTCGGGGCGCCCGCCGGCGCTGCCGGGCTCCATCGCCGAGCTGATTGAGCTCTATCAGGGCGAGCCGCGCTGGACCGAGCCGGCGCCCGTCGGCCTCGCCGCCCGGACCAAGAAAGACTACCAGCAGAGCTTCGACCTGATCCTCGCCAAGGCGCCCCACGTCATCGTGACCGAGGTCACGCGCAAGGATCTGAAGGGCACCTATCGCGAGTTGCGCAAGGCCTACGGGCTGACGGTGGCGAATCGGCATATGAAGGCGTGGCAGGTGCTGATGGCCTTCGCGTTTGACGAAGGCGTCCGTCCCGACAATCCGGCCCTGCGCCTACGCCTCACCCGACCGAAGATCCGCGACGTGCGCTGGATGCCCGAGCACGTCGACCTGTTCGTCAAGACGGCGCGCCTGCGCAACCGGCCGAGCCTCGGCCTCACGATCTGGATCGCCTACGAAATCGCCCAACGCCCCGCCGACGTGCGCCTGATCCGGTGGTCGCGCTGGGATGGCGCCACCTTCCTGGTGCGCCAGGCCAAGACGGGCAAGCTGGTGCGGGTGGCCGTCGCCGCGGCGCTGGCCGCCGAGCTCAATGCGATCCGGCCGATCGACGGCGGCGATGGCTTCATCATCCTGACCGAGGCAACCGGCGTACCCTACGGCGAATCGTACCTGGCGCACGAAATCGCCAAGGTCCGGACCGCGGCCGCCCTGCCGGCGGAGCTGCAGTTGCGCGACCTGAGGCGCACGGCCCTGACCGAAATCGGCGAGGGCGGCGCCACCGACGACGAGATCCGGGCGGTAGGCGGCCACGCCGAACGCGGGTCGGTCGGCATCTATGTCATGCCCACCGAGGCGATGGCCGAATCGGCGCAGACGAAGCGCCAGGCCCGCAAGGAGCGGGCGCGTTCGACGGCCAAAGTGTGAATTCGCTTCCGGCGCAAGTGTGAAAAGTGGTGGCGGAGGCCGGACTTGAACCGGCGACCAACGGCTTATGAGTCCGCTGCTCTACCGACTGAGCTACTCCGCCGCCGGAAGCGGGGCAACTGATAGAGGCAGGGCCTCCTGCTTGTCAAGCCCGTCGAACACCGAGATCGTCCGGCGGATGAATCCCCCGCCCAGCACCCGGTCGCCGTCATAGACGACACCGGCTTGGCCGGGGGCGACGCCCTCTTCCGGCGTCAGGAACGTGACATGGGCGCGGCCGTCCGATTCGAGGCGGACGCGCACCGGCGACGGCATCCGGCTCGAGCGCACCTTGATCGCCGCCGCGATCTCCTCGCCGGGCGAGAGGTCGGGGCCGAGCCAGTTGACCTCGTCCATCTCGAAGCCGGCGCACTGCAGGGCGCCGCGCGGGCCCACGATCACCCGGCGGCGCAACGCGTCGAGCTTGAGGACGAACAACGGTTCCGCCCCGCCGCCGCCGAGGCCGCGGCGCTGGCCGATGGTGAAATGGATGATGCCGTCATGGCGGCCGAGCACCCGGCCCTGCAGGTCGACGATCTCGCCGGGTTCGGCGGCACCCGGGCGCAGCCGTTCGATCACCTGGGTATAGCGGCCCTGCGGCACGAAGCAGATATCCTGGCTGTCGGGCTTGGCCGCCACCGGCAGGCCGATCCCGGTCGCAAGCGCCCGGACCTCGTCCTTGGGCATGTCGCCCAGCGGGAAGCGCAGGAAATCGAGCTGTTCGCGCGTGGTAGCGAACAGGAAATAGCTCTGGTCGCGCGCCGGATCGGCGCCGCGATGCAATTCCGGCCCGGACGGCCCCTCGACGCGCCGCACGTAATGGCCGGTCACCATGATCTCGGCGCCGAGGTCGCGGGCGGTCGACAACAGGTCGCGGAACTTCACCGTCTGGTTGCAGCGCACGCAGGGAATCGGCGTGGCGCCGGCCAGGTAGCTGTCGGCGAATTCCTCCATCACCGCCTCGCGGAAGCGGCTTTCGTAGTCCAGCACGTAATGGGGAATGTCGAGCATCTCGGCCACGCGGCGCGCATCGTGGATGTCGCGGCCGGCGCAGCACGCACCCGACTTCGCCACGGCCACGCCGTGGTCATAGAGCTGCAGCGTCACGCCGATCACGTCGTGACCGGCCTGCTTCATCAGGGCGGCGGTAACCGAGGAATCGACGCCGCCCGACATGGCGACGACGACGCGCATGCGCTTCACGATCGGGTGTCCCAAGGGTTCTGATCCAAGGCCGGGATAATAGGGCGAAACCGGCGGGCGGCAAGGCCTGGCTCGGCAAATCTTGCCGCAGGCCCGCCGGCGCCCTGAGGTGGCGCGGCAGTATTCATCCGACAACCCCTTGATTCTCCTGATGCTCGACCGCCATGCCCGGTCTGGCACGCCCCTTGCCAGAAGACGGCCAGCGAACCCGAACAAGGGCAAAAGGCCATGGCCATCGACATCCTGTCCGCCTCCCGCACGAAAGCCGCCGATACGCCGAACGCGCGCGGCGCGCCGCCCATCCCGACTTTCGATGCGGGCAAGATGTTCTCCCAGATGCTGGAGCAATCC